>JAFGNR010000202.1 GCA_016926915.1 Anaerolineae bacterium
CAGGTGCTCGGCAACCTGATTACCAATGCCCTGCGGCACACGCCGGAAGGCGGCGTCATTCGCCTCGCGGCGGTCGCGACGCCCGGCGGCGTTGCGGTCTCGGTCGGCGATACGGGCACGGGCATTCCTCCTGAGGACTTGCCCTACATCTTCGAGCGCTTCTGGCGCAACGACAAATCCCGGGCGCGCACCGGTCACGGCGGATCGGGCCTGGGTTTGGCCATCGCCAAACAGTACATCGAGCTCCATCACGGCGCTATCACCGTCGAAAGCACACCCGGCGCAGGCAGCCTCTTCACCTTCACCTTGCCGGGATAGGTGTTAGCGGCATAGGCGTTAGCAAGATAGGTAGATAGGTTAATACCTATGACCTATCTTGCTGTTACCTCTCCCCTCTATTTGCCTTAAATGTCTTATGGCGTCATAATGCCAGGTAGGAGCGAATACTGAAACCCATACTCTGAGGAGGAGCCATGTCAGACACAGCCCGTATGAGGAGCATCTCGCGTTATGTCACAATTGGCCTGATTGTGCTTGTGGTGCTGGTCCTGCTCTCGATGTTTGCAGGACGGTTCTTCTACGTCCTGCAGACGGTAGAGGAACAGGAAATCGGCGTGCAGTTCCGGTCCGGCCGGATTCACCAGATTGTCGGCCCCGGCGTCTACAGCGACGTGGGCTTGTTCGTAGACCTCAGGCGGGTCTCCAGCCAGGCGGTCCCCTTTACCGTCACCGATCCGGAGATTATCACCAAGGACAAGCAGCGCATCGGCCTGGTGGTCAGCGGCGATATCTTCCGTCCCGGCCTGGTCCAGAAAGAGCTCATTCGCGAGAACTGGGCGCAATACCGGGGTCTCTATCTGGATGATACTTTGGTGGTGGCGCGTGTGCAAGACCAGGCCAAACAGGCAATGAAGGTCTGCGTCGGAGATCGCACATTCGATGACAATATCATCGGCACCGCCCGGGACGATCTGCGCCAGTGCATCGATGACGAACTCGACGAACTGGCCAGCCAGATGGGATTGACCATACAGAATCTGGTGGTGCCGGAAGTGGTGCTCGATCCCGAGGTGCAAGCGGCGCTGGACGCCATCGTGCAGAGCCGGTTGGCCACCGAGAAGGCGGCCCAGGACCGGTTGAAGGCCCTGGCCGAAGCCGCTTCCGAGCAGGCCAAGCAAGAAGGCGAAATCCGCGTCGAGCAGAGCCGCATCCAGGAGCAGACGCGCCAGCAGACGACCCTGGCGCAGTTGGAGCGGGAGCGGTTGCTTTCGCAGCAGGCTGTAATCGAAGCGGAACGCGCCAACGAACTCGCCCAGCTGGAGACCGAGCGGCAGGTGATCGAATCCACCAAGGCCAACGAATTGTTGGCGGCCCAGCGAGACGCCGAGATCAACCTCATCCTTGCCGAGGCGGCGGCCGCCAAAGCGCAAGCCGATCGCGCCCTGCAGCTGGCCCTGGCAGAAATGTACGCGCAGTATCCCGGGTACCTGCAGCTGCAGATCGTGCTGGCCAACGCTAGCGCCCTCAGCGCCGCCGACAAGATTATCTTCGTCGAAGAGGGAATGGCGCCCACCCTGGTCATGCCCGGTCCTGGCATCGTACCCACCGCAGAAACCATCCCGGAATAACGCAGCGGGGTACGCGAGTTTATCGTTGCCTCACACTCATTAGGCGCGCCGGACTGGCGCGCCTAATTGTCTATCGCACTTTCCCTAACGATTCCGGAACAGAACGGGGCCTTGCCCGTTTCCCTCTGTGCGTCTCGAGGAAAACTCCGTGTTCATCCGTGTCTCTCCGTGAGCCTCTTCATCATGGCCGGGTCAGCGCTGCCGGGGAACGTATCAGTCCTCGTCTTCCTCCACGACCCGCGCGCCAATCTGGCGAATGGTCTCCTTGATCTTCTGCTCCACGGTAGCCTGCGGGATCCCTTCCTGACTGGTGACGTCAATCTCCAAAGTGAACGTCAGCGCCCCATCGACGAGATTGCTCAGCGGCATGAAAATCCCCCGGTTCACATCGGCAATCTTGCTGGCGGGAATATCGCTCACGACCAGGCGCAGCCGGTGCAGTGTGACCTCTTCACGCGGCGGGGGACCGGGCGACACGACCGGAGGCCGGGGCGGTTGAGCGCCTCCCTTGCCTTCCGTTTCCCCCTCGGCGCCCCCCACACCGGTGGGAGGCTGGGGTTCTGGGATGGCTTTCGCGGCGTCTTCGGCGGCCCACTGCGCTGCCAGGGCCTCCGCGCGACCACGCGAGAGCAGGATTTCCCCCGCGTCGAAGGTCACATCGGCCAGGGAAATCGCCGTGGCGAACTTGAAGCTATCCCGCACCACCTGCCCGTCGCGGATGTCGGACAACGCCAGCGCGCCATCCTGCACGCCCAACTGAATGGCCCGCGCCACGACGCCGGGCTCCGAGGGGACCGGCAGCTCCAGGTTCTTGTAGAACTGGTCCAGGATCACGTTTGAGGCCACCTGTTCATTGGCGACGAGGAATTTGTTCACCAACAGCCGGTAGTGGAGCTGAGTGACAATCAAGCCGCGCTCGCCGGACGCCAACTCGCGCCAATACCAGTGGCTGAGCGTCTCCTTGCCCGTTACCGGCTGGCCTAGATCGATCTCCTGAGACCCCGTGCGCAGGGTGTGGTACATCCGCCGTATCTTGAACGAGAGATCGCGTTCGATATCTCGCAGGCGCCGGCCGACTTCGTCGAGCTTCTCGGCAGGCAAAGGACTCAGACCCTCCTTCACTTCCTGCTGGATGTCTTCCAACGCCAGAATGGTCTTCACATCCTCCCGGAGATTGGCGAACGCGCTGCTATCGGCTAAGGCAAAGAACAGGGTGTTCTGGTACTCACGAAAGGCTGCGCCGCGCCGTTCAATCCATTGGGGAATGTCCGCGCCGTTGTCCTCCGGCGGCAACACCACGAGTTTCAGCGCCCGGTTATCGGGTATTGCGATGTCTCCCTCATGGCTGCGC
>JAFGNR010000203.1 GCA_016926915.1 Anaerolineae bacterium
ATACGCTCGTTGGGAACACTGAAGGCGTTTATTGGCACGGCGAGCCCGGGTCGCAGTCCCAAAAAGTGCTTTTCTCCGGGGGATACTGGTTCGATAACCTATCCGACATTGTGTGGAGTGATAATGGCGAGTCCGACTCGGTGATTTACACGCACAACAAGACGGTGGCCAGCGGGGGCGTGAAGTTCTTCGTGGATCACCGGGGCCGCAATTTTACGTTTACGGGCAACCAGTTTTCCTACATGGGGGCGCCGCTTTCGGTATACATCGAGTATGGTGCAGAGCGCCTCTCCCAGGTTTTTGTGACCGGCAACCAGTTCATGGACGCCGGGCGCGGCGTGTACGTTTCCAACCAGACGAACTCACCATTGCCGGATACGTTGGACGTGAAAGGCAATACCTTCGTGGGGGGCTCGCGAAGTTATTCACCTACCATCCCGCTGGCGAACATCAACCTCTATGGCGGCGGAAATCATATTTCCGTGGTCGGGAACGAGATCAGTCATGGCGTGAATGTCAGCGGGATCCGGTTTGTCGGCGGCCCGCTGGTAGAGCACGCGCAACCGTTCTACAATCTGCGCGTGACCGACAACAAGGTCTATGCGCTTTCCGGGAATGACGGCACGGGTACGGTCTCGGCAGTTCACTTCTACAATATGCCGTCTAACTCGACCATGATGAACGCTGCTGCGTCGCCCGCGATGCCGTTTGTCGAATTCAACGCTTTCTATAGCAACGAAGGTCCAGGAATCACCTACACCAAAGGCGCCTACGATCCCCTTGCTCACATCGAAGCCAACCACAATTGGTGGGGCGACCCCGCCGGTCCCACAGGCCCCAACGGGGATGGCGTCGTTGGAGATGTGCTAGTGGACACCTGGCTGGCGGGTCTGCCGCAATACCTCAACCTGCCGCTGGTGATCCGCTACTAGACGGGCGCCCCCTGGGGCGGGAACCACCGGCGACGGTTCTCGGTCTGTATCGATAGGTCTTGAAAGGGGACTTCCTCATTCGTGGGGAGGTCCCGCTTTCTATAACGTGGGCGCTTTCACAGGCGTCTCGCGTCCCTTCTTAAAACGCACCTCGAAAAGACACGTAATTGTATATTCCTGAATTTTGCACTAAACTATAATCAAATCCAGGCAAAAGAATGTGCTTCTCCACGTGACAGTGTGTGGCGTGCAGGCTAAAGCGTGCAACAGAGCCTCGCCTTCGCGATGCCAACGGCAGTGCAGTTCTTCTCTTTCACTCCATCCGCACTTCGAAATCCCGTATCCCCACGCCGCCTTCTCCTGCGCCGGGAAGGACCAGTACCAGGGTGACCATCTTCGGGCGGAACTGGTCGAACAGGCGGCCCGGTGGTAGGGTGAGCGGGCCGACCGCGACGCGGTTTTCGCTGCCCTCCACGAACGATGCCGGAACCGGCGCGCCGTCCTCCAGGTAGACGTCCAGCCCGGCTGCCTCGCCATAGGCGGTGACTGTGAAGTGCAGGGCGATTGTCGCCGGTTCCCCGGTGGTGTTGATCAGATGGAGCGCGCCGGCTTCCTCGATCCACCACCAGGCTAACCGCAACGCCTGGTCGGAAGCCAGCACCATACCCTCTCCCGGGGCGGCAATCACCGCGGCCGGTTCGCTTTTCACCTGGAGCGCCATGGCGGTATCGAAGCGCTGCACTATCGCCAGGTCGGCAGCCGAGACGAAGGGGGTGGGCAGGGCGGCGTACCACTGCTGGAACCCGGGCCAGCGATTGTGCAGCAGCACGTAATCCACACCCAGGGCGCTCAAGACCCCTGGCGTCTGCCGGTCGGTCAGATCCCACAGCGCCGGCATCAGTAGATCCGAACGGGTGCTGAAGCCGTGACCGTTCACCAGGCGTTTGCCGTGGACGGTGGTGTAGAACAGGTAGTTGGGGCTGACCTGGCTGGAGCGTGGGAAGGGATACTCGGCGATGATGAGGTCGCCCGGCTGCCCCGCCAACCAGGTATAGACCTCAGGTACGTACGCGGTATCGATCAATTCGCCGGTTTCCGGGCGGGTGAAGCCGTAGTCGGCAAGCAGCGCGAGCGCCAGCAGACCGAGGAAAAGGTTCCGTCCCCAGGGACGCGCCGCGAGCGTCTGGAGCATGAAAGAGACGCCGCAGCCGGCAAGGACTGCCGCCGCTACCATCACCAGCGCGCCGAAGCGGGCGTATTCGCGGAACCAGGGCGTCAGGTTGTAGCTGAAGTAGCCCGGCCCCTTGATCGTGAGCGGGCCGAATCCCGGAAGATTGAGCTGCAGGGTGGGCGGCATCAGGGAGCTGGCCAACGCGGCGACGAACAACACCCAGAAGAAGGCCATCGCGAATCCGTCGGGAGCGCCGTCCGGCGGAGCAGTGCGCCGTCGCCATTGGCCCCAGGCGGCGATGACCATCGACGCCAGCGCCCCATATCCGATAAAAAGACCATGGGTGAATTCGCCTCTTGTCGTATCCGGCGCATCCAGGCCGGAAAACCAGGGATAGAGCCATGAAATGGTGGAGGGGATCAGATAGTCGGAGGGACGGGCTACTAATCCGTAGAGGTGTTCGAAAGGCCACACGTACTTATGCGGCGCATCTTCCGGCGCTATGGTCAACGAATCCAGGATGATGGGGCCGCCCACCGGCAGCACCAGGACCGCGCCCACTACCACGACGAGCGCGCCGAGAAGCAGGTCGCGCCGCCGGAGGGTGATCTGGCCCTGCGTCACGAAGGCGTACACCGCTGAGAAGAGCGCGTAGAATGCTGTGACTAGGCCCAGCATGAATCCGTAGATATAGCTGGTGAGGAAATTGAGGCCGAACCACAGTCCTGCCAGCAGGGCGTGCCGGGGTTGTCTGGAACGACGCAGCGCCAGCAGCGCCGAGAGATAAAGCGGCAGCCATTGGATGTTCGAAAGGGGAATCCAGGCCCAGGCTTTCCAGAGGTGGTAGGGGCAGAAGGCGTAGATCACACCGCCTACGACGCCGGCGATCCGGTTGCCGGCGATCCGGTTGCC
>JAFGNR010000204.1 GCA_016926915.1 Anaerolineae bacterium
GTTGCCCAGTCGTCAAACTCAGCCAACAGACGGCTCTTGCCGATGCCGGCCTCACCCACGATCGTAACAACCCGGAACGCCCCCGCCTCAATCACATCTTTGAAAGCACGCCGGAGCCGTTCGAATTCCACTTGCCTGCCGACCATTCGGGTCTCCACGCCCTCCACACCACGTGTGGAAGGGTGAAAGACGCGCGGGCGGATTCGGAGTACCTGGTAGACGTCCAGGAGCACGGAACTCCCCTTCACCCAGACCGGCGGTAGAGGTCGAATATCGAAATGTCCGCGGACCCGCTGATAAGTCTCGTAAGAAATCAGCACGCCATCCACCGGGGCGATGCCTTCCAGACGACTGGCCAGGTTCACCGTCGTCCCCATCGCCGTGAACTCGGCGGTGATCCCAATGGCGCCGAGCAACGCCGGTCCCGTATGTACCCCCACACGCATTGCCAGGTCTAGTTCGCGCTCGTCGCGGAACGTCCGTAGCGCATCCTGCATGTGCAATGCAGCGCGCACGGCCCGCTCCGGTTCGTCTTCGCGCCCGCTGTTCACACCCCACAGAGCCATCACACCATCGCCCATATGCTTATCAATGACGCCGCCCAGATCGAGGATTATGGCATCCAGGCGCTGCCACACAGCATTCATGAGTTCTGTGACATCCTCGGCATCCATCTCACGCGCGAGCGCTGTGAATCCTGAGATATCGGCAAACAGCACCGTAACTTGTTTCCTTTGACGTGTGCCCGGGAACCTGGACTCACCGACTTGCGCGCGCAACGCCGCCAGTTTTTCGCGCATAGGAGCCAACGCAACATCCACCACGGCATCGCTCAGGACACTGCGTTGCTGCTCCAATGCCAGAATAGCTTCTTCTAGTTGTGAGATTTCGGACATAGTGCTACTGAAACGGACTGCTTATTCTCTACCAAGCCGCACCAGCAATCTATCGACAACTTCGCCGGCGGGCATCGACCGGGCACCCCATGCTGCCAGCTCACCAGAATCGAAAAGCGCGCGTCCCAGCTGCACGCCTTCAGGACAGTAATTCGCACGCACACCTAGCAAGCGCACCATACGCGCGTCATTCAGCCGCAACACCAGGTCAGTCAGCCATGCCAGCAGAATGATTTCCAACACATCGGCAACCCCGGTATCCGCCATCCGTGAAAGGGTGACCTTCCCGCGCATGAAGGGCGCCCCCATAATCGCTTCTGTCGCCCCTTTGATCACAGCATCGCAGCATAGATAACGGACTTCCGGGATCATACTGATGCGGATCGCCCCCAGGCACATAGGGCAGGGTTCAAGGGTGGTGTAGACTGTGCATCCTGCAGGATTGACGCGATCGTTCCCCAACGCAAACAGGGCATTCATTTCCGCGTGCGCGACCCGGCTGCCGTAGATATGCGTTCCTTCTGCTGACGTCTCGTAGATGCGATTGCGCCCACGCGCCACAATGTGACCGTGTTCATCGACAATGGCGGCCCCTACCGGCAAAGACCCTCCGCAATATGCGACCCAGGCTTCTTCGATGGCAGCGCACCATGGTTCGGAAAGCCCCAGGTGCGCGTGCCACAAGGATGTCCGGAACATACTCCCCTCCTGATGATGACTTGTGTGTCACGTACAGGCAAAGCGTACACCAATGCACAAGGGGAGCAAGTGGTCCGAGAAGATGAAACCGACGGGGAGATTATCCGGGCCGGCCGATGTCCCTTCTCCGCACCAAGGCCACAATCGCGATAACCGCCGCGCCATACCACAACAGGATATAGAACGTTTCCGCACGCAACGTCAGCGCGAATAGCTCACCGGTGAAATTCACAGAGAAGTGAAGCAAGATCGCCGACAAGGTGCTCCGCTGCGTACTGTAGTAGACCCACGCCATCACGAGGGTTTGCGGCGCCTTGTCGAGCATGAACAGCCAGAACGAACCCGTCCCGACGCCTAATCCATGCTGGTAGCTGCCCTCGATCCAGAACAGAGGCAGGTGCCACACGGTCCAGATGACGCCCAGTAGCACGCCAGCTGCCACCACCGGGAACCGGTCCCGCAATCGATCCAGCGCATAGCCGCGCCAGGCAATCTCCTCCGGGACCGGGCCAAATAGCAACATGAAAAGTGCAAACGGTAGAATACCCAATGGAGCGCTCGTGAAACGGGTCAACGCCTCTGGCTGCATACCGTCCCCACCCCACAACGCATCAAGGCCGCCGGCCAACAGCGTCAAGATGGGCGGCAGGAAAAGAATCAAGAGATACCAGCGCCATCCAATGCGTCTCATGTCAATGATGCGCTTGGCGAATTCCCCCCGGCTGGCAGGCGCCATGGTGAGGAACACGAATCCAATCGTAACCAGAAACGGCATCGCGCCGCCCGCATAATGAAGAGCCAATGTCAGCGGGGCAGGTTCAGGGGGACCAACCCAGGCCGCCGGAATCCAAAACAGCCAGGATAGGCCCAAAACCAATACCAAGAACAGCCAAGGGCTTGCGGGAGATTTCTGCGTCTCGCTCATGCGCCTACCCCCGGCCAATTTGCCGCGCGAGATCAGTCATAGGCAGCGCGAGTCTCAGGATCTGCCAGGGTTGGTTCGAGCAGCGGCGCCCAGGAGGCATCTTCCCAGGTTCCCAACGCGGTATGCATATCCAAATACTTCTTAGGAATCGGGTGCGTACCCACAACGACCTTGACGCCATAACGGTTTTCCAGGAACGCCTTGAATGTCGCGATATAGGGGCAAGGAGGATAGCCCACCACCAATCCGGTCGCCAGATGGATCACCGTGGCGCCGTTCTTGACCATTTCTTCGCCCGCATACTCAATATTGCCGCCGGGACAGCCATCGCATGTGGTGTACCCCACGAGCTCTACTTCCTCATCTGCATAGATGCTGAAGGCGCCCTCGCGGTTCCGCAATGCACGCAGGCACTTGCCCCCCGCGCAACGACGGTAGCGATCGCAGATGATGATGCCGATTTTCGTTTTCTCAGCCATGTCGCCTCCTATTGAAAAGAGCTGCCGTTTATATAGCGTATCGTATAGCTGCTATCGGAAATCACAATCTCGCCGAAATGCAATTAGAGCCGCCATAAGACACGGGAGTACGCACGAAACTACACCATTTACCGGCGAGAAACACGAATTCCTGGAAGGGGATTTAGAGCGGGCGCGGGCCGGGGCAGAGAATCTACGCGATCAGATGGCATAAAAAATCCCTCCGGCGGGTCTGCGACCCGCCGGAGGGAGCACGCCTAAACGTTAGTCCATGAGAAGCAACGCCAGGTAGACGAACCACTCGGTCTGTTCGACGGTCACGTCGACCGGCGCTTCGCCCTGGACCGCGCCGCCCTCGGCGCAGGTAGCGCCGAAGTCATCGTTGCTAACGATGCCGCCGGTCCCCATGCCAGGATCGACCTGCACCATCAGGTGCATGACGAGGCTATCGCCTGCGGGTACCACGTACCCCAACCACTTGACGGTATCCCCGTCGAGCACACCGCCCCCATCCGCCGAGATGAATGTGGTGTACGTTGGCAATCTATCGTAGACGTCTACGCCGGTGGCATCCGCGTTGCCCTGATTGCTCACCGTGATCGTGTACGTGATGAAATCACCCGCCGCCACCATTTCTGGCCACGCTTGTACCGCAATAGCAAGCAGCGGCGCGCTCTCGACGATCGCGATCACCGGGCTACCTACCGCGAAGGAACCTTCTGCGCACGTCGCGCCATAGCTCGCATTCACGATCTCGGCGCCGTCGGGCAAGGGCATGGCAATCTCCACCACCAGCTGAACGGAGATATGCTCGCCGGCTAGAATTGCCAGACCATCCCAGGTAACCACACCGTCCGCCGCCGCACCGCCGGCGTCAGCAGAGATAAAGACAACGTTTGCTGGCAAGGTATCGGAAATCGTTACGCCGCTGGCATTCGCGTTTCCGGTGTTGGAAACCGTCAGGGTATAGGTCAGCAGCTCGCCGGGATTCACATAGGTCGCGTTGGCGGTTTTGATGATCGACAGCACCGGCGCGCTTTCCACGGTCGCCTCTACGGGAGCGCCGACGGCGTGACAGCCGCAAGCGCAGGTAACTCCATAGGCTGCATTGGTGATGAGCGTTCCGTTGGGCAACGGGCTGTCCACGCGCACCGTGAAGGTCAACTCCAGATCCCCGCCGCTGGGCACGACCTTGTCCGTCCATTCCACACGGTCGCCCTGGAGCTTGCCGCCGTCACTAGCCGCGACAAAGGTAGTCCCCACAGGTATCACATCGGTGATAACCGAACCACCCGCGTTGGCATTGCCGGTGTTGACAGCCGTAATCGTGTAAGTCAGCAACGCGCCAGCCTGCACCGGATCGTGGCTGGCGGTCTTGCTGATCGTCAGTTGCGGAGAACTGGTCACCGTCACTTCGACCGGCGCGCCTGTAGTGCTCGCTCCCTGCGCGCACGTCACCCCGTAGTCATCATTGACGACAAGGGTACCGTTGGGCAATGGACTATCAACCCGGACGGTAAAGCGCACCGTAAGCGCGTCGCCAACAGGCGCCGTCTTCCCGGTCCAACGGACGTCGCCGCCCACGAGCACGCCGCCCGCATCGGCAGAGACAAACGTCGTGTCAGCGGGCACGGCGTCGCTGATGGTCACACCGGTCGCATCCGCGTTGCCGGTGTTTTCGACCACAAGCGTGTAGGTCAGGAGATCGCCCGCCTCGACGCTGATCCCGGGATCCGCCGTCTTGGCGATAGCCAGTATAGGCGCACTGGAAACCGTGACTTCGACCGACGGCCCCACATCGCCGGCGCCCTCCGTACAGGTGACGGCATAGTCGTCGTTGGCAATCACGCTGCCATTGGGCAAGGGACTGTCGACGCCCACTGTGAACATGACGGTAATGCTGTCGCCAGCCGGCGCCGCGAGGCCGGTCCAGGTGACCGCATCGCCGACCAGGGCGCCGCCATTCGCGGCGCTGACGAATTCGGTGTCTGCGGGTACGGTATCGGTGATGGTCACACCGGTAGCATCCTCATTGCCATGGTTCTCCACGGTCAGCGTATAGGTCAACAACGCCCCCGCCTCCACCGGATCATCCGAGGCCATCTTCGTGATCTCAAGCACCGGCCCATCGAGGACAACCGTCATGGTGACGGGAATCCGTATCAAGGCCGCAAAGGGATCGTCGCTGGGCACCAACAACTCCGCCGTGTACTGCCCCGTCTCGGCGACCGCGGCTGCGTCAAAGGTGATAGCGACCTCGATGGAGTCGCCGGCGGCAACCGTGCCGCTCACCGGCGTCTCGATCAACCAGGGAACCTCATAGCCCATGGGAGGCGCCGTATGGATTTCCATGGTGGGGTCGCCGAACCAGTGGAAGAGCTCGAACTCCAACTGCTGCTCGCCCCAGGGATCGCCCCACAAGACTGTCATGGCGATCTTGCCGTAGTTCAGCGCCGCCGCCACGCGATACTCGGGCAAAGCAAAGCCCGGATCGTTATAGGTCAAGAAATCGGGCCAGATGGCGTCGATGATGCCCTCGGCCATCCAGTCGTTGTAGCCGCTGTAGCTGTTACGGGTAGCCGCCACCACGCCCACCGCGCCGCCATTCGGGTTACGCTGCCACGCCTCGGCGAAACAGGGGTCTGTGGAGCCGTCAAAGCGTCCCGACTCACAGTTCATGCTGAGCACCACCGGCAACAAGTTGCCATTGTTGAGCGCCAGCACGTTGCCAACATTGTAAGAGGGTTCCCCCCA
>JAFGNR010000205.1 GCA_016926915.1 Anaerolineae bacterium
CGCCGACTGCTACCACCCCATACACCGATCGGGCTTCTTTTTTGCGGTTGTTAAAGTGCTATCCGCCAACTTTTGGCGAAACTACAGTTTTCACGTAAAGTGCGGGAGAACCTGTTTTAGTTTATCAAAAACACATAACAGATCATCTCCTTTGCAGATATAGGACGGCATGAAACACTGGCAATAGTTGTAGCACGAATACGCAGGCAAGCAAACCCCAGACGAATAATATCCAGTGTGCAATCTCTTTTGTTGTAGGCAGGTGTTCTCGATTGCTTTTATCGTGCGTTTACATATAATTGAAGTGTACCTACCAGCAAGCCGTAGAGAGCCGCTTCCTCCAGGCATTTAGCGCATCTTATACGTTGGGTACGTGTTTTCCCTGGGAAGCGATTATCCCGGTCACGCCTGAAGACTTTACACAAATGATGATAGGTTAAGGAGGTCAACGATGACGGATGTCCGATTTCCCGATATGATCAAGCCGGTAGAGCCCCCCGCAGCGCAGTTTGACAGTCCCCAGGCCGCATTTTTGCCCGAAGTCGATGCGTTTATCCGTGCCAGCCAGGCGCGACAGGCCTTCCAGGTCAGTGGGAAAGGACTGTGTGCCGCCGTGCTGGATACGGGTCTCAACACGCAGCACGTCGACTTCGCCGGGCGCATCGCCGCTGTGCACAACTTCACAGCCGACTATGGCGGCGATCCAAACAATGTGACCGACGGTAACGGCCACGGCACCAACGTGGCCGGGATCGTCCTGAGCAAGGGAGACCACACCGGCATAGCGCCTGAAGCCCACGTGGCAGCGCTCAAAGTGCTGGGGAACAATGGCGGCGGCAGCTTCGCCTGGGCGGAACAGGCGTTGGAGTGGGTGCTGCAAAATTACACGACGTACAAGATCAGCGCCGTCTGTATGTCGTTGGGCGATGGCGAAAACTATGTCCAGGATCGCCCCTACCTGAATAGCTCCATGAAGCGCAAAATCGCCGCGTTGCGCCGGGCCAGGATCGCCGTTGTCGTCGCCGCAGGCAATGACTACTACACGCACGACAGCGAGCAAGGCATGGGCTATCCGGCGATCATCCGGCAGACGGTCAGCGTCGGCGCGGTGTACGATGCGGCGGAGGGCGGATTCCGGTATGGCAATGGGGCGGAGGCTTTCTCCAGCCGCGCGGGACAGATCACGCCATTCTCCCAACGGCTGCACCCCTCCGTGAACCGGGTAACGCGCACCGAGATCTTCGCGCCGGGCGCGCCGGTCACCTCATCCGGCATCAACGGCCCGCACGGCGAATCGGTGCAACACGGCACGAGCCAGGCCACACCGGTGACCGTGGGCGTCATCCTGCTGCTGCAGGAATACTACAAACGCCATGCCGGTGAGCTGCCCACGGTCAACCAGATCACAAACTGGCTACGGCGTGGCGGTGTGCCCATTGTCGACGGCGATGACGAAGACGACAACGTCAAGCACACCAACCTGACCTTCCTGCGCCTGGATGCGATGCGGGCATTGGAGGCGGCGCGGCGCGAGCTGGGACGGCGGGGCCTGGTACCACCGGCGTAAAGGAGCACCCATGAACACCATGATCTATCCCAACGGCATCGACGTCGACACCGGCACCTACGCCATCCCGCCGATGGATGTCAATGAACTGGACGCGTTGATCCGGGGGGAGAAAGACCCGGAAAACCTCAACGAGCTTAAGGCCCGCGCCCGCAGGCCCAAGCACCTCGGCGTCAAAGAAGGGGTGGACGAAAGGGAACTGTTGCAAACGGGCTGGGGTGTCATCTTCGCCGATGATGCCGATCCCGCGGTGGAGGCGGCATTGCAGCCGTTGATCGATCTGCGCAAAGACCAGGCCGGCAGCCTTTACCACCGGTACGATTTCCGGGTCGGTAAGGATTCGAAAAGCAGCTTCCTGGCTCGCCAGGGCGCCGGCCCCGGCCCCGCCAACCCGGACAAGGTGCCCTATTACCTGCTGATCGTCGGCAGCCCGGAGAAGATTCCGTACGAGTTTCAGAGCCAGCTCGACGTGCAGTACGCGGTCGGACGCCTGGACTTCGAGACGGTCGCCGAGTACAACGTGTATGCCGAAAGCGTGGTAGCAGCAGAGTCGGGTGCCGTCAAGCTGCCGCGCCGGGCCGGATTCTTTGGCGTGACTCACGAAACCCCGGACACGGCAACCAACCAGAGCCTCCATTACCTGATCAATCCGCTATACGAGACGCTGAGCCAGAGTGGCGGCGATTGGCAGTTCGACACCGTCTTCGGCCTGGATGCCAAAAAGGCGGCGCTGCGGCGGTGGTTGGGCGGCTCGGATACACCGGCCTTGTTGTTTGCCGCCAGTCACGGCCTGCAAGTCCGGACTGACAACACAAAGGGACTGTCGCCGCAGAACTACCAGGGCGCGTTGATCTGCGCGGACTGGCCCGGACAAGGCCCCTTCGAGCACCGGGACTTCGTCTTCGCCGGCACAGACCTGGGCCAGGATGCCAACCTCCTGGGCCTCATCGCGTTCTTCTTCGCCTGTTTCAGCGGCGGCACGCCCCAACGCGACGCCTACACCAACCTGCGCCGCATGCAGATTGGACAACAACCTGGTCCGGCAATCGAACTGACGCCCCACCCCTTCGTCGCCGGCCTGCCGAAGCGGATGTTGAGCGCGCCAGCGGGCGGCGCACTGGCCGTGATCGGACACGTCGAGCGCGCCTGGCCCAGCTCGTTCGTGTGGCTGGCCAAAGAAGACGGCACGATCCCGCCGCAGACCGAGGTCTTCGAGAGC
>JAFGNR010000039.1 GCA_016926915.1 Anaerolineae bacterium
CCTATCGCGGCGTTGCGAGTACGCATCTGGCTTGAGCAGGGACGGATGGCTGAGGCCCTGGCCTGGGTGCAGGAGCAGGGCCTTTCGGTCGACGATGACCTGAGCTACCTGCACGAGTTCGAACATCTCACCCTGGCGCGCGTGCGTCTAGCCCGGTACCCGAGCGCCCCGGACGTGGCATCCCTTCACGAGACGCTCGATTTTCTGGACCGTCTCCTGCAAGCGGCGGATGCCGGCAACAGACTGCGCAGTGTGATCGAAATCCTGGCGCTGCAAGCCTGCGCGCATGAGGCGCAGGGCAATACTCCGCGCGCGCTGGTCGCATTGGAGCGCGCCCTGGCCCTGGCCGAACCGGAAGGCTACGTCCGCATCTTCGTGGACGCAGGAAGACCGTTGGCAGCCTTGCTATCTAGGGTGTGCGCCGCAGAGGCAGACAGGACGCCGCGCATGCAGGCGTATTGTGATACCCTGGCAGCCGCTTTCGACAACCTCCTGTCGCAGACCGCTGCGATTCAGGACCCGCCAGCTTCCCCGGCAACGCAAGCTGCCGGGGTCCCCAGCTTGATTGAACCCCTGACGCCGCGAGAACGTGAAGTGCTCCAACTGATCGCCGCCGGCTACTCCAACCCGGACATCGCCGCGCAGTTGGTCATTGCCGTGACCACGGTCAAGACGCATGCCAAGAACATCTACGGCAAGCTGGGGGTGAGCAATCGCTTCCAGGCTGCCGCCCGCGCCAAAGACCTGCAGCTGTTGTAGTACCCTTCTCAATCTCCTCCCCTCTCCTCCTGCTATCTCCTACCATAGGAGGATGTAATCTGTGGGGAGGCTTGCTATACTTTTCTCCGAATGGTGAATGGCTGTGGGGGAGCAAGGCTATGTCGAACGAACGCAACACAAAAACCGGGGGCGAAGCCGTGGTCTATCAGATCAGGCTGGCAGGCCACTTGAGTCGCACACTGACAAACCGGTTCGAGGGCCTGACCATCACGTTGGAAGAAAACGGCGATACGCTGTTGACCGGCCCCGTGATAGATCAAGCCGCGTTGCACGGCTTGCTGAGAACTGTGCGGGATTTGGGCATCCCTTTGGTCTCGGTCAATCGCGGCGCGCTGGAGCCGAGGTAACAACCGGCATCAGCGCTAGCTCGCAGGAATTCCCATGTGGACTACCGCAGCCACAATCACGAAACCGGGACCGTGCGACCTGAGGCAACGTGGCTTATGGGACTCAGGAACGCGCGCGCTTTGCACCTGGCGCTACAATATTCAACGCCAAACTTGCTGACGGCTGAGAGCTGCAAGCGGATGGCTATTTTTTGAGGAGAAAGAAAATGAACGCGAACAAGCGTACCGCAAGTATGATGGGGATCCTTTACATAGTGGGGACCGTCTCCGGCATTCTGAGCCGTGTGCTTACAGATCCGATTCAAGGCGCGCCGGATATGCTGCGCATTGTTTCCGCTAACGGAGAGCGTATCATTGCTGGCACGCTCTTTGTGTTGGCGATGGGGGTGGTGTTGACCCTGATTCCCATTGTGGCGTTTCCCGTTTTACGGAAGCACGACGAGGTTCTGGCGTTGGGCTATGTGGTGTTCAGAGGAGCGCTGGAAGGGAGTGTCTATCTGGCGATTGCGGTGAGCTGGCTGTTGCTTTTGCCCCTCAGCCAGATCTATCACACCGGAGGGGCGGAGGCGGTGCATTTTCAGGCTTTAGGTCACGTCTTGCTGGAAACGGCGGAATTGGGCGCTGTGCTAATGATCACCTTTGGCCTGGGAGGGGTGTTGTTCTACTACTTGTTGTACCGGTCCCGCCTCGTGCCGCGCTGGCTATCGGCTTGGGGGCTGATGGCGCTCTTGTTGAATCTGGCAGCTGGCTTTTTGACGATGTTCGGTGTTTTCGGTCCTACGGCGACCCTTAGCACCGTCTTGCAACTCCCGATATTCGTGCAGGAAATGGTTTTGGCGATATGGCTGATCGCGAAAGGGTTCACTCCCGCCGTGTGCGATGCCGCGTTCGCCAGACCTATACCGGTAATACGTAAACAGCAGTGACTGGAATGACATGGAAAGAAAGGGGCGATTGATGAAAGCCATTGTATATACTGAATACGGCCCGCCGGAGGTGTTGCATCTCAAAGAGATTGCAAAACCTACGCCGAAGGCCGGCGAGGTCTTGATCAAAATCCACGCGACGACCGTCACCATCGGGGACACAATCATGCGCAGTCTCAGAATTCCTGGGTCGCGCTGGCAACGGTTCTTCGCCCGGCTGTACCTGGGCCTCAGAAGACCCAAGCGGCCCATTTTAGGGATGGAAGTGTCCGGAGAGCTTGAGGCAGTTGGCAAAGACGTGACCCGGTTCAAGCCGGGCGATCCGGTGATTGCCTCCACCTTCGACGTGGGGTTCGGCGGCTATGCCGAGTACAAGTGTATGCCCCAGGACGGGATGCTGGTCAAGAAACCGGCTAACATCTCCTATGGGGCCGCTGCGGCCCTTCCGGGTGGGGGCATGACCGCGCTGCGCTGCCTTCGCAAAGGACATATCCAACCCGGAGACCATGTGCTGATCTACGGCGCTTCCGGGAGTGTCGGAACCTACGCCGTTCAGCTCGCCAAACATCACTTTGGGGCGCATGTCACCGGGGTGTGCAGCGCCACAAACCTGGATAGGGTGCGCGTCCTGGGCGCGGATCGGGTCATCGACTACACGCAAGAGGCGTTCCCCCAGAACGACGAGACCTACGACGTCGTTTTCGACGCGGTGGGGAAGCTGGCAGCTTCGCAGGCCAAGAAGGCCCTCAAGAAGACCGGGGTCTATCTCAATGTCCATAAGGCTTCGGGCAACGGTGAAAAACGGGAAGACTTGCTTTTCCTCAGCGCATTGATCGAGGCCGGCAAGCTCAGCCCGGCGATCGATCGCTGCTATCCGCTGGAACAGATCGTCGAGGCGCACCGGTACGTGGACAAAGGACATAAGAAGGGCAACGTGATCATCACTGTCATCCCCGGTGGGGAGACGTGTTCCAGGCGCAGCGAGGGATGACGATGATGGCGTATATTCTCTGAATCTGGAGCGCGTTGTATAATGGGCCTATGTCCATGCCCATTTTGGCGACGAAACTCTATATTCCCACCCCTCGAGCTGAGCGCGTCTTCCGCCCTCGGCTGATCGAGCAGCTGAATGAGGGCCTGCGCCAGGGTCAGGGTTTTGGACGCAAGCTGACCCTCATCTCTGCACCCGCCGGCTGCGGAAAAACTACGCTGCTCAGCAGTTGGATCAATCAAGAGACTGCGGGCGGAAAGTTGGGGGAGGCCTCAGAGGCCACCCTTTACGCTCCATCCTCTATACTTCGCCCTTCCCGCGTCGCCTGGTTGTCCCTGGACGCCAGGGACAAAGACCTTACCCGCTTTCTGGTCTATCTCGTCGCAGCATTGCAGACGCTGGTTACGGATGTGGATGGGACTTCCGCGAAAATCGGTGAGGGGGTGTTGGGCGCTTTGCAATCCCCACACCCCCCGCCTACCGAAACACTGCTGACCACTTTGCTCAATGAGATTGCTGCTTTCCCGGAGCCTTTCGTCCTGGTCTTGGATGACTACCATGTAATCGAGGCGCCGGCGGTAGATCAGGCGCTTATCTTTCTACTTGAGCATTTGCCGCCGCAGATGCACCTGGTCATTGCCAGCCGCGAGGATCCCAACCTGCCCCTGGCTCGAATGCGCGCCCGAGGCCAACTGACCGAGCTGCGGGCCGGCGATTTGCGTTTCACGCCGGATGAGGCCGCCGATTTTCTTAACCGGGTCATGGGCCTCAACCTTTCGGCAGAAGATGTCGCGGCTCTGGAAACACGCACTGAAGGTTGGATTGCCGGCCTGCACTTGGCCGCGCTTTCGATACAACGGCAATCAGATGCCGCCGGCTTCATCCATTCATTCACCGGCAGCCACCATTATGTGCTCGATTACCTGCTCGAAGAAGTGCTGCGCCAGCAATCCGCAAGCGTGCAGAGGTTCTTGCTGTGCACTTCGATCCTTGATCGCCTGTGCGGCCCGCTGTGCGATGCTGTCTGCGCCTCAGGAACCGGCCTGGACGGTGATGCAGGCCAGTCTGTAGTTTCCGGCCAAGAGACCCTGGAATATCTCGAACGCGCAAATCTGTTCATCGTTCCCCTGGATAACGAGCGGCGCTGGTATCGTTATCATCATCTCTTTGGCGATTTGCTGCGCCAGCGATTGCAGTGCAGCGACCCCTCTAGGTCCCCCCCTTTCATCCCCCCCCAGTGGGGGGGACACAGCGGGGGAATCGCCACCCTGCACATCCGCGCCAGCCAATGGTATGAGGACCACGGCTTGTGGGTCGAAGCGTTTCATCACGCGGCGGCGGCTCGTGATATCGCGCGCGCTGTGCGCCTGATGGAAGAAAAGGGTCTCCCTCTGCACCACCGGGCTGTAGTGGCGCCCATCCTGGACTGGCTGGCGTCGTTGCCGAAGGCGGTGTTGGATGCGACGCCCTTGTTATGGGTGAGGCAGGCGACGTTCGCGCTGGTCATTGGCCAAACCACCGGCGTGGAAGAAAAACTCCAGGCAGCAGAAGCCGCTTTACGGCGTATCGCGCCTGCCCTGAGCGTAGTCGAGG
>JAFGNR010000206.1 GCA_016926915.1 Anaerolineae bacterium
CGTTTGACCCCCACCCTACCGCATACTATAATCAGGTATCCCGATGAGCGGAACCGGTAGATACTGTGAGATCAGGTTGGGCGGCCTATACATGGGGATATCGTAGCGCCATCGTGAACCAGACATCCCGTGCAGGTCCCCAACTCACGTCGTTGCCTACGAGCGGAGGGAGCCGTGTTCGAACTGATGATGGAAAGAGTCAGGTCATGGAAACGCCGCTATATCACGTTGCACGTGATCTTCATTACCGTGTTCATCGCGACCGTTGCCGCCATGGGCATCACCATCCTGGTAGAAGGCCACATTGTCTGGAAGGTCGTCCTGGGATCGGCGGCCTCCTCGGCAATTGCCACCCTGGGCACCGGCCTGCTGGCATCGGATTTCATCGAACACCTCAAAAATACCGAAGATGCCCTCAAAGAAAGCGAAGCACACACCCGCGCCCTCCTGGATGCCGTGCCCGATCTGTTGTTCGTTCTCAGTTCGGAGGGTGTGTTCCTGGACTACAAGAGCGCGACCGGATCCACGACGTATCGCTCACCGGATGAGTTTCTCGGAAAAGCGCTTCACGAAGTACTCCCCCCTGCCCTGGCAGAGGAAACGTTACACCACATTCAAGAAGCGCATGAAACGGGCGAGGTAACGCAATTCGAGTACCAAATCATGGTCAAGGGTGAGCTACGGGACTACGAAGCGCGTTGCACCAGCACCAGCCCCGGCAGAATTCTCGTTATCGTGCGGAATATCACCCAACAGAAGCACGCCGAGCGCGCCCTGGCCGCCAGCGAGGCAGAATATCGCGCACTTTACCGGCTGATACGCCTGATGGCCGACAATGTCCCCGACCTGATCTGGGCCAAAGACCTGGAAAAACGCTACCTCTTCGCCAACAAGGCGATCTGTACGAAATTGCTCAGCGCGCGCGATACAGATGAACCCATTGGAAAGAACGACCTCTTCTTCGCCAGCCGAGAACGGGACGCACATCCCCATGACCTGCAATGGCACACCTTCGGCGAGATTTGTCAAGATTCGGACAGCATCGTCATGGCTTCGCAGGAGGCGCAGCGCTTCGACGAATTCGGCAATGTGAAGGGAGAGTTTCTCTACCTGGACGTCTACAAGGCGCCTTTCTGGGATGAAAACGGTGCGATGATCGGCACTGTAGGGTGTGGGCGCATCGTGACCCAAGAGCGCGAAGAACAAGAACGGCGCCGGCAGGCCGAGGCTGCGCTCAAAGCGGAACGCGCCTCGCTGGCCCGCCGTGTGGAGGAGCGCACCACGGCTCTGCAGACCGCGAATGCGCAGCTTGCCCAGGCATTGCGGGCCAAGGATGAGTTCCTGGCTAACATGAGCCACGAATTGCGCACGCCGCTCACCACGATTCTGGCGCTGGCAGAGATGATGCAGCATCACATCTATGGCCCGCTCGACGAACGGCAAGACAAGGCCATGCGTCATATCGAAGAAAGTGGTCGTCACTTGCTGGCGCTGATCACACAAATCCTGGATCTGTCAAAAATCGAAGCGGGCAAACTGGCGCTCGATTTGGAGGAAGTAGATGTCGAAGCGACTTGCCAGGCAAGCCTCCGCCTCATCGAACAGATGGCAAAGGGGAAGCAGCTGCATATCCGCTACGATCGCGATGAACAGGTTACAACCTTTCAAGCAGATGCCCTGCGACTGAAGCAGATTCTGGTCAATTTGCTGAGCAATGCCGTCAAATTCACCCCCGAAGGCGGCTATATGGGATTAGAAGTGCAAGGAGATCAAGAAGCAGGCATCCTACGTTTCAACGTATGGGATACCGGTATCGGAATTGCAGAAGAAGATTTGTCCCAGCTCTTTCACCCCTTCGTTCAGCTAGACACAGGTTTGGCCCGCGAGTACGGGGGGTCGGGGCTAGGGTTAGCGCTGGTATATCGTCTGACCCGGCTCCACGGAGGCAGTGTGTCGGTCAAGAGCACAGTAGGCCAGGGAAGTCAGTTCACCATTTCGCTACCCTGGCGACAGGCAGACGGGAATAGACAAGAGATGCCACGCAAATCCAAGGCCAACGCACCGGCCATCAATACCCAGGCCTCCAACCAGGCCCATTACAAAAGCCCGCTCATCCTGATCGCCGATGACAACACAACCAGCCGCGAAATCCTGCGCGACGCCCTGACGGCGCACGGCTTTCGCGTTCAAACAGCGCCCGATGGCATCAGTACACTGAACCAGATTCAGACGGATCAGCCGGACCTGGTCCTTCTGGATATTCAAATGCCCGGCATGGACGGCTTCGAGGTCATCCAGCGAATCCGCGCTGCCCCCAGAACCCGCTCACTCCCCATTGTCACTGTAACGGCGATGGCCATGCCCGGCGACCGGGAACGCTGCCTGGAAGCCGGGGCGGACATCTACGTGAGCAAGCCCCTTCAGATTGGACAGCTGCTGGAGACGATCCGCGCGCTCACCGGTTTCAAGCCAGTGTGAGAGAGAGCCCCTCGCCTTCCCTATGCGCCGCAGTCAATTCCGGCTTTGAAAGAGCGTGGTATACTAAACCAGGGATTAGATCTTTACTGCTTTACATACAAGGAGGAACGATGACGGAAGAAATGACACCACAGGTCGAGCTGCAGGAAAAAATTACGGCAGAATCCGTAACCCTCGAACAAGCCAACGCTGAAATGGTGCAGGCCGAGAAGGTCTACGTGCAGCAGGGCGGCATTGGACGGGCCGAAGGGCGCTTCATCGACGTGAGTGAAGGCGGTATCGGGATTGCAATCGGTGAGAACATCACCGTCACCGAGGGCGGCATCGGCGCGGCTGCCGCCGGAACGGTAACCTTGAATGAATCCAGCGTTGCCTTCCTCGCCGCCCGCGAGGTCAGCGGAGAGGCCACGATTCTGTTCGACTTGCGTGCGGCCGTCGTGTTCGGCGTTGTCGTCGGCGTGATTGTGGGGCTGTTCAAGCTATTCGGGGGTAAATCCCGCGACTGAACGCTCAGTGCACTTTCCAGGTTAACCAGGGGGTGCGCTTGTAGCCTACTTCCTCAAAGAGACCACAAAAAGGGCGGCGCAAGATGCGCCGCCCCTGGCTTCCAGTGTCTGGACCTCAGTTCTGTGACGCGACCGTCACGATTTCGGCAAAAGCTGCCGGATTGTTGACCGCCAGGTCCGCCAACATCTTGCGATCCAAAGCGATGTTGGCTTCTTTCAACGAATGCATGAAGTTGCTGTACGAAACGCCCTGAAGGCGCGCAGCGGCATTGATGCGGACGATCCAGAGACGACGCAGGTCACGCTTGCGATTGCGACGATCCCGGTATGCATAGACGCCGGCATTCAATAGTGCTTCGTTTGCGCGCCGGTAAAGGCGACTCCGGCTTCCGTAATACCCTTTGGTCTGCTTCAGAATTCGCTGGTGACGACGGCGCGTAGCAAATCCACCCTTAACCCTCACACTACACCTCTATGATTTCTCGTTAAGATAGGGGGCGAGCCGGCTTACGCGACGCTGCGTGCCCTTGTGCTCCACAACGAACATCTCATCGTACATCCGGCGCACGCGAGCGGGCTTCCGGCGCCGAAAGTGGCTCTTTCCCTGTTTGGAACGCATCAGTTTCCCTTTCCCACCCTGGGAAACACGAAAGCGCTTTGACGTAGACTTATGCGTCTTGATCTTAGGCACGTGACTCCTCCAACTACTTTTTCTTCGGCGCTAGCAGCATCAACATCGTTCTTCCATCCAGGTTAGGAGCTTGCTCCACAACCGCGATGTCGGAAAGGTCTTCGGCAATTGCATTCAATTGTTCCAACGCGACCTCAGGATAGGTGATCTCACGACCACGGAAACGAACGCGCACTTTGACCTTATTCCCCTCTTCCAGCCAGCCCCTGGCATTCTTCGTCTTGAAGCTCAGGTGGTGGTCGGTGGTCTTGGGACGCAATTGGATCTCTTTGATCTCAACTTGCTTCTGCGACTTCCGCGCCTCACGCTCCTTCTTCGATTGTTCATACACGAACTTACCGAAGTCCATCACGCGAGTCACCGGGGGATCCGAATTAGGCGCGACCTCTACCAAATCGAGACCCGCATCCTGAGCAACCTGCAACGCATCGAGAATAGGCAACACGCCCAAGTTGTCGCCATTGGGACCGATGACGCGCACCTCCGGGACACGAATCTGCCGATTGATGCGATATCTTTCCTTGCTGATAGCTCTTCCCCTTTTTACTAAGATAGCCGATTATGGTTTTTGAACGCGGCTAATCATAACACAGATGCAGGTTTGTGTCAAATATGTCAAACACTCCCCGAAAACCTCTTCATTTTGCACGCAAGGCGCCAGATCATGGCGGCGGCGCATCGGTTGGCACATCCGGCGGAGGCGTGTCCGTCGGCGGCTCCGGCGTGGGGGTCGGGGTCGGGGTCGGCGTCTCAGGCGGCGGCGTTGGTTCAGGCGTCGACGTCGGCGTCGGTGATGCCTCGTCGGGAGGTGTGGTCGCAGTAGGTGTGGGGGTGACATCCGGCGTTGGCGTTAGCGTCCCGGCGCCCGTCGGGGTGGGACTGGGGGTCGCGGTCGGCGTCTCCGTTGCCGTGGGCGACAGCAACGTCACCACAACGCGGGCTTCGAACTGCGCCCCCTGTTGGTTGCGGGCTACCACGCGCAGACTGTAGATGCCGGGCAAGAGCGCTGTGGTGTCCCAGGTTGCCAGACGGCCATTGTTCACCGGAAGCGTAATCGGCCCGGCGACCATTCCCCAGGCCAGGGGATTGTCGCTTACCCCGTATTGCACTTCGTACTCCCGGAAGCCGTCGAGAGAGACCGTGCCGAAGATATCGACCAGCCCGGTCAAGACGGCTCCAGACGCCGGTCGGGTGATCACGACTTGGGGGGCAACGGAACCGGTCGTGCAGAACCCCTGAGGTGCGAATTCGTACCCATGTTCTAGGGCCCAATTCCGCAGCCATTTCCGACCGTCGGGATCTTCCACGTTCTCCAGCACCACCATGACCTTCTTTTCCACATTCGAACGGCAAAATTCATTGGCGCGCAGACCGCTCGACCTATCGATATCGAGCGCCTGGAACCAGGCTTTATCCGGTTCTGGAGGCGGCGCCTCGAGGGCAAAGACGTCCACACGGCGCTCCGGGCAACCCTCAGCCGGCTGCACGCCGGAAGGAATACAGACCTCCCGTTCGACCACGCCCTGGGGGCGGGGGAACTGCCGGACAGGCGTTCCTTCCAGAGCGCGCACCATGAAACGATTCCAGATCGGCCCGGCGCCGTTGGACCCAACGACCCCGCTCATCTTGGCGTTGTCGTTGTTGCCCACCCAGACGCCTACGGCAAGATCAGGTGTATATCCCACCGTCCAGGCATCGCGATTGTCGTTGGTGGTGCCGGTCTTGGCAGCTGCGGGGCGTCCCGGTAGTTCCAGCACGTTGGGGCAGCTGAAAACGAGACAGCGGGCCTGGGTATCGGAAAGTATGTGCGTCAAGACATAGGCCAGCTGCGGGGAGATGATCTGTTTCCCCTCGCGCTGGCGGTTGTCCAGCACGATGTTGCCGTTGTTGTCCTCGATCCAGAGAATCGGCGTGGGTTCCATCCGCAACCCGCTGTTGGCGAAGGTCGCGTAAGCCCCGGTCAGATCCAGGGGTTTCATTTCTCCGCCGCCCAACGTCAACGCCAGGCCATAGTAAGGTCGCGTATCCAGAGGATAGTCGGGGCATTCCAACTGTGGCGAGACCAGCGACGTCGCGCCTAACCGGTCAGCCATATCCAGCAGACCATCGACGGTCACGAATTCCAGCGCTTTGACCGCTGGGATATTCAAGGAATTCGCCAACGCCGCGCGCACCGAGGTGGGGCCGCGGAATTCGCCATCATAGTTGACAGGTTCATAGACGTTGCCGGCGGTATCGGTATAGACTTTGGGCAGGTCCCACACCACGGTGGCGGGCGTCCAGCCCTGCTCGAAAGCCGCCAGGTAAGTCAACGGCTTGATGGCCGATCCCGGCTGGCGACAACGCGTGGTGACATTTACCTGTCCGCCGATTTCCTCACTGTAGAAATCGACGCTGCCCACCATGGCCAGGATATTACCGGTCGCCGGTTCGACGGCAACCAACGCGCCGTTGGTCACAGCGCGCTCCGCCAGGGCTGCGACGCCATTCTTGACTTCCTCCTCGGCGATGCTTTGCATACGCTGATCCAACGTCGTGTGAATGCGCAGACCGGATCCCGTGTATAGCGCTTCCGGTCCCAACGCTTCCTCCACCCACTGCTGCACGTAGAAGACAAAATGTGCAGCCGGAATGCGGTCGGTATAGACCGGGGTGAAATCATACGCTTCCATCTCGGCAGCTGCTTGATCAGCCTGGGCCTGGTTGATGTATCCATCCTCTACCATCAGACTGAGCACCGTCTTCTGCCGCTTCAGTGCGGCATCCAA
>JAFGNR010000207.1 GCA_016926915.1 Anaerolineae bacterium
AGAACGCAGCCGTTGGTAGCAGCAACCCCTCTGGATGCGCTAACCGGCCTGGCGCACGCGCCTCCGGCGGATCAAGAGATAGATCAACAAGACGACTAAAAAGACCCACACCAACACAATGTACGGGAAGATCACGGCCAGAAAAGCGGTCACGGCAGCGATGGCATCTTCGATAGTACTGACAATGGGGTTAGCCGTCCCGGCCGTCGTCGCCGTAATCACGGGCCGGGCGGTGGCCTTGACAGCGTGCACACTCCCCGCCACGATGACCCCGAAAGCAATCGCCAGCACCGGATGCAAATCGATAGTACTCTGCGTCGTAGCGGCAAACAAAATAGCGCCGGCCGTGGGTCGGACGACCGTCTGGATCACGTCATTGATGCTATCGATAGCAGGAATCTTATCTGCCAGAATCTCGACCGCCAGCAGAATGGCAAGCAATCCGATAATCCACCAACTCGTCAGCGCCGACCAGGGGGACTCCAGCGTGACCAGATTGGTGAAGCGGCCGAGCAAAGCCACCACAAGCAAGGGAATGTATGCATTGAGACCAGCCGAGGTAGAAAGTCCAAAGGCTGATGCCAAATCCAAGAGACCTTCGATCATACCCCAACCTCCTGTCACGTGTCTCATGTTCATTATACGAAGATAAAGCAAAATTGGCAATCCAGGCAAAAAGGTGGAACGCACTTACAGCACAGCATACTCACCTACCGGCCTGATCAAGGGCAGCCCACCTGGACGCCGAAATTCGGTTGACAAAAAAGGGGGGTCTGGTAGAATGCTCGCGTGAGGGCCCCATCGTCTAGTGGCCTAGGACGCTGGCCTCTCAAGCCGGAAACAGGGATTCGAATTCCCTTGGGGCCATACAAGGCCGACGACCATCGTCGGCCTTGTTGTGTATATCAGTATATGAAGATGGGGAGGTACCGGTGAAGATTGAAGACTTGCCCTCCGTCAAGGCGGCCCGTCTCGTGAAATCCGTCGATCTGAACCACCACGGGACG
Organism: Anaerolineae bacterium; assembly: GCA_016926915.1. GTDB lineage: Bacteria > Chloroflexota > Anaerolineae > B4-G1 > SLSP01 > JAFGNR01. Next base: position 1,008 of record JAFGNR010000207.1, read on the forward strand.
TTGTTTGCCGGGCGTATGGCCGAATGGCTGGTCGAAGTAGGGTTCATGACTGCCCGAGCAGCGCTCGAATGCCCGCCAACGGAGATCGTCTGTGTGCGTCTTCACGGCATGGACTTCCGTAGAAGTGTGCCCAGCGGGGCGACCTTGGCGCTGGAAGGGCGCGTCGTGCACGTGGGGACCACCAGCGTCACTGTATTCGTCGAAGCCGGCGCCTGGGATACGGCGCCGATCTCGACAGCCAGCACCGGCGGTTTTGCAACGTTCGTGCGCATTGTGGAAGGGAAAGCCATCCCACACGGCCTCGTTATGGACCCACCCCAGGAGCCTCACGCCCGCCAACTGTGGGACCAGGTCGCCGAGGCGCGCCGGCAGCGGAGGCCAGTGTGACACAAGGGGGGCACATCGGGGCCAGCCTGATTTTCACCTGCACGATCGAACGGTTGATTTTCCACGCCCCTCCCGGGGTCAGCCTGCTCGTGGCCGGCGCCGTACTCGGCAACCTGCCGGATTTCGACGTCCTCATCGCTCCCCTGGCCGGACATATCAGGGGAGAGAAACGCCTTCATCATCACCGCTACGTCACCCACGCCCCGGCGTTCTACCTGTTGCTCGCCGCACTGGCGGCGCTCTTCGCCCCGGCCTGGGGATTGCGCCTGGCGCTGCTCTCACTCGGACACCTGCTCCTCGATTCCTGGCACACCGATGACGGCGTCATGTGGCTGTGGCCTTTCAGCCGCCGGCAGTACAGCCTCTTCCCCTATCCCGCCCATGAGGGGGAGCTCTTCGGGCTGGCCTTCTATCGACAACACCTGCGCCGCCCCTTGGCCTGGATCCCCGAAGTGGCCTTCCTGTTGGGAGGAACCATGGTTCTGGCAAATGCGATAGGAAACGCCCGCTTCTTCTGCTGAAGTGGCATCTACCAGGTAGAATGCATAGCCACGTTTCACAGAAAGATTCTCGAAGCGTGCAGGATGTAGAAACCGACATCCCATCCAACCTGGCGCATCCCCCCTATGCCTTGGCAACCTTCAGGAAAATGCTATACTGAAGCCCTGAGATTCGCGGCGCACCCATCAGACAACACAGGGTTTCACCCCGCGCGTATACTAACCAAAAGCAAAGGAAGCACAGCATGAGTCAGAAGCGAGGGTTGGGTCGTGGTTTGGCTTCACTGATCCCTGCCGATGAAGAGAGCAAAGACGGCCTGCAAACTGTTCCCCTGGAGCGCATCACGCCGAATCCCCACCAACCACGTTCCGCCATCCGGGATGAGGATCTGGAAGAACTGGCCGCCTCTATTCGCGAACACGGGATTATCCAACCGCTCGTCGTGACGCGGGGATCTGACCAGGGTTACCAGTTAATTGCCGGAGAACGCCGCTGGCGTGCAGCGCGTCTCGCCGGGCTGACCGAGCTGCCGGTAGTCGTGAAAGAGGTCGCTCCCCAGCAGATGCTCGAACTGGCCCTAGTAGAAAACATCCAGCGGGAAGACCTGAACGCCCTCGAGGAAGCCCTGGCCTACCAGCAGTTGGTCGATGGATTCGGCTTCTCCCACGCCCAGGTCGCGGAGCGTGTGGGCAAAAGCCGGGTCGCAATCACGAATACCCTGCGGTTGCTCCAGGCTTCCCCGGCCATACAGGAAGCCGTGCTCGAAAAAGAAATCGCCGAAGGACACGCCCGCGCACTGTTGGGACTGAACACCCACGAAGAACAAGACAGCGCGCTCGAGATTGTGCTCCACCAAGGGTTGAACGTGCGCCAGACCGAAACGTTGGTGCAGACCATGCGGTCCGGCAAGAAGCCCAAAAGTCCGGCGGCTCCGCCGGCGCCCGAAGTGCGGGCGCTGGAAGAACGATTTCAAGAATCGTTGGGAACCCGCGTGAACTTACGACCGGCCTCCAAAGGAGGACGGATCGTTATTTACTACTACTCGGATGAGGAATTCCGCTCACTCTACGAACACTTGACAGGAGAAGACCTCTAGCGGTCAACAAGCACATCCCGACTAAAGAAAACAGCGCACCAGGTGTGCGCTGTTTTTGATATCTCGGAGAAACGTTCAATCACCCCGATCAGGCCAGATTACTTCATAGCCACAAATCGCATTGTGACTGGCGCGCCCCTGAATACGTTCCAGGTGCGCCCCGGTCAGTGAACGCAGCATGATTTCGTCGATCGTACAGGTTTCAGGATGATTCTGAGCCACGTAGTGATAAGGACAATTGCAGATGTAGATATGGTAATCATCAGCGTGACCCTTCTCCCAGCGCGCTACAAATCCTAACTGCTTGATATAGGAAATGATGCTATCTAAACGCTCTTCCGGGGCTTCTGGCAGTTCGCCGGCGCCGCTGGCGAGCTGCCGGGCAACACCTTCGATGATGCGCTGGCGCTCTTGAGGCGCGACATCCTTCTGAAGAACTTCAAGCAGCGCATTGGCCAGGCCGCTGTAGTTATTGGGAAACAGGTCGGCAGCCATGGAGGTAAGACGATAGACGTACCGGGGTCTCCCCGGACGATTGGAGCGACGCACCTCAGGCTCGGTGATATACCCTTCCGAACGCAGAATTTCAAGGTGGTGCCGCACCGTAACACTCGTAAGCCCCAGTTCCCGGCTCAACTCCTGAACTGTGACCTCGCCGTGACGCTTCAAAATCTCTAGGATCTGTTGCCGCGTATCCTGCATAATGGCTCTTCCCCAATCATGTTAAACTTTATTTACGTGATTTTATTGAACAATACCATTGTAACACCGTAAATCCGATTTGTCAAACGCCTATTTGTTTATTATGTATTCAAACGCGCTTTGAAAGCTGCCCGGCAAAAGGTTTTGAACTGGTCTTTAGTCGAATTCGTGTTATACTTCTCGCGATTTGCGAGTGGAGGTAGAAGTCTGTGTTCAAACTGAGTAAAACCATCCTTGACAGCTGTGAAGCGCTCCTGACGGTCGAAATCGATGAAGCGACCATGCAGGACAAGATGCGTGCAGCAGCGCGTCGTATTGCCCATGACTACAAATTCCCCGGCTTCCGCAAGGGAAAGGCGCCTTACCATATCGTCCTCAACGCCATGGGGGAAGAAACCGTCCGTCACGAGGCCGTCGATCTATTGCTAGAAACGGATTATCCTACATTCCTGGACGCGGCAACGATCGATCCCTACGGGCCCGGACAAGTTGAGGACATCGAACTGGACCCCCTAGTGCTCAAGATTCGGGTGCCGTTACGACCCGTCGTAGATCTGGGCGACTATGAGACGCTGCGCAGGGATCCGGACCCCGCAATGGTCACCGACGAAGAAGTGCAAAGCAGTCTCGAGCGCATCCGCCACAATAACGCCATGACCGACCTTGTAGAGCGTCCCGCAGCCTTGGGCGACATGGTACATTTGCAGCTCATAGAAGCCACAGTAGACGAAGAAGTCATCTTTCACGAGCATGACATGGACATCGTGTTGGATTCTGAAACTGAAACCACCTTCTTCGCTCCGAGGATTCCCGAAGCCCTGGTCGGCGTCAGCGCGGGCGATGAGAAGACGTTCCGCCTGCCCCTGGCACAAACCCTAGAAGATGAGTTGCTGCGCGGGGCAGAAGCCGAGTTCCACATCAAGGTCGAGGGAGTGTATGACTATTCGCTGCCGGACTTGAGCGATGCCCTGGCCAGCGCCGCCGGGAACTTCGAGACCCTGCAAGCACTCGAAGAGGATTTGCGCCAGCGTCTGTTGGACTACAAACAGGACAAGTCTCAAGAATCCTACCGGGCTGCGCTCATTGCGGACCTGGTCGAAAAAGCAACCGTGAACTATCCCCCCTTGATGTTGGAAGAGGAACTAGACGAAACCCTGAAGCGCCTCAAGGAACGCCTGGAAACCGAACAAAACCTGGAGTGGGAAGAGTATTTACGTATCCAGGAGCAGACCGAGGAGCAAGTCCGCGAACAGTTTCGCCCCCAGGTTACGCATAATCTCGTGCGGGGACTGGTATTGTCGGAATTCGCCAGGGTCACAGAGGTTAGCGTGACCGACGAAGACTTGCGGGACGAATATCGAGACTTACTCGCGTCGCTCAACATCGCCGATGAGAATTTCTTGCAGGGCTTCAATCCTCAATCAAAGACTGCCCAAGATCTCCGGCCCAGCGTCTTCTCGCGCAAAACGCTGGAGAATTTGGAGGCATTGGCGCAGGGGCGCCTGGAAGAGATGCTGGCGAAACAACGCGCTGCGTTCGAAGTTGCAGAACCGCCGGAGGCCCCCGTAGTCGAGGAGCACGCCGGTACAGACGACGCGGAAGGCGCTGCCGCCGAATAAAGTAAGACGGCTCAAGGAACGAGGAGGACACAATGGGACTCATTCCCATGGTCATTGAAACGACAGGGCGCGGTGAACGAGCCTACGACATATACTCCCTGCTACTCAAGGAACGCATTGTGTTCCTCGGCACCCCTATTGATGCACAGGTGGCCAACCTCATCGTAGCACAGCTCCTGTTCCTCGATCGGGAAGACCCGGAACGCGAAATCTCCCTCTACATTCACTCCCCGGGAGGACAAGTGACGGCCGGATTGGCCATCTATGACACCCTCCAACTGATTCACGCCCCCGTCTCCACCATCGCCGTCGGCGTTACGGCCAGCATGGCCACCGTACTGCTGACCGCAGGCACGAAAGGCCGCCGCTACGCTCTCCCGCACGCGACCATCCACATGCACCAACCCTGGGGGGGCGTGCAAGGGCAAGCCAGCGACATCGAAATCGCGGCGAAAGAGATCCTCCGGCAACGCGCGCTGATCAACCAAATCCTGAAACGCCACACCGGGTTCAGCGATGAACAGATCGAGCACTACACCGACCGCGATTTCTACATGACTGCCGAACAAGCTGTCGAACATGGCCTCGTCGATAGAGTCCTTGAAGTCAGCGAGAACAATCGATAAGTGACATTTGAGCTAGAGGGTAAATTACTTTACCCTCTAGTTTTGTTTGGGTGTTGTACTATAATTTGAGAGACGGCGGTCCTTTAACCGGCGGTCATCGAATCGGGTAGACCGCAGTTTGTGGTTGAACTCATAAGTAGTGTTACTAGCTCGTAGTGCAGGAGGGCGAAACGTGGATCTTGAAGTGCTGAATGGCCTGCTACGGCCCAAATCGATTGCTGTTATCGGCGCCTCGAACAAGAAGGGAAAAATCGGCTATACTGTTGTCGAAAATCTGATCGAGAGCCAATATCAGGGGGCTGTCTACCCCATCAATCCCCGCGAAGCTGAAGTGCAGGGATTCAAGTCCTATCCCTCGGTGCTCGACGTCCCCGGCGACATCGACGCCGCTGTGATGGTGGTTCCCGCGAAATTTTCCGTCCAGGTTACTGAAGAGTGCGGGCAGAAAGGGGTCAAGGGACTTATCATTATTGCCTCCGGGTTTAGCGAAGTTGGACGCAAGGATCTCGAAGAACAGGTTGTCAAGACGGCGCACCGGTACGGGATGCGTGTTCTTGGCCCGAACATCGTGGGGATCCTTTCCAACTCCGATGACTGCAACGCCTCGTTCGCACCGTTCTTGCCGCTCCCGGGCAAGGCCGCCCTGGTTTCGCAAAGCGGCGCGCTGCTGATCGCCATGGATGCTTCCACCTACACCCGGCGGGTGGGCTTCGACAAGCTCGTATCTATCGGGAACATGTCTGATGTCAACTTCGCCGACATGGTAGAATGGCTCGGACAAGATGAGACCACAGCCTGCATCTCCCTGTACATCGAGGGACTGAAAGACGGTCGCCGGTTCATGAAGAATGCTCTGAACACATCCAAACCCATCATCGCGCTCAAGTCCGGGGTTTCCGCGCATGGCGCGGCAGCGGCAGCCTCCCACACCGGTTCGCTGGCGGGCGCCGGTCAAATTTACGACGCAGCTTTCGAACAAGCCGGCGTCGTCCGGGCCTCGGACCTGAACAACCTCTTCGACCGCACGCTGGCCCTTTCGCTTCAACCGCCAATGCGCGGCGATAATATGCTCGTCATCACCAATGGGGGCGGCGTCGGCGTTCTGGCCACAGACGCAGCAGAGCGCTTCGGCGTCCCGCTGCGGTTCGCACCGGAAGAGGTGCAAACCGAGTTGAAGAAGCACATGCCGGAGTTTGGATCGGCGAAAAATCCCGTCGATCTGACCGGCATGGCCGGACGCGATTGGTACCAGCACTCGGTTCAGTACGCTTTCGCGCACAACTGGGTAAATGGTTTGGTGGTCTTGTACTGTGAGACCGCTATGACCGATCCCATGGACATCGCGCAAGGTATTGAGGAAGCCGTGAGACTGTCCGGCATCACCGACAAGCCCATCACAGTGTCATTTGTGGGCGGCGAGAAGTCCGATACGGCCATGCGCTGGCTGGTTGAGCATGGCATTCCAGCCTACGACGGGCCAGACATCGCGGTGAATGCCATGGCGGCGCTGCGCGAATACGCCAGGAACAAGGAGCTGGCAAACATGGAAGGGCCGCGTTTCTCCGACGTGGATGAGGAGGCTGCCCGCGCCATTATCGCCAAGGCCCGCGAGAATGGCTGTTGCAATCTCACCGAAATCGAATCCAAGAAGGTTTTCAAGACCTATGGGCTGCCGGTTGCCCGCACCGAGATGGCCACAAGTGAGGACGAAGCCGTCAGGCTGGCCGAGGAAATCGGCTATCCCATCGTCATGAAAATCATGTCGCCGGACATCCTGCACAAGTCGGATGCCGGCGGCGTGAAAGTCAACGTCAAAACCTCGGCTGAGGTCCACGAATTCTACCGCGAGATTCTGAAGAATGCCCAGGCGTATAAGGCTGACGCCAGGATTCAGGGTGTGGCTATTCAGGAAATGGCGCCGTGGGCGACCGAAGTCATCATTGGTTCCGTCAACGATCCCACTTTTGGGCCGTCCGTGATGTTTGGCCTTGGCGGCATCTTCGTAGAAATCCTGAAGGACGTGACCTTCCGCGTTGCGCCGGTATCCCCTGATCAAGCCTTCAAGATGCTCGAGGACATCAAAGCCGGGGCCATCCTCGCCGGAGCGCGCGGCGAAGCGCCGAAAGATCGCCAGGCGCTCGCCGAGGTGCTGAGCCGTTACTCACAGATGATCACCGATCTGGGCGACGAGATTGCTGAAACCGACGCCAACCCGGTTTTGGTCTACGAGGAAGGCGAGGGCGCCATCGTCGTCGATGCCCGGATCATTTTGAAAGAACACCGCGCGTAGCGCTACCGATTTTGAAGCGGCAAGCCGTCCGGTTCCAACAGCGGGCGGCTTGTTTGTGTTCTTGTCAACACGGGAGGTTAGGCATATACTGGCAGCCTGGCGCATGGATACAAATCCGATAGGAGGATGCCAGACGGCCCGGCCTTGTAGGCGTATAGAAAGGCTCACAGCCGTGAAGAGGAGCAATCGTGATACCTTTACGCGATGACGTACCTGGGGAACGGTTCCCCATCGTGACGGCGACGCTGATCGGCCTCAACGTTGTCGTGTTTTTGTGGGAGCTGCTGCTAGGCCCGGAGGTAAATTGGGCCATCCAATCCTTCGGCGTTGTGCCGGCGCTTATCGTCACGCAGTGGCGCGATCCACGGGTGCTTCTCACTCTGCTCACCGGCATGTACCTACATGGAGGATGGGCGCATCTGATCGGCAATATGCTCTATCTGGGCATCTTCGGCAACAACGTCGAGGATCGGATGGGGCATCTCGGCTTCTTTGTCTTCTACACGGTATGTGGACTCCTGGCCTGGCTCGCCGAAATCATCGCCGCGCCCACATCGCCGATTCCGGGGGTTGGGGCCAGCGGCGCGATTGCCGGTGTGCTAGGCGCCTATCTCTTCCTTTTTCCCAGGGCGCGCATCAAGGTTTTGGTACCGCTGCCCATCCTGTTCACGACATTCTATCTGCCGGCCGTCATCGTCCTGGGCATCTGGTTCATCACCCAGTTCTTCAACGGCCTTATGGCGCTCAACGTCGTCGTCCAACGCGGAGGAACGGCATGGTGGGCGCACATCGGCGGATTTGTGGCCGGTATCATCCTGCTGCCGCTCTTCCGCAAGCGCCGTCCGCCGCCCCGCTATCCCACGATTGACGACACTTATCTGCAAACGCCCGATTATCGATAACCGGCAGGAGTCATAGCCCGTGAATGTAGCGCGAGAAATCGAACAAAACCTCCAGCATGTACGGGAACGCATCGGCGACGCGGCGCTGCGCGCCGGACGCGACCCAACCGCAGTACGGCTCGTAGCGGTCACCAAAACCCACCCCGTGGAAACGATTCTGGCGGCTTGGGCTTTGGGACAACGCGACTTTGGAGAGAACCGCCCCCACGAGGGCGTCTCCAAGATCGTCGAAGTCCAACGTCGTATTCCGGGAACCCAACCCACGTGGCACATGATTGGGACCCTCCAACGGCGTAAGGTGCGCCTGGTGATCGAGCATTTCGATTACATACACGCAGTGGATCGGACGGTATTGGCAGAGAAACTCAGCGCCCTGGCTGTGGAAGCCGGTCGCAGCATGCCGGCGCTCCTGGAATGCAATGTCTCCGGGGAGGGCAGCAAGGCCGGTTTCGCAGTAGCACACTGGGACCGTGAAACAGCCATCCAACAGAGATTTTTCGATGAAGTGCGGGACATACTGGCCCTACCCGGTCTCAAGGTAGCTGGCCTTATGACCATGGCCCCGCTCACAGACGATCCGGAAACCGTCCGGCCCGTGTTTGCCTCCCTGCGAGGGCTACGTGATGCGCTGGCAGACCGCTTCCCCGGTACGAATTGGGTGCACCTTTCCATGGGGATGACAGATGATTTCGAGGTCGCCATCGAAGAGGGAGCCACGCTGGTACGCATCGGCAGAGCGATTTTCGGTTCCCGAACCTGAGGGAATGCGCTATCCTGACATAGAGGAGCTGTATGACAACGTTGGTGATTGCCTGGCTCATCAGAATCGTGAATTGGCTGTTTGGCGCCCTGTCGTTGGCGCTGCTGTTGCGCATGCTGTTGCCGTGGTTTGGAATGGGCGCGCATCATCCCATTATGCGGTTTGTCGCCGCGCTCACGGAGCCGGTGGTCAAACCCGCGCAGCGCATGCTGGGCGGGCGCGTGATCTGGACCGGACAAGGCTCCCTGGACATCGCGCCGCTGGTAGCATTTTTCGTGTTATGGATGGCCCAGACGCTGCTGGTGAGAGCGCTCGCCTGGATTGCGGCCCCACCAGTCTGGGTCCTGTATCCGGGCCGTGATTTTGGGAGTTGGCTCACAGGTCTGATCGGCCTGCTGTTCCAACTCTATTCCTTCATACTTCTGGCAAGGATTTTGCTGGAATGGCTGCGCGTATCCCTCCGCAATCCGGTAGTGCGATTCATCTGGCAGATCACGGACCCCCTTCTGGCAGCAACCCGGCGATTCGTGCCCATAATCGGCGGTCTGGATTTCTCCCCGGTCGTAGCGCTCCTGTTCCTAAGCCTCGTCCAGATGCTATTGAACGTGCTTATCCAATCCCTGTTCTAGCAGCATGTATTTCGACACAGCGAGTGTCCTGCTGCGAGGGTGCGTTTCATCTCAGTTGGGGCGGAAAGGTGGGACGCACTTCTGCGTCTCATAGCAGCACGCTCACAGGGTCACAATCTGTGTTTTCAAGTCCAGCCAAGTGCGTCCCACCTGGGGCTACTTCTTTGAAACACTCCCCGGCTGCGAAGCGGTCCGACCTTCAATGAAGGGGAGCAGTCTCAGTAACCTCGCAGCACCTCACCGAGCAACACACGCGCATCCTCTTCGGCCTGCCGGAACAGCCGAATGTGATAATCGCGCTCGTAGTAGGTCATCAAGCCCACGGGCAAGGGGGTCTCAGGGGCAACGAACCGCAGCCATTGGACCTCAGGATACATTCCCAGGTTGCGCTGCGCCTCGAACAAGCGATAGTCGGCCCAGACGATCTCGGTGAGCAGCATATCCAACGCCGGCTCAAAGGCAGCCCAAAGCCGCTGTGGAATCGCCAGCAGTTCGTCATCCAAAGAAGGCAATGTTGCCGCCCGCCACGTTTGCGCGGGACGCTCAGGCCAGGGCGCCATCAACACGACGACGATCTCTGTGGCGCCGAGCTCCAGCGCCTTGCGAAAAGGCGTATTCGCAACGACGCCCCCATCGATATAGGACTGGCGCTTGATACGGGTGGGTTCATACCAGAGAGG
>JAFGNR010000208.1 GCA_016926915.1 Anaerolineae bacterium
ACGCCACGGCGGCCGGCGCCCAGGTGTTGCTCAAAGGGGGCGCTCTGCATGGTGTGCATGTCACGCTTGCCGGTGATACTGCGACCCATGCCAGCGGGGTGCACGTAACTGCCAACGCCATGAATGCCGGCGCCGAAGCCGGTGCGATGCTGGCGCTGACCAACACGATTCTGGTTAGCCACACGCTAGGGCTCAACGTCAATGTGGGCAACACGGCCACCCTTACCGGTGTGCTCTGGTATGGGAATGTTACCGCTGCGGCGGGGGGCGGTGCGCTGGCCGTGTCGCGCGCTGTGACCGGGTCGCCGCACTTTGTTTCCCTATCGCACAACGACTATCATCTGGCTGAAGACAGCGCGGCGATCGATGCCGGAGTTGCGACTGCGATTGCCCGGGATTGCGATGGAGAATGGCGGGATGCGGCGCCCGACCTGGGCGCCGACGAATGGACCGGCGTCTGCCGCCCGCTCGCGGGCTTGAGCGTGCAGGGCGCTACGTCGGGGGTCGCCGGCGCGCCGTTAGGCTTTGCGGGGGTCGTGACGCCCTTCAACGTCGCGCTGCCGGTCACCTACACGTGGCGCGCTACCGCGCAGCTTCCGGTCACGCAGTCGGGGGGCAGCGCCGTCACGGTAGCCTTTACCTGGCAGCTTGCGGGAACCAAGACGGTCACCGTGACCGCGGTCAATGCGTGCGGAACGGTGGTTGCCGCTACCCATCAGGTCGCGGTCTCTGCGGGACCGAAACAGACCTTTCTTCCCTTGCTGCAACGCAGCTACCGGCCTGCCTGCACCCCCATCCCCGGCGTCAGCTACGAGGCGCTGTGGGTCGACCGGGGTGGGGCGCCGCCGCCCGATGCCGAGCATGACCCCGGATACAATCTCGGTTTGCTGGATTACGAGGTAACGGACGCCTACAAGGGGCTGGTCAACTACGGCGGCGACACCGATCCCCATGCGCCCCAACTGGTCCATCTGTTTGGCCCGCCCCGCCTGCCGGTCTTCTCCGAGGTTTACCGCCTGTACCATGCCTACGGGCAGCCGATCACCGACTGGCCGGTCACGATGGCCGGATTCGAGGTGTCGCCCCTGGAGATCATCCACCTTCCGGAAAGCGGCTACCGCATCGAACCGAGCACCGATCATCAAGCCCTGGTCATCTATGCCAGCGAGGATCGCATTGCGTTCAACTACGGGCGACGCGACACCCTTGCCGGGTACACAATCTACGTCGATGGCATCTGTGTGGAACCCACGTTGTTGGCCCTATACCGCCAACTGGATGCTGAAGGGCGCGTCTATTTGCCGGCGCTGAGCGGCGGCGAACCCTTCGGGCGCGCTCACGACGTAGAGATTCGCGTTGTCATCCGCGACTGTGGAAGCGCCATGGATCCGCGCGCGCGTAAAGACTGGTGGAAAGGGTTTTGAGCGCGGCTTTCGAAGTCTGGAACCTGGTATACAATGTACCCATCGGGTTAACGCAGTGAGCTTGACCTGATTCACCATCCTGGGTTTGTGGGGAGCGTCGGCCATGAGTGAACAGACCGTGAAACGGTTCGCCGACCGCGTCATCGACAACGTGGGAACCGTCATCGTGGGGAAACGCCAACAGATTACGTATTTGATGGTGGCGTTGTTGTGCGAGGGCCATGTCTTGATCGAGGATGTGCCCGGCACCGGAAAAACGATGCTGGCCCGGGCGGCGGCAACCAGCATGGGGCTGGCTTTCAAACGGATTCAATGCACCCCAGATCTGCTCCCCAATGACATCACGGGGGTCAGCGTCTTCAATCCCCGCACCACCGACTTCGAGTTTCGTCCTGGACCGGTCTTTGTCAACGTCTTATTGGCCGACGAGATCAACCGCGCGACGCCGCGCACCCAGGCCGCGCTGTTGGAGGCGATGCAGGAACGACAGGTGACGATGGATGGCGTGACCCGCGCGTTGCCGGCGCCCTTCCTGGTGTTGGCGACTCGCAATCCCATCGAATTCGAAGGCACCTTCCCGTTGCCGGAAGCGGAGTTGGACCGGTTTCTGATGCAGTTGTCCCTGGGCTATCCCGGTTCGGAGGAGGAGATCCGGATGCTGCGCCGCTTGCGGAAGCAGCACCCGATCGAGACCCTCGCCCCGGTGGTCGAGGGGCGAGATCTGGTATCTCTGCGCGATGTGGCGACCGATGTGCACATCGACGAGACGCTGGAACGGTACATCCTGCGGATCATCGAGGCGACGCGGACACATCCCGATCTGGCGTTGGGAGCCAGCCCGCGCGGGTCCCTGGCGCTTTACAAGACGGCGCAGGCGTTCGCTGCGCTCCAGGAACGCGATTACGTGGTACCGGACGATATCAAGGCGCTGGCGCCCTTAACGTTGGCGCACCGGCTGATGATCAAGCCGGAAAGCCAACTCAAGGGGCGCACCGCGCGATCGATCGTCGAGGAGATTCTGGCGTCTGTACCGCTGGACCTCAAGCTCCATACGGCTTGAAGGGGGGGCGTTGCGTGAAATCGCGACAGCGCGTTCACGGGCTTGACGCGCTGTGTGGTATGCTTCGAACGACGGCAATATGCCAAATCTATTACCATTTCTGATTGTGCTGTTCATCGTTGCCGCAGTGTTGCGCATCGATTTCTTCTTCACGCTGCTCTATTTCCTCTTCGCCGTCTATCTACTGTCACGTTTGTGGACCCAGGCATTGGCCAAACAGTTGCGTTTTTCCCGGAAGTTCGTCGACCGGGCATTCATCGGCGACGAGGTCCCCGTCGACATTCACATCGCCAATCGCGGGTGGCTGGTTGCGCCGTGGGTCGATGTGCGCGATTCTCTACCGGCGGCGCTGGCGTCCCCGCCGTTCTACCGCGAAGTTTTCGGGCTGGGGCCGCGCCAGGAGCGTGTGATGCGGTACTGGCTTACGTGCCGGCAGCGGGGGTATTATCAGGTCGGCCCGCTGCGCCTGGAAACGGGGGACCTTTTGGGCATTCAGCAGAGCATCAGCGTCAATCCTCTCGACGACGCCGCGACGACCGGCTACATGATCGTCTATCCCCGGGTGGTTCCTCTGGCGGCCTTGGGGTTGCCCACCCATTCGCCGTTGGCCGTGCTGCGCGCCCGGTCGCCGCTCTTTGAGGACCCCCATCGCGTCATGGGCGTGCGCGATTATCACAAGGGCGACTCGCCCCGGCGCATTCATTGGACGGCAACTGCCGGCGCCGGACGTCTGCTGGTGAAGCAGTATGAACCGGCTATCGCGCGGGATACCCTGATCTTCCTGGACATGAATCAGGAACGGTACCCGGACAAAGACCGTTACGTTGCCCCCGAGATGGCCATCGTGACAGCGGCCTCCCTTGCCAATCATATCACCGTCAGGGAGGGGCTGCCGGTGGGATTGGCTACCCAGGCCTGGGATCCTTTGATCGAGCGACGGGTGCGCCTGGTGCTCGCGCCTCGAACCGAACGCGTGCATTTGATGTCCGTACTCGAGATTCTGGCCCGCATCGACATTGCCTACGGCGAAGAGGATTTCCCGGATTTGCTGCGGCGCGAGAGTAAAACGTTGCCCTGGGGCACCACCCTGGTGGTGGTGACGCCCGCCGTCGATGTTCCGCTGATGGCGGCCTTACTTTCTCTGGCGCGCAGCGGCTTTGCGCTTGCCGTGATCCTGGTGCAGCGCGCGCTGCCGGCGCCTGCGCTCAAGGCTGAACTGGCGCAGCTGGGGATCACGCTCCATCACGTGTGGCGCGAAGAGCAGTTGGGGTCGCTGGCATGATGGAGCGTCCCTTGTCGCCGGCAATTGCCGAGAATCTCGATCCGGAAGGGGAACGCCGCTTTCCGTGGTTACGGAATGTGGTGCGTCCCCTACTCCTGGCGTTGATGGCCGGATCGGCGGCGCTGTCGCTGGCGGAGTTGTTGGAGACCATGTTGCCGGCGTGGCAGGGGCGATTCCTGGTGCTGGCGGCCATACTGGGCGCCGTCGCCGGCTACGCCGTGTTCCAGATGGCTCACGAAAGCGTGCCCAGCGCCAGCGAGCGCGCGCAGTGGCGCGGTCTGGTATTGGCAATCTCCCTGCTGCTGGTCAAAAGCGCCGGTTATTTTGCGGAAGTCTTCGAAGCGACCCGGTTGGATATTCAACCGGGCGCCGGGGGCGGCCTGCACTGGCTGCTTGATCCCTGGGTCTTCTCTATGACCTGGCTGGACAAAGTGCGTTGGGCGATTGCGGCCGATTTACACCGCTTAGCCCTGGATCCGTTGTCGTTCTTTGACCTCGGAACCATACTTAGTTTCGTTTGCTTTGGCGTCGCGTGGCGTTTTTCCGTTGCCATGGCAACCGATTTCTTGCGTATTGGCGTGCAGAGCCAGGATCGTGATGAGCGTCCGCCGCTGGACGCCATGACCCGCCGGGTTTTGGCGTTGGGGGGCGTGCTGATTGCGCTGTCTGGGTTGGCGCGCCTGGAGATTTCGGAGCTGTTGAATCTGGAACGCCCGCCGGTTCCGGGGTTGATCGGCAATGTATTGGGCTATTTCGTCCTGGCGTTGATTCTGTTGGGGCAAACGCACCTGGTGGTGCGGCTGCAAATTTGGCGCCGGGAGAAGGTCACGGTCTCCCCCGGCTTGCCCGGACGCTGGCTTCGGTATGGCATGATCTTTCTGGCGCTGGCGGCGCTAGCGGCTTTCATCCTCCCCACCGGCTATGCCATTCCTCTCCTGGATTTGGGGCGGCTGCTCATCTGGCTCGTGACGTTCATCGCGACGCTCGTGGTCTTCTTGATCCATCTGTTCTTTTTGCCCCTGGTCTGGCTTTATGCGTGGCTAACCGGCGGGCCGCAGCCGTCGGCGCCCAGTCTTGCGACTCAACCTCTGCCCCAGACGGCGCCCCCCGGCCCGGAGACCGCCGCTGCGCCCTCGCCGGAGCTGTTGATGCTGCGGGCGTTGATCTTCATCGTACTGCTTGTCGGCATGCTGCTTTATTTGCTGCGCAGCTATCTTCGGGATCACCCGGCGCTGGCAGCGCAGCTGCGGAACTGGCGTCCGGTGCGGCGGCTCTTGAGAGGGCTGCTGACTTTTTGGCAGGGGGTGGCGCGGCTGTTCCGGCGCGCCGGGGCGCTATTGCCCTCTGTGCTCCGGCGAGATCGGGACCGCGCGGAGGACGGCTTAGGACATCGTGCGTTCCGGCGTTGGTTCCGGTCTCGCTCGTCGCGCCAACGGGTGATCGATGTGTACCTGGAGACGCTCGTCTACGCAGGTGAACACGGGGCGCCGCGCAAGGCGCCGCAGACGCCCCGGGAGTATGCCGGGCGACTCGAAGCGCGAATTCCGGGCGCCGGCGGTATCCTGGCGCGGCTCACCGGGCGCTTCTCTGTGGCGCGCTACAGCCGGCGCGTGATTTCTACCCAGGACGCGATCGATGCCGAGGCGGAGGGAGAAGCTTTCCGCCGGGCATTGGATGCTTACCTGGAGGGCGAGAAAACTGAAGGGAGGGCGGGCGATGTGTGATACAGTCGTGGCTTTAGGAAACACGACGGCGGATGGCGCGGTGCTCTTTGCCAAGAACAGCGACCGGGAGGCCAATGAGGCGCAGGCGTTGGTCTATGTACCGCGCACGTTGTTTCCTCCAGACGCGCGCGTCCAGTGCACCCATCTGGAGGTCCCCCAGGTGCGAGAGACCTACGCGGTGTTGTTGAGTAAACCGTTCTGGATGTGGGGCTGCGAAATGGGGGTCAATGAGCGCGGCGTTGCTATTGGCAACGAAGCGGTCTTCACCAAGGAGCCTTATGAAGAGACCGGGCTGCTAGGAATGGACATGCTGCGCCTGGCGTTGGAGCGCGCGGCCGATGCCCGAGAGGCCCTGGGCGTGTTGATCGATTTGTTGGAGACCTACGGTCAACACGCCAACGGCGGATACCAGCGCCAGCTCCTGTACCACAATTCCTTTCTGATCGCCGATACGCGCCAGGCTTGGGTTCTGGAGACTGCCGGGCGTTACTGGGCTGCGCTGCAGGTGCGCGACTTCTACACCATTTCGAACGGCCTGACCATTGGGGCAGAGTGGGATCTGGCCAGCGCGGGTCTGGTGGAACACGCCATCGAGAAGGGGTGGTGCGCGTCTGCCGATGACTTCCACTTCGCCCACTGCTATTCCGACGCCTTCTATACACGTTTCAGCCATTGTCGCGAGCGCAGACGGCGTTCCATGGCGTTGCTGGCGGCCGAAGGGGGAGAGCTGACCGTCCACGCGATGCTCCGGCTTCTGCGTGATCACGGGGCGGATGCCTCGCGCGATCCGCGCTGGTCGCCCATCCGGGGATCGGGCCGCAATCTCTGCGTCCACGCCGGGTTTGGCCCGCTGCGAAACGCGCAATCGACCGGTTCCCTCGTCGCGCACCTCGATGCCCGGCTTACGACCGCCTGGTGCACCGGCGCCTCGGCGCCCTGCCTGAGCACGTTCAAGCCAGTCTGGCTCGAGGTGGGCCTGCCCGACATAGGTCCCGAACCGGGCGCGACCTACGATCCGGAGACGTTGTGGTGGCATCACGAGCGCTTGCACCGTGAAGTTCTGCGCGACTATCCCACGCGGCTTTCCGTTTTCCACGCAGAACGGGACACACTGGAGAAATCGCTGTTGGCGCGCGCGGCTACCCTCGTGGGGCGCGCCCGCGAGGCGCCTGCCGAGGCGCGGGCCGAGGCCCTGCGAGCGTTTTCCACCGAGGCGTTCGCGCGCGACCGGGAAGCGACCGAACAGTGGATCACGCGGGTGCAGGCCACGCGCCAGTCTTTCCGGCGGCCGTCGCTATACCGGTGGGCCTGGTTGCGCTATAATCGAAAAGCGGCGCTGCCGAAGTCGTAGCCCGCATCCTGACCGTTTTGCGCAGGTCAATAATCCACAGAGATGAACTTCAGCATTTCTGTGGCAGTACTTTGTGGGGTGGTTTGTGACGCCGGCATCTGTGGTCGAACGGCGTCCCGCCCAACTCAATTCAATCCAGGAGTGTGATATGAAACCGTCGTTCAAAATCGAATCTTTGCTTTCGGCCCGTCTGTTCTTGAGTCCACAGTTAGCCGGCGACCGGCTTTTCTTCCTCAGCGATCTCTCGGGCCGCATCAGCCTGTACGCGATGGATCGCGGCGGGAGCGTGCCGGAGCCGCTGCTGCCTCCGAACATTGCCTTGCAGGACCCGGCCTTGCTGGGGGGGCGCGCCTTTGCCGTGTTCCCGGAGTTGGGGAAGATCATTGTCATGATCGACCGCGATGGGGACGAGAATTACCAACCGAACGTGATCCCGCTGGATGGGGGTATTCCGGAGCCGCTTTTTGGCGACGCCTATGCCGGGAAACAACTGGCGCTGGGCCATGTGGATCTCGAGAACAACGTTGCGGCGTTCCAACTGGATCTACGGACGGCCCCGGAGCAGGAAGCGCTGCTCGTCGATCTCCAGACGCTGGAGGCGACGCATCTCGGCGCCAGCATCTACGGGAATTTCATCGCCGCCGCGAATCACGACTATTCCCAAATCCTGCTCGCCGACGGATATACGGCCGGAGACCTGGTGCTCTTCCTCTGGGAGAATGGGGGGCCTAGACGTCTCTTCTACGGCATTCCCCTGGAAGATCGGGAGCCCGGGCAAGAGGCGCCTCTCACCGGTTTCGGCGCCGCCTTTTTCACCGCCAGTGAGAAAGGGCTACTGCTCACAACCTCGTTATTCGACGACCGTTTCGGACTGGGGTATTTGCCGGTAGCGACCCCGGGCGAAGTGCTGCCGGTGGAGGTCGTGGGATTGGCGCACGAAGGCGAAGGGGAGTTACATGACTTGCACGAACTCGAGGGGAACCGCTATTGCATCGACTACAACATCGATGGGGTGTCGTGGGCCTATGAGGGGGTGTTCGATGAGGCGGCGTTGCGGTTCACCGTCGAGGCTGTACTGGTTGGGCAAGCCCCCCTGAGCGGCGGCGTGCTGCAACACATTGCCTACGACAAGCAGAGCGGCGATTATGCTGCGGCCTTCTCGACGGCTACATCGCCTTCGCAGCTCTACGTCATCGATGGGGAGACGCACGAAGCGGTCCGGCAGACGCGGGAACGCATTCTGGGCGTCCCCGCGAGCTATCTTGCTGTGGGAGAAGAGGCCTCTTATACCAGTCACGACGGGCTGCGCGTATCGGCGCGGCTCTACATGCCGGCGCCGGAGCTGGAGTTCGCGGGACCCCGCCCCGTCATCTTCTACATCCATGGCGGACCCCAGGGACAGGAGCGCCCTGACTTCACCTGGTTCTCGATGCCGTTGATTCAGTTTTTCACGCTCAATGGGTTTGCCGTCTTTGTGCCCAACGCGCGCGGCAGCACCGGCTATGGCATGGACTACATGAAGCGCGTCGATCACGACTGGGGTGGGGAGGATCGCCTGGATCACGTCGCGGCCTTCGACCATTTGCGCCGGGATGCACGGTTGGATCTCGACCGCGTGGGCGTCATGGGGCGCTCCTACGGGGGATTCATGACCTTGACCCTGGTGGGCCGGCATCCTGACTTGTGGGCCGCAGCGTGTGATATGTTCGGTCCCTACAATTTGCTCACTTTTATCGACCGTTTGCCCGAAACCTGGAAGACTTACTTCTACATTGCGATCGGTCATCCTGAGAAGGATAAGGAATTCCTGGTCGAACGATCGCCGAGCACGTACCTGCATAACCTGGCTTGCCCGATGCTCGTGATCCAGGGGCGCAATGATCCGCGCGTCGTCGCCGAGGAGTCTGAAGACCTGGTCGCGGAACTCAAAGCGCAGGGCAAGGATATCGATATTTTGATCATGGAAAACGAGGGACACGGGGTCAACAAGTACGAGAACAAAGTCTGGATCTACAATGCGATCGTGGACTTCTTCAAGGAGAAGCTGCGACCGTAACAGCCCGGGCCAAAGGGGGTAAGTGTGGAAGCTCAAACGGCGAACTTCAAGCGATTGCGGCAGGCGTTTCTGGTGTTGCTGATTCTATCGGCCCTGGTGTTAGGCGTCGTCCTGGTTATCATCGGCGCCGGCGATGAGTTCAGCGGCGATTCCCCGTCGCCGGAGCCCGAGACTTCGACCGAACAGGCGGCGTTGATTGCTTCGCTGGTCACGTCTTTTGTCAGTTGCGCCGGGTTCATTTCCACGACGATTCTGGCCTGGCGCAAGGAACTGCGCGAGGCGCGCTCCGCCGAACTGGACCGCCGTCGCCGCGAGCTTGAGATCGAGCGGGCGCAGCGTGATCTGGCGGCGCGAGAACCGTCCGGAGAGTGAACATCAGGAGGCGAGTATGCAGACTCCACAGTTGACCTTCTTCTGCGAGCTGCCCGAAGAGGCCCTTCAGGCCCTGTTTGCGGATGGCGCGGTGACCACAGCTCTTGTGAACCTCAGGGCGACGGTCAGTCTGGGCATCCTCGACCTGAGCGCAGGGCGCGCAGACGTGGTCCGCCGGCTCAATCGCGCCGGTGTGCCTGTCATCGCCTGGCAGCTGTTGCCGGAAGATGAAGGCTACTGGTTCAACCTCGACAACGCGCCTCAGGCGACGGCCCGCTATGCCGCGTTCAAGGCTTGGAGCGCGGCGCATAACTTGCAGTGGGCGGGGGTGGGGATCGATATCGAACCGGATATTCGCGACGTGGGCCGGCTTGCCGGGGGAGAGTGGCGCGTCCTGGGGAAAATCCTGCGTCGCGCGTTGGATCGGGAGCGTTTCGAGGCTGCGCGCGCGCTGTATAAGGCCCTCGTGGAGCAGATGCAGGCCGACGGGTACCGGGTCGATAGCTATCATATCCCCCTGGTCGTGGATGAACGGCGCGCCGGTGCGACGCTGGTGCAGCGGCTGCTGGGCCTGGTCGATATTCCCACCGACCGCGAAATCCTGATGTTGTATAGTAGTTTTCTGGGCCGTGGGGGATACGCAGTGTTAGCCAGCTATGGCCCGGAGGCCGGCGGTATCGCGGTGGGGAGTACCGGCGGCGGGGTGAGCGTCGGCGGCGCCGATGCGATTCCCCCCTTATCCTGGAAGGCGTTTTCACGTGATCTGCGCGCGGCGGCCCGCTGGTGTGAGGATATTCACATCTTCAGCCTGGAAGGATGTGTGCGCGCTGGCTATCTGGAGAAACTGCCGGCCCTTGACTGGGCCGAGCCGGTGACGTTGCCCGCGTCGCAGCTGCGCCGTGTGACGCTCCTGCGCCGCATCGCCTATGCCGCGCTCTGGGTGAGCGCCCATCCGCTCGTTGGCGTGCTGGCCCTGGTCGTCTTGCTCTCCGGGGCTATCGCCCTTCTCCGCCGGGTGGGGCGGCGCCGGACATAAAGGCATTCCGTATTTTCGGTCGTGCAAACGCCCGGTTGCCCCGGCGGGCTGGCCCCGCCGGGGTTTATTGTTTCTGAACCGGGCGCTTTCCAAATTCGCCAATCTCGGGATAATAGCAGTACGATGCTGAGGCGCCCTGCGGCGTATCTGCTGAAGGCTGAAAGCGGGGGGCTATTTTCGAGGAGGTGACGATGGACTTTGAGCGTCCGGATTTGAGCGGCGTGAGCGCCGATGTGGTGGCCTATATCGAGGCTTTGGAAGCGGCTCTGGCTGCTGCCGGCGACAAAGGGCGCCCCTCGCCCGCACAGCCGCCTGCCGAGGAGCCTCCGGAACCCAGCGAGCCGCCGACGACCCGCAACGTGATTACCCTCAGCGCCGCCGGATGGGTCAAGCGCACGCCCCGCCACGAGTACGGGCGCCAGCGCCGGGGCGGCATGGGGGTTTTCGATCTGGATTTGCCGGAAGGGGACGCGCCTGCCGTGTTGAGCGTTCTCGATGAAGAGGAGACGGCGCTTGTTGTCACCAGCCAGGGGCGCGCGTTTCGTCTTCCGGTGCGCGATATCCCCGAAGGGCCGGTCCGGGGACGCGGCAAACCGCTGGCCACGTGGCTGCCCCTGCGTGAAGGGGAGCGCGTCGTCGCGCTTCTGCCGGCCGACAACGGCGCGCAGATGGCCCTTGTGAGTGCGCGGGGACGTGTGCGCCGCGTGCGCGCGAGTTTCCTGGGCGTCCACATGATCCCCGGCATGCGCTTCCACGACGTCAAAGACGGCGGCGACGTGGTGGGCGCTTGCTGGACGTCGGGCAACGACGATTTGTTCGTCGTCGCCCGGTCAGGACAGGCGATTCGGTTCCCGGAGCAGCGCGTCCACGACTCGGGTTCGTTGGGGATCAATCTGGACCGCGGCGATGTGGCGGTCGCGATTACGGCGGTCAACGAGAAGAGCGGCGTGTTTCTTGTGGGCCGCGACGGCAAAGGCACGATCCGCCTGATGGAGGGATTCCGCAGCAATAAGTCCCCCGGCGGCGGGGGCAAAGTCGCCATGAATACAGAGCACCTCGTTGCAGCATTCACCATAGCCTTCGTGGATCCTGTGGATCCAACAGATTCAACGGATCCAACAGATCCAACGGAGCCATCGGATGACGTGTTGGTGATTTCAAGTCTCAGCAAGTTGATCCGGTTTTCGGCGTCTGACGTACCGGCAAAGACCGGGGTGGTTCAAGGCGTGAATTGCATCGCGTTGCGCAATGATGAAACTGTGGCGGCGGCGCCGGGACGCTGTACCGGTTAAGGTCAATTCGACCGGATGACTTGTAGGGCGACACAGTGTTCGCTTACACCATGCGGATACGGAAATTTTGCAGATGGGTTACACTGGTTCCAGGATATTTCTATCCTGTTAATCCTGTAAATCCTGTCTATTCTGAAAGGAGGGAAGTATGACCGAACATGAGATGTCCACGATGATCCCCTATCCGGAAAACGATCTCTACAAGGCGCTGATGCGCGCCCCCTTGCTAGGATGGCGCCTGGGCCTGGAGAAACTGCTAGGGCATCTGTTCGTGGTGATCACAACCACGGGCCGGAAGAGCGGTCTGCCGCGTCGCGTCGTGACCGAGTATTTTGTCATGAGGGGCAAGCTCTACGTGGTGTGTGCTTTTGGAAAGGAAGCCGCCTGGTATAAAAACATCGCCGCCGATTCCAGAGTCACCCTCCAGACCTGGCAGGGACCGGAATCGATGCGTGCTGTGTTGGTGCGCGATGCCCAGGAGCTGCGCGACCTTTATGCCGTGATGATGCAGCGCAACGGGCTAATGACAACAGAGTACCTGCGCTCGCTGGGCATGCGTAGCGATGATATCGAGGACGTGATCGCCAAGAAGGAGCGCCTTACCATCTTCCGCTTCGATCCTGTGGAGGAGACCACGCCGCCGCCGCTGCAGGCCGATTTGGTCTGGGTCTGGCCCGTGGCGCTGGGCGTTCTGGTGGGGCTCTCGGCAGCGTCGCGCTTGCTGTGCGGCAAAGAGACCTGTGAAAGGTGAGGAGTGCGTATGCTCCAAGGAGGAAACCATGGATTTCATGACGTTGATTGCCCAACGCTATAGCGTGCGGGCCTATAAGCCGGATCCCGTGGAAGATGACAAGCTACAACAGGTGTTAGAGGCTGCGCGGCTTGCGCCGACGGCGGCGAACCGGCAGCCCTTTCGCGTTATTGTGGTGCACACGAAAGGACGCGAGGAGGCGCTGAATCGCATTTACGGGCGTGACTGGTTTGTGCAACCGCCGCTCGTGTTGGCGGTCTGCGCGGTCACGAGCGAGGGGTGGGTGCGCCATTTCAACGATGGCAAAACCTACTTCGATGTGGATGCTGCGATTGTGATGGATCACATGGTTCTGGCGGCCACTGAATTGGGGTTGGGGACTTGCTGGATCGCGGCGTTCGATCCCGATGCGGCGCGCGAGGTTCTCCAGCTGCCCGGCGGGGTCGAACCGGTGGTGTTTACGCCTTTGGGATACCCCGATGTCGCCCCCGGTTCCAAGAAGCGTAAACCATTGGGGTTGCTGGTGCATTACGAGAAGTGGTCATAATTCGGAGACCCCATGGCCGGCAATTTCGACGATATCGCCCGGTTTTATGACAGTGCACCGGAACACGAGTGGACGCGCATGGACCGCAACCGGACCGAGTTCGCGGTCACGTTGCGAGCCTTTGCCGATCATCTGCCCAAGGCGCCGGCGCGGATTTTAGACTGCGGCGGCGGGCCAGGGCGCTATGCGATTGTCCTTGCCCGGCAAGGGTACGACGTCACGCTCTTCGATCTGAGCCAGCAGGCGTTGAACCTGGCGCGGGCGCGCGCCGCTGCGGCCGGTGTGACACTCGCCGGCATCGAACACGGGTCCGCTACGGACCTCTCGCGGTTCCCTGATGGCGTTTTCGATGCAGTCCTTTTGATGGGGCCGCTTTATCACCTCCTGGATCCGAACGATCGCCTCCAGGCGTTGCAGGAGTCCGCCCGCGTGTTGCGCCCAGGGGGAATCTTGTGCGCGGCGTTCATCACCCGCTACGCGGCTCATCGCTACTACGCTGCACATCGACCTGAGCAGCTCGTCTTCCAGGTGCGAAACCTCCCCGATCTGCTCGAGGACGGCTTGATGCCTTCGCGGGGAGGGGATCGTCCTGAGTTTATCGTGCACATGGCGCACCCTTCGGAGGCGCCGCCGCTGTGCCGTGGCGCCGGTCTCGAGGTGGTAGAGGTTCTGGGCGTCGAGGGCGTTGTCAGCGGGCATGCGACGTTGGTCAATGCGTTGGATGGGGAGCTCTGGGAGCTGTGGGTGGACGTGAATTACCGGGTGGCCCACGATCCCGCGATGCACGCTGCGGCCGATCACCTGCTTGCTATCTGTACAAAGCCGCGCTGGCGCGCCGTCCTGGCAGACTTGGCGCGCTCGCTGGCGGCTGAGGCGCTGCCCTACAAGGTTATGGGCGGCGCTGCTGTGGCGCTGCATGGCGTGGCGGTTCCGGTGCACGATATCGACCTGGAGCTGCCGCTAGACGCGGTCTATCGCTTCGGTGAGCGCTACGCGGCGCAGGCGGTGTTGCCCGTTGCCTATCGCGAGGGCGAGGCCTACCGCTCGCATTTCGGACGGTTCGACTTCGCCGGCGTGACCGTCGAGGTGATGGCTGGCCTAGAGCGGCGCGAGGGCGACCGTTGGGTGTCGTCGCTGTCCGCGACGGAGACCTTTGTCGATCTGGCGGGGACGCCCGTTCGTGTGGAATGGCTGGAGGAGTCGACCTTGGCGAATATCCGGCGAGGACGCCTGGAACGGGCCGCGCTCTGTCTGCGCCATTGCGACCGCGACCGGTTGCTCGCGCTGGCGCGCGGGCAACATCTTCCTTTTGCCCTCTGAGCGCCCTACACCATGATGGACACCTGGGAAGCGCTCAACGCAGACCTCATCGCCTGTCGTCGTTGCCCGCGTCTCGTGGCGTGGCGCGAAGAGGTCGCCCGCGTCAAGCGTCGCGCCTATCGCGATTGGGATTACTGGGGGCGTCCGGTGCCCGGCTTTGGCGACCGGAATGCGCGTGTGCTCATTGTGGGATTGGCGCCGGGCGCGCACGGTTCCAACCGCACCGGGCGTATGTTTACCGGCGACAGCTCCGGCGAGACCTTGTTCGGCGCGCTCCATCGCGCCGGCTTTGCCAACCAACCCACGTGGGAACATCCGGACGATGGGCTTGTCCTTCGCGAGGTGTTCATTACTGCTGTGGGGCGGTGCGCGCCGCCCGGCAATAAACCCACCCGGCAAGAGCTTCTGAACTGCCGTCCCTATCTCGAGCGGGAGCTGGCGTTGCTGTCCCGGATGCAGATTGTGCTGGCGCTGGGACGTATCGCCTTCGATCAGCTGCTCCGGCTCTGGCGCGACCAGGGACACGACGCGCCCCGGCTCGATTTCGCGCATGGCGCCGTTCATCGACCCGGTCCCGCGCTTCCGCTCTTGGTGGTCTCCTATCATCCAAGCCGGCAGAACACCCAGACCGGACGTTTGACCCTGGAGATGTTCGACGCAGTGTTTGCAACTGTGCGCGAGCACCTGAAAAATGGAGTGCACCGATGACAGCTGGCGCTTCTCGCGTCCGTATTCGCGGATTGGTAAAGGTTATGCGTTGGGCGCGCACCAAGCTGAGTACAGGAATTCCGGCGGAGAAAGCCGAGGATTTCCGCACCGAAGTCCTCGGCGTCTTGAAAAAGGTGGAGTCGATCTGCCGCCGCAGTGGCATCACGCCCCAGGACCTTCCGGCGCCTTCCTATCGCGCCTATTGCTATCTTCGCGATATCGACTTGCACCATCTGCCCCTGGTCGCTGCTACGGATGCAGCGCCGGACGATCGTCCCGCGCCGGCAAAACACCTGCGCATTCGCGGGCTTGTCGCCGCCCAGCAGCGCCTCGATGCTGATTTTGTCCGTTGGGTCGAAGACCATCACGACCAGGTCAAGACGCTGGATGCAGAAGGGGAACCGGTTGCGGGGTGGCTTTCGCAAATCTACGCCACTCTGGATTTCGTCAATGATGCGGCTGCGGAGGCGCAGGCGCCGGTGTCTCTTCTGCCGGCGCGCAGCCGGCGCGCTTATCAATGGCTGAGTTTTCTGAGCGATCCTGCCAACCTGTTGGCCCACGTGAAAACGGCGGCGGCGCTCCAGCGCATTGCGCGCCGCCCGCCCTGCCGCAGCGCGATTCCCAAATCTCGTCGCAGCCTTCCCGCGCGGATTTCTTTCGCGTATTCATCATCGCTTTTCCATGCCCGCGTTCAGGAGGGCGTCCTCGCAATCACCGTGCATGAAGGCTTTGTCGGCGCGCCTCAGGACGTGTTGCAGGCGTTGCTCTGCGCCGCGCTGGCTGGCGATCAGCAAGCGTTTTTCGAGCCGGCCCTCGTCTATTCCCAGAGCGATGCCTTCCAGGAGGCGACGGAAGCGCTGGAGGTCACGATCGTGGATGGCGAAGTTCGGGCGCGCGGCCAATACTTCGATCTGGACGCTGTCTTCGAACGGGTCAATGCGGCCTATTTTGCCGGCGCGCTGGCGCGACCCCGCCTGACGTGGAACCAAATCCTCACCCACCGCAAGCTGGGCCACTACCATCCGGCGACCGATACGCTAATGATCAGTATCACGCTGGATGCGCCGGGCGTGCCCGATTACGTCATCGATTACGTTATGTATCACGAGCTGCTGCACAAACAGCTGGGCGTGAAACTGGTCAACGGTCGCCGCCGCGCGCACACTGCCGACTTTCGGAAAGCCGAGCGCGCCTTCCCCGATTACGAAAAGGCGGAGGCCTTTCTGCGAGAAGCGCTCAAATAAGCTGGGTGTGTTCCACCCCAGTTGGACGGAAAGGCGGGACGCGCGCGCCGGCTAGGGGCTGCCTGTTGGCGCGCATCTTGGGCGGAAGATGTGACGTGAAGAGCCGGCTGGCGGCTGACCGCTATTCCATAGGAGGGAAGCCATGTCCGATTATCAAGACCTCGTGACCCCGGAAGGGGTCCTGGCCTTGCTCAAAGGGCGGCGCAGTATCCGCCGCTACAAACCCGACCCGGTTCCCGAGGCGTTGCTGCGACAGGTGTTGGAGGCGGGACAGTGGGCGCCGTCGGCCAGCAACCGGCAACCCTGGCACTTCATCGTCGTGCGCGATCCGGCAGTGCGCAAAGCGGTGTCAGAACACGCGGCTTTCTTCTTCCTCAAATGGGCGCACGTCAACGAGGCGCCGGTCTTGATCGTGCTCTGCGGCGAGGCGGGCGGTCGCATCTACCAGCGTTTTCTCCACGAGGATGTGGGATTAGCGGGCAGCCAGATGATGCTCCAGGCGGCGGCGCTGGGGCTGGGCACCTGCTGGATTGGCGGTCTCGATCCCCTCGCCATCGGCGCCGTTCTGAAACTTCCCTCCGCCATCGAGGTCGTCGGCTTGCTCACCCTGGGCTTCCCCGACGAAGACCCGCCGCCGCCTAGCCGCAAACCGCTTTCCCAGGTCGTGCACTACGATGTGTATGGCAACCAGGAACCCCGCAGCAAAGGGGAGGCTGGGATCGTGGTCACCGGACCGCTGGGCGTGCTGCTGCGCAAGCTACGCATCCGCTGGCGGGGGTAGGGAGGCGGCGTCCACCTTCGCACCATGAGGCCCTGTTTGGGCTTGTGGGACCGGGGTCTTATACTTCTCCATTAAGCCCGGAGCGGCTCACGGATACGCACGGATGAACACGGATTCTTCCCCCCGCTGTGTAAGCATCTTCTTGAGCTAGGCTCGGCGCCGCACAGGCCACTATCCCGAAATGGTATCATCCGTGGGTCTGTTTGCGTCTGGTGGGACTACCATTGTCCAGGGAATGATAAAGCCTTGTTGCGGGGGCGAAAAAGATTGACATGAGAGCAGAGATGGCGTATAGTATTGATGAGGCGGGGCGTTGCAGCGGTCGGCGTTTTTCTTCTACTTCGCGCTTGTCAATCTGATGAACTGTCGGGTGTGACAAACAAGAGAGGATAGTGATCACTGGGTGTTTTTATGCAACTAGATCTTTTTCCAAGGCAAATCGTAAAAAGAAAACTGCCAACCAACCTGACAACGAACAACCACCCAATTCACAGGTGGTTCAATTTCATCGCGGGTTTCTCGCCAGAGTTTGTGCAATCCTGTATTCGTGATGCCGATCTCAGCAAGACGCGGGTGTTGATTGATCCTTTTGCAGGGCTTTCAACTGCGCTGGTGCAGGCGAATTTCGAAGGTATTTCTTCAGTTGGATTTGAGCCTCATCCATTTTTCTTTGACATCTCACAAGCAAAAATCGATCCTCCTGAAGATCATGCCGTTGTGGACGCGATTGAATCGGAGATTGCAGGACTGGATCCTTACACCGACGAGCTCCATAACATCTGGTCTGAAGATGCACTCAAATTCCTGAGAAAACTGATTCCTGAGCAAGCACTAAGATTACTGGCTCAAGCGCTTCTGCAAGAAGAGAAAATCAATGTTTCTGAACGTGAATTGTACCGGTTAGTTATGTCAAGAATCCTTGAACTTACAAGTCGATCCCAGACTGACGGCATATACAAGGCCCCGACTACCATAAAAAAATCTGTCGCCTATCATGAAGCTGTAAAGGCAGTCTGTGGTGAGATACGGCGAGATATTGAGGTGATTGGGTGCACTTTCTCAAGGCAAGCCACTTTGTTTCCGACCAGTTCTGAGAGTATGCCGGTGTTGGAGAATGATAGCTGTTCAATCTGTGTAACCTCCCCTCCCTATTTGAACAACTTCGACTTTGCTG
The DNA here is from genome assembly GCA_016926915.1 of Anaerolineae bacterium. Taxonomy (GTDB): domain Bacteria; phylum Chloroflexota; class Anaerolineae; order B4-G1; family SLSP01; genus JAFGNR01. The sequence continues at coordinate 18,123 of JAFGNR010000208.1, forward strand.
AGATGACCCGTATGGAACTCTACTTCTGGAGATATGCAGGTTCCTGGCGTGAGATCACAGAAAGAGTTCGAAGCAATCTGATTGTCAATACAACGACAGCTCCGACGGATATGAAGAAAGATCAATGTGGCTTCAAAGCGACCCTTTCTAAACAAATGCGATCTTGCCTGGCGCCGCTTGTTGAATCTCTAGAGAAAGAGAGAAGAAGTCGTGCAGGTAAGAAGGATTACTATCTGCTTGTATATCCTTACTTCTCTCAGATGCAGTTAGTGTTCGAAGAACTTCGGCGTGTTCTAGAAACCGGTAGCTTATTTCACCTCGTTGTCGCCGATTCAGCGTTATATGGCGTACATATTCAGACTCAAAATCTGTTAGCCAGTTTGATGGGGGAAACAGGATTCAAGGTTCTGCGAATCGAGCAGTTGAGGAAACGTGGCGAGCGTTGGGTTTTGGACAAACGCACGGGCGCCAAGAAGGGACTTGGCGAGTATCACATCATTGCGAAACTGACATAGGAGACACGATGACCCAAGAACTGGAGACCCTTTATGCACTTGCCGATAGGGTGATGCGGCGCTACATAAAAGTGTATCTTGAGGTCGCACGCGCAACTAAAGGTCTTACCAATGTGGCGCCAATGCACCTATCAAGCTTTGAACAAAAGGTGATACTATTAGGTGGAATTGGGAGCCCACTTGACCCCGCTAGTGTTTCTTCAGATCGAGTCGCAGAGGAATGGTTGCGAATGCAGGCAGTGCCCTTCGAAGTTGAGCGGGCGGTTACAAAGGGCGTCTATGTCGAACTGCGACGAAGAGTGGAATCTCTTGTTGAAGTGTTAGCACAGGCCACTGCCGGTTTCATGGAATTTGATCCTGCTTTTATTTCCTCCTATCCTCACTTCTTGCCAGTTCTACAACGTCTTGCAGACATATCGAGCAAAGCCGAACTGAAGCGACAAATCGGTAGTGTCTCAGATAATGCAATCTCAGCGACTGCTGCGGAGCGATTGGCGGAGATTTTGAATCGACGACAACCGGGACGGGCAATAACGCGAGCGCAGTTGCTACA
>JAFGNR010000209.1 GCA_016926915.1 Anaerolineae bacterium
GGGCAATTGCAGCGATATTACCGGGAAATGACCCGCGAAGGCTACACGACGATTCACCTTGTCTACCTGACACTCCACGGCGAGACCCCCGGCGCGGAGAGCGCGGGACATCTGGATGAGCTGGTGCTCTCGATTTCCTATCAGGATGACCTCATGCCCTGGCTCGACGCCTGCATACAAGCCGCCGGGGCCTACCCCGCCGTGCACGAAGTGCTCAAGCAGTACCAACACGTGGTCGCGGGGTTGACCGGACAAGCACAAGGAAGAAAAATGATAGACGTTAAGGCCTTGATCGCCGACGAAGAACATCTGGCGGCAGCGATCAGCATCGGCCAGGCGCTGGAACAGCTCAAGATCGATCTTCTCTTCCGCTTCTGGATTCGCCTGGAGGAACGACTGCTGGCCGAAGGATTCGAAATCCTGGATTACTGGAAGTACTCCCGCAAGCGGGTGGAACGATACTACCAGAAGCACCCCCACCGGCACGGCATCCTGGTCGCGCTGCCCGAGCTTCTGGGAAATGAATCGCTGGGGTTTTTCGTTGGCGTTTACAAGCGGCTCTATTACGGTTTCATCGCCCTGGAAAACGGCGCGCCGGCGGCCCTGGCCCACGAACCACGCTTCGCGTTGCTCACCAGGCTATTGAAACAGCTGGACCCGCGCTGGCAAGTGGGAAGCGAAACCCTCGGCTGGCGCAGGCCGGAGCGGGACCTGGACTTCGTCAACTTCAGCACACCGCACACCCTGGCTTTGATCGATCCGGCCCAGATAGGGGCCTACATGGAGGGACTGATCGATGAGATACAGTACACCATCGCCAAGTTCTATGCAGCCTGCGAAACGGAACTACCCGCACAGCTCATGGATGGAGCGCTATAACCTATCGAGAGAGGCGCCATGAAACTCACCCTACGACAGCTCACAACATTGTCCGGATTGAGCGGCGCAGGCATCGTCGTCCTGGGATCCCTGATCACAGCCCTACCCTATGAGGGGCGATACGGGCAATCCTATTCGCTTCTCAATCACTTCGTTTCGGAACTGGGGGAAATGGGGGTCTCAGCATGGGCCCCGGTCTTCAACGTCAGCATGATCGCTGGCGGTGCGCTGCTGGCGCTATTCATGATCGGACTGGCGCTCCTGGTGCGCCGGCGGCTATTCGTACCGGTCGCGGTGTTCGGCGTCGTTTCAGCCGTGGCTGTGACCTTTGTGGGCCTCTTCCCCATGGACCAATTAGGCCCCCACATCGTCGCGGCGTCCACGTTCTTCACAGGGGGCCTGCTTCTGACCATCGCGTTCACGCTCTATCTTGCGTTCGTAAAGCAGCCAGCGCTCCCGCGCTGGCTCATCATCCCGGGCGCCCTCACGGCGTTGTCTTTTGCCGTATTTCGCTATGTGCCTCACTGGGTGAAACCGGTCTCAGAGAACCTGGTGCAGGATGTGGGAGACATTCTGAGCATCCTTCAGGGTCCCGACCGGCCGCCCCTCCAAATCTACGCGCTCCTTGAATGGTCGGTCTTCTTCTCGATCATCGCCTGGATCGCCCTGACCGCCTGGGCCATACGCAAGCCCGCTCAAAACGCCAATACTAAACGATGACCGGCAACACGATGGAGGTTACCATGCAACAAACACTAGCGAGTCTCAAGATCTTCTTCCGCTTTCCCTTCGAAGACGAAGGCTGGCAGCAACGCTTTCTCATCGGAAGCGGCCTGGCGCTACTAGGATTCATGATCCCGGTCGTCCCCCACATCTTCATCTGGGGGTATGGAATGCGCGTGATGCGCCAGGCCATTGCCGGCCAGAAACTCACCTTGCCGGCATGGCAAGATTGGGGCCGTCTGGGTCGCGACGGGGTGCGCGCCATGCTGGCAAGTATAGCCTACACCCTCCCGGGGACACTGGCCCTGCTCCTGGGATTTGTACTCTATTTCGTAAGTTTTCTGGTCATCCCCCTGCTCAGCACAGAAGGAACGGAGTGGACAGCATTCGCCATGCTCGGCAGTATCGGCATCATGTTTCTGACCCTATCCATCGGGAGCCTGCTACTGTTCCTCGGGATGCTGCCCCTGCCCATGGCCATCGCGCACCTCGTCGCCAGAGATCAGACAGGCGCCGTCTTTCGCGTGCGCGAATGGCAGCCCATGATCCGCCGCAACAAACTGGGCTATTTCATCGCCTGGATTATCGCCGGGGGACTGGTCGCGCTGGCCTACCTCGCGATAATGCTCCCCTACTACACCCTCATCCTGTTCTTCGTCGGATTCCTCATCGCCGGACCGGCCTTCTTTTACGTGAGTCTGGTCAGCAGTGCGATCTTCGGGCAGACTTACCGGGAGAGTCAAGAAGAAACCACGCTCTGACCGGCGTTTGATCGCGCTCCATCTCGCAGTGTAGAGGCTCACGCATGTAATGGCTACGCGAAGCGAAAACCGCTCACGCGCTTTACATTCGCGCAATTACGCAGACAATAGAGGGATCTCGATACTCTCGAGAACATCAGCGCGTTCGGTGCGCATACAGGAGAACCGAAGATGAATGCCGGACCTAGATTCTGCTCGAATTGCGGATCGCCGTTGAATCCCGGTGCACGTTTCTGTAGTCGCTGCGGCAGCCCCGTACAACCCCCAGCCGCCCCTCCTCCTCGGGCGCAACAGCCGCCGCAGTATGCCCCACCCTATCCTGGTCCGCCGCCTGCACATCCCGCTTACGCACAGCCAGCGGAACCCATCATCGGTATCGTGACAGGGTTGCAACGGCGCGCCGGCGCCTTGGGCCTGAAAACTGACAACTTCAATCTGGTGGTCACGCCGGGACGCCTGATCTTTGCCGCCATGTCACAACAGCTGATGAATCAGGCCGTAGCGACCGCGCGAAGCGAAGCCAAAGGTCAGGGAAAAGGCTTCTTCGGACAGGTCGCCGCCCAAATGAGCTGGCTCGGCGTCGTCTGCCGCGAGTATGAGTCGATGCCGGTCGACGCCATCCTGACCCGCTATCCGGGCAGTTTCTTCATTCCCAACAACCAGATTCGCAAGATCAAGTTACGCGCCGGATACACCGACAACGACGGGCAGCAGCTCTCCAAACCGGAAATGGTTGTCGAGGCCGCGAGTGGGAAACACAAGTTCACCCTGGTTACAATGAGCCCCGGCGAGGCCAAACGCATCCTCAAGCAAACCCTGGGGGGCATCGTGCGATAGTACGGATTGCCGGCCCGTGGGCGCGTTTTCCCTTTCAAAGACAATCCGTAGATCACAGATGCGAGCTTTGCAGAGCGGCTGCGGAGGCCCCGCGCCCCAGCCGCCGCGCAGGTGGGCGCCAATCCCGCGATCGGGTTCCAGGCGCCCGGCAATGGCGGGGCAGCAGAACATCCAAGGCTTATATGATGGCAGAGAATGCAACGGCGTACCCACATCAGGTGGGCCGCTCCGGTACGTACCGCATCGCGGGCGTGCTCCAATAGTTTTTCTCTCGCAGCATTTTCACAATCCGCCATTGCCTTTTGTCTCAATCGCTTCTATAATGAGGGAAAACTTCAGCGTCTTGCTCGCAAATTGCGCCGCAGGTCCCACCCATAACAGGAACTCACATCAAGTCTGTGGCGTCAGAAGTTCCCGGACAAGACAAACCAGAGAGTGCAAGAAGGAACACATTGTTCAACTCTAGTAGAATTTCTTGAGGTGCGTTATGGTACATGGTGTGGAAGACCGCTTATGGGTAAAAGAGTTCTATGACTCGGCTACAGAATGGTGGGGGTATAGCTGGTATGAGGGCAAAAATCTGAGACCGCGACTCGAAACAGTGAAGCGTTTCGCTGGAAAGGCGCCCAAGAATCTGCTTGAATTAGGCGCGGGTACCGGAGAGACGGCAGCCTTTTTGGCTATGGCGGGATACACAGTTACAGCAGTAGATATCAGTGAAAAGAATTACGCCCTATTATCCAGGGTTGCCGCACAATGCCCGGGGATGACCGTGATCGAGGGGGATTTCTATACCGCACCCA
>JAFGNR010000210.1 GCA_016926915.1 Anaerolineae bacterium
CGCGTTTTGGAAATTCACCTGATTGGTGGTAAAATAGTCGAATATACAGCGGTGGGAGGTACAGCCACATGGAACACAAACCCGTTTACGTAACACCGGAAGGGTTTGAAGCGTTGAAAGCCGAATTGCATGAGCTTGTGAACGTGCGGCGACCGGCGCTGGCAGAGCGCCTTCACGCGGCCATCAAGCAGGGTGATCTTTCGGAGAATGCAGACTATATCGCCGCGAAGGAAGAGCAGGGATTTCTGGAAGGGCGCATTCTGGAAGTCGAGTATTCGATTCGCAATGCGCAGTTGATCGACAGTTCTGGCAGCGATGACGGTGCGGTGCGGATTGGCTGTCACGTTACGGTGCTCGAAGATGGTGAAGATGACGCCGAGACGTATCACCTGGTAGGACCGGCCGAGGCTGATCCGGCTCGTGGTAAGATTTCCCATGAATCTCCGTTGGGGCGTGCTCTGCTGGGCCGTCGCGCCGGCGACTCGATTGCTATTCGCGCTCCAGTCGGCGAAATTGCGTTTCGCATCCTTGCAGTCGACTAGCGCCTCATTGCGCTAATGGTAACACCGGAGCGCAATCGCGCTCCGGTGTTGTCTTTGCGTCGCTGTTATGCGGGGTAACGGGTCAGCACTCGCTGTGCCCGCATACATAGCAGCGCCGGCATCCCTCTGTGTAGACCATGGTTGCTTGGCCGCAACTGGGGCACAAATCCCCGGTGGGAAACAACGGTATTTGCTGCCGGTGGGCTTGCACGTCCCTGACCGGGACGTGCGTTTCTTCTTCGCTGCAATCGTTCTCCGGTTCTTCCAGATAGTCGTTGAGCGCCTGCGCCACCCCGTCCGGAAGACTCAAGACGCGATTGTGCCCGAATCCCAAGGGTCTCCCCCCCCCGATTCCGCCTAATTGCGCCACAATTTCCTCGAGTCTGCGCCGGGGCTCCAGGGTCGAGGGCAGTCGCAACGTGAGGGAAATCAGTCGTCCGATGGCCTCTGCAACGGCCGCGGTCTCAGATCCGGCCTTGGCGACGTTGAGGAAGACTTCAAATGGCTGGTTACCGCCATTTTTGTTCACGGTGATGAATCCCGTGCCAACCGGAGTGGTGACGCGATAGGTGCGCCCCGTAAGGCGTTGGGGACGGGGTTGGATCGAAGGCCCTTGCCATGGCGCGGCGGGCACAGGTTTGGGAGCGACGGCAACTTCTTTCTCGCGACGTGTTGCTTCCGTTTCCAGAACTACTTTCTCTCGTGATCCGGCGACGTAAACCGTGAGTCCCTTGCACCCGAGTTTCCAGGCGAGCCGGAACGCCTCGGCCACGTCCTGCGGCGTCGCTGAGGGGGGGAGGTTGACCGTCTTGCTGATGCTGGCATCCGTAAACGCTTGCAAAGCGGCCTGCATGCGAATATGCCCTTCCGCCGGAATGTCAGCGGCGACCACGAAAACGTCGCGGAGGGACTGGGGCGTCTCCTCGACGTCCTGGCAACTGCCACTGACCGTAACTTGGTCGATGATGCGCTCTTGCGCTTCCTGACTGATGCCACTGGCATTGAGAGCGTTGGCGAAAGCCGGGCTTAAATACCGGAGCGGTATCTTTTGGTCGCTCTCATGAATGTAGCGGGTGTAGGCCAACGCAAATACCGGTTCACAGCCATATCCCTCGACGCCCGAAACGGTCGCTACGGTCCCTGTGGGCGCAACCGTGAGCTGGGCTGCGTTCCGGATGCCGTGGGTGCGGAGCCTTTCAAGCAGCGCTTCCCAATTCAGATTGGGACGTTTCCAATCCGGACGCGGTCCGTCCTCGAGCCAGGCCGGCCACGCGGGCGGGCGCCAGGTAAGATTGCTGGGATCGTAGACGCTGCCCTGGATTGCCGGAAAGGCGCCGCGCTCGGAGGCTAACACGATGCTGGCGTGCATCGTGTGAAATCTGATGAACTCCATGAGCTGTGCGGCCAGGTTTTGCGCTTCTGCCGTGCCGTAACGGATGCCAAGGTGATAGAGCAGATCTGCCAACCCCATGATACCCAGACCGATGCGCCGGCTGCGGAACGCAGCCTCTTTCAGCTGCGCGACTGCAGGTACGAAGGCGTTGGCCGTGATGACGTCGTCGAGAAACCGTGTGGCCACGTGAACCGATTCGGCGAGTTTCTCCCAGTCTATGGCGGGTTGCTCGTCGTCGTTGGTGAGGTGTTGCGCCAGATTCAGCGCACCTAGACAGCAGTTTTCGTAAGGAAGCAGAAACTGCTCGCCGCAGGGGTTGGTGCTTTCGTAGCGTCCCAGGTGCGGCACAGGATTATCCCGTTGCGCGGCGTCCAGAAACAACATCCCGGGTTCGCCATTGCGCCAGGCTTGTTCTGCAATGCGCTCGTATAGGCTCCGTGCAGAGACCGTCGTGTATGTTTCGATGGCAATACCTGCGGCTTCTGCATCTTCCAACGTCCCGTGGAAGTTGCGGTAAGCGGGGTCCTCGATGTTAGGAAAGCGCAGCGGCCACATTTCGTCATTCTCGACCGCCTCCATGAAAGCGTCCAAGACGCCAACGGAGATATTGAAATTGGTGATGGCATCCTCTGAGGTTTTGCATGCCACGAAGGCTGCGATGTCGGGGTGGTCGACCCGCAGCACTGCCATGTTGGCGCCGCGTCTCGTGCCGCCCTGGGCAATTTCACCAAAGGCACGATCGTAGACCCGCAAGAATCCCACCGGCCCGGTGGCTTTTCCCATGCTGGAAACAACGAGACTGTTGCGGGGTCTCAAGCGCGAAAATGCAAAACCGTTCCCACCGCCTGTCTGCTGAATCAGCGCTGCATCGCGCAGGGACTGGAAGATCCCGCCCGATTGCTTTCCCATGTCGTCGGCGATGGGGAGCACGAAACAGGCTGCCAACTGCCCCAACGGGGTGCCCGCGCCGGTAAAGGTGGGGGAATTCGGGATGAAGCGGAGCCGGGTCAACAGCCGGTAGAATAGTTCCGCGGCCTGCTCCCTGGTTCCGTAGTCGTTTTCCGACGCAGCAACGTGGCTTGCAACTCGCCAGAACATTTGGGTAACGGTCTCGGCGGGTTGCCCCTGCCCATCTTTTCTCAAGTAACGTCGGCGGAGCACGGTGCGTGCATTCTCGGAGAACTGTGCTTCCAGTGCTTCACCCTCTAGTAGTGGCTCTTCAACGATATTCATGGTACCTCCTGAATCTACTATAGGCTCAAACCAGACACAATAAAGCCCTTCCCGTGGAAGGGCTTATAGATGGATGGAACTACGTGGATTACCGGCGTTGTGCTCGTAGTGCGTCGATTTCTTTGCGAATGGCCTCGAGGTCACTCAGGCCGAGGTAGACAATAGCGTAGCGGATATAGGCTACCTCATCAATCTGGCGCAGCTCTTCGATGACAATGTCGCCGATGGTCCGGCTGGCAACCTCGGCGCGGCCGGTCTGGCGGATGGAATATTCGACACGGTCGAGAATGTGTTCGATTTTCTCGGCAGAGATGGGACGCCGCGCGCACGCGATGTGCAGCCCTGAAAGGATCTTGTCGCGGTCGAATTCTTCGCGGCGGCCGTCGCGTTTCACGACCAGTGGATTGGTCAAAATAGGACGTTCTACGGTGGAAAACCGTTTTTCGCAATCCTTGCATTCCCGGCGTCTCCGCATATTTCCTTGCGGATCGCGTCGCGTGTCAACCACTCGTGTCGAAAGCGAATGGCAAAACGGGCATTTCATGATCTTACTCTCCCATAAAATCAACCCCAACATTTAGGGGTATATTGGGGCTCGATGTGTATTCGTAGGGTATTGACATTATAGCATGGCCTGTTCCATTTGGCAAGTCATCCTTGTGGGATTTGGCTCTGATTTCCTCGCGTGAATTGGGTATCTCAGAGCCGTGCATAATTCATTGCCAGCAGCTGGATACGACCGCTTTGGGGGAAGTTGGGGACGCTGCGCATTGCTGTAAAACAATTGGTCGCAGGTGATCTTTCGGCGTCTGCAGCGACTGCTCGTTTCATCAGCCGGGGCTGGTTTGACAAAAAAACCGATTTTGGTATGATAAACCTATAAAATTCCTAACTTGAGGAGGTTGTGGTATGCCTACAACAAGGGATCGGGAACGGAGCCATCGGGTGGTTGTGTTTTCCACGCCGACGTGCCCTCATTGTCGTACTGCTAAGCGGTACCTTCAGAAGAATGGTATTTCATTCACGGATGTTGACGTTTCGCGTGACGTGGCTGCCGCTCGTGACATGGTGCGGCGTTCCGGACAGCAGGGGGTTCCCCAGATTGACATCGACGGGCGCATTATTGTGGGGTTCAATCGCGCAAAGATTGATCGTTTGCTAGGTCTGCATGGCGGCGGCGGCGGCGACGACTAACGACTGCATTTGCTCTGCGTACCAGAACCGCGAAATGTGTCGATCACATTTCGCGGTTTTGCTTGCTCAGGGTGGGGCGGTTCAACCGGTCCAGTTTCGCCGCGTTATCTGGGAATGCGGCCGAGGATGGGGAGTCCTGTGTCCTTCAAGTCTGCGGGTTCCCTTACGGATGGATCCAAGTAGTGCGCTAGAAATGCGAGTCCCAATCCGGCCGCCAGGGCCACTGCCAATTTCAGGCTGGGGGAGAGCAGTTGCGCCCGGAGTGAAGGGGAAAGTTGCATAGGATTTGGCGCATCCAACCGGCGGGCCGCGATCCCAACGTCTTTGATCTGTGGGTAGTAAGCCGCGGCGTTTTGGGTTAGTTCGAGGGTGACGGCCTCGGCCAGCGGTACGATCTGATCTGCATTTTGCCACGTGATGTAGATGACGAAAACGGATTGCAGATAATCGCTAATGATCCTGCCCTGAATTGCGGAGGCGGCAACATCTAGTCCCTGTGTTACGAGGCGTTCCGATACAGCGCCGGCAAAACTGCCGCTCTCGGCGACCTCGGCCAATCCTCTTGCGACGTATTCAGACGCAAGCCAGGGATAGTAACGGTCGTAGTCTATTGAAAGCCCGGCGGGTTCGGTGCCTGCCGCGAATCGCATGACAACCTGGTATTGCGGTGCGGGATGGTCCAGCGTGAGGAGCGTATATACGCCCACGATTACGACTGGAATGGCAACCAGCCACCACCACTGCCTCACAATTCTGAACATATTGCGCAATTCCATGCCTTGCACCTCTTCGATTTCTCTGGGTGTGCGGTCCGTATGTCCGGTAGATGTTGCACAGTTCCCGTGTGAATGATGCTATTGTAGCCGCCTTCCTGAAGATGGCAATCATCACGCGTGGATACCGCCCGGTACTTCGGGAACTGTGACCTCTGTTTTGGAATACGCCCCTTGTGCATTTCCCCCAAAAGCATATAATGAAATGGAACCTGACCAGCCCTGGAGGCATCGTTGACGAACAAAGCACTCAAAGCTGTTACTCTATCCAACGTCTCGCAGGTGGATCAACTGCCGGATCCCTTGGCTGAGCGTCACGGGCATTTGCGTATTCTCGCCAGGTTTTCGCTCATTGGTACACCCTTCGTTGTAGTCATCTGGTTGGCCATATTCGTCGCGCGTCCTGGCCTTGTTGCTTCTCCCGGATTCGGCGATATCGTGCTGAATCTGATCCCCTTTGCCGCGCTCATGGGGTTTTCGTACGTGACGCTACAGTGGGTCGATGTACCTGAACGGTTTGCTTTGGCCACTCGCATCTACGTCATAGGGTTGATCGTTTCTTCGATGTTGGCCATGGTCTTTGGCGCTCACGAGCTCCGGGTTGTCGCACCGTTTTCGATGGTCTTGACGGCGTCTATTGCGGGCCTGTTCCTGCCCTCGAGTCTGGCGGCTATGGCTACGGCCGTGGGCGGAGTGTGGATTCTTCTGTTCGCGCTGTTCGAGCGCAGCTCACCCTATGACTGGCCCGCGTTGATCTTGATCGCGCTCTCTGCGGGCGTGGCGAAACTCACGGCCGGGAGCCTCTATGACAGCGTGCAATGGTCGCTGGAAAACTATCAACGGGAGCAGGAACGGGCAGACGAGCTGTGGCGCAACCGTGAAGAGCTGCGCAAAGCGCTGGCAACCCGTGATTGGCTCAACGAGGAGCTGCGCAAGACCAATGTGTCGTTGGAACAGGCGCGGGAAACGGCCGAGGAAGCCAATCGTCTCAAGACACAATTTGTGGCTAACATGAGTCACGAACTGCGCTCCCCCCTGAATGCGATTATCAATTTCGCGCGTATTGTTGCTGAAGGATATGCCGGTGAAGTAAACGCAGAGCAGCAGAAGTATCTTGGTTATGTTCGGTTTGCCGGGGAACATCTTCTCGGACTGATCAACGACATTCTCGATCTGGCTAAAGTCGAGGCGGGAAAATTGGAGATACAGGCTGAACCGCTTGATCTGCAGCCCATTTTCAAGGGCGTGTTGTCTACGGCAGTTGGGCTGACGCGTGATAAGGGCGTATCGTTGGTGTCGGAGGTTGCTGAGGATCTTCCCTATGTGCTTGCCGATCCCAAACGTATTCGGCAGATTCTGCTCAATCTGCTCAGTAACGCCGCCAAGTTCACGGATGCGGGGACGATTACCCTGTCCGCATATTGCCAGGATGCGATGGTCTGTGTGGCGGTACAAGATTCTGGCGTAGGGATCGCATCCGAAGACTTCGACAAGGTGTTTGAGGAGTACCGGCAAGTTGGGAGTGGGCGCGAAGCCGGGGGTACTGGTCTGGGCGTTCCTTTGAGCAAAAAACTCGTCGAAATGCATGGAGGGGCGATGTGGTTTGAGAGCACAGTTGGTGAAGGGACGTGCTTCTATTTCACGCTCCCGGTCTGTGCTAGTGCAAATCTTGAGGCCTGTGCTGGAGTGTCCCATGGTTGACATTGCCGATGCTGTGGTTGCTTTTGTCGAAGACGATGTGCTGAATGCTGCACTTCTGACCAAGTTGCTCAGTATTTGTGGCGTGAAACGGATTATTGGCTGCTGCACCGGTGCAGAGCTCCGTGAAGCGTTGGCGGGAGGGGAAATTGTCGATCTCGTTCTGGTCGATTTGCAACTTCCGCATGAAGATGGGTACCAGATTCTGGCATCGTTGCTGGCGCAGCCAGGGCTTGAACACGCGCGAATTGTGGCCGCGTCTGCCAATGTGTTACCGGTGGATGTGCAGAAGGCTCGTGACGTAGGATTCATGGGTTTCTTGGGAAAGCCCTTTGACTTCGACCAGTTCTCTGATCAGATACGACGCATACTTGAGGGTGCGTGCGTCTGGGATCCCCGGTAGGGTGTACAGCGATGAAGGTAAAACGCGTTTTGATTCTGGATGATGATGAAGGTAACCGCATGTTGCTGGCGGTTGCCTTGGGTTCTCGAGGCATCGAGACTGCTGTTGCCAGTGATGGTACGGAAGCATTGGCTTTGATTGAATGCCAGGCATTTGACGTGGCATTGCTAGATGTGAATCTTCCGGACATCGATGGTCTTGAGGTCGCTCGTCGCATTCGTGCAGCCGATGATGCGATGGTGATTGCGATTGTGACTACGGATGATGAAGGTGTGCGCATCAACGAATCCCGCGCGTCGGGAAGTGATGTGTTCATTGCGAAACCTTTTGAGTTGGATACTCTGTTCGATTTTATCGAAAAATTGGACCCGGCGGCCGTGCGAAAAAATCCGGAACTTCTGGTGATCGATAATGCCAGGATTGGCGAGCGCTTTTAGCTGCATTGCCGGGCCGATTGTCTTATCAGGAAGTTGTCCTCTATTGGGAGCTGCGAGACTGGAGGAAGTGTGCCAAAGCCTGTTGTGGATCATTTCGGTTTATTGTCGCCCCTATATGAGCGGTTGATCCGTCCCCCTGATCCTGCCCAGCTGGAGACGCTGATGGCTTTGCAGCCAGGCCAGCGCCTGTTGGATGTCGGCGGCGGTACCGGACGCGTAACACAGATATTCAGCGCTGTCCCGGCTGAGATCACGCTCCTCGATCCTTCGTTCGGAATGTTGCAGCAGGCGAAAGCAAAGGTGTGTTGCCACCCCCTGCGATCTTCAGCGGAGCATATTCCGTTCAAGTCCGGCGTCTATGACCGGATTCTTGCCGTTGACAGTTTTCACCATTTCTGGGATCAGGCCACGGCGGCGGCGGAGCTGGTGCGCGTCCTCGCCCCCGGAGGACGGTTGGTTATCGAGGAACCCGACATCCGCCGCTTCGCAGTGAAACTTGTTGCGCTGGGCGAGCGTTTGACGTTGATGCGCAGCCGTTTCTTCGCGCCTGAAGCCCTCGCAGCGTTGTTCCGTGCGACCGGTGCGCAGGTTCAGCTCCACACGCCAGACGCTGTGGTGAACTTCTGGGCGGTTATCGAGAAGCCTTGAGGGACTGGCGCTGCTTTTTGAGCCTTACGGCGTTTCTCTAACCGCGATGGGTTGGGTAAGCACATCGGTCTGGTTGAGTGCTTGATCCCCCCCCCCATGTCTGGGGTGAAAAGCCAGGCATTCTTGGAGTTGTTGACGCGGGCCACAATTTGTGGAATGGAGAATTGGTGACGTCCTAACAGGGCAACGGTTAGGTTGACTTCATCCTTGCCTGTCATGGCGACGAGCAGCGTGCTCTCTTGTGCCCCGGCGCGTTCCCAGGTTGCCACACGTATTCCATCAGAAGCACTTCGCCATTGCCTAACGTCGCCATCACTACGAATGTGGGAGTGCACAGCAGCTGCTCGATGCGCGCTACTCGCCACGATACTGCACTGACTACCGAGACGCCCAACACTTCATACAGCGCATAGCGTTCCGGTTCGATCTGGCGGGCGACCACTATAGGCGCCTTGAAGAAGCATCGCGCGATGGCCGAGACGATACCCTTTGGCGCACCTTGTCGCCCTGTTGGGTTGCAGGTATAATCATTGTGGCCCGGATGTGCAAAGCTGGTCCGGGCCATAGTTCAATCATGTAGGGGTCTCAAGGAGGTCGTTGTGCAAAGCGGTGAACTACTATGGTGGGCGATTATCATTGGCGCGTTTCTGCTGTTTATCGTCGGGCCTCAGTGGCTGTCGCGACGAAAACAAGCTCAAAAGATGGCAGCGTATAAGCCTGGAGATCGCATAATCACGATCGGCGGTTTCATCGGTACCTTGACGTACATTGATCGGGATGAGAACGTTGCCCGTGTGCGACTTGGCGAGGGGGTGGAGGTCGAGATCGTACCTGGAGCTATCAGCCGGACTCTCGTCGCCGCAGAGGCGCCGGAACCGGCAGCAGAGATGTCGGACGAGGAGACCGCCAGTTCTGGCGATGCTGAAGCCTGAGCTGTATGCACCTTTCTGTTGCCGTCGCAAAGATCGACAAGTGGGCGGTCCAGTCCGGGGGCGACACGCTGGAGATGATCGAGCGCCCTAATGGCGGGCTTTCGCTGGTGTTGGCAGATGGGCAGAGTTCCGGCCCGGGCGCCAAACGCATTAGCTTGGGGGTCGTGCGCAAAGTCGTTGCAGACCTGGCGGAGGGGGTGCGGGATGGCGCCGCAGCCCGGGCGGCAAATGATACCTTGTACGCGCTCAGGAAGGGGAAGGTCGCGGCGACGTTGGTGATCCTTTCCGCCGACTTGGAGAGCCGGGATTTGGTGATCACGCGTTGTGGCGACCCTCCTGTGTTTGTGCGCGAGCCTGAAGGTGTGTTGCGCGCGTTGGATGATAAGGCGCCGCCTTTGGGGTTCTATCGCTATATGCGTCCGATGGTGAAAACTCTGCCTCTTTCTCCGGGTTTGTTGGTTTGTGCATTTACAGATGGATTGCTCCACGCGGGAAGTCGGAAAGGGGCTCCTATGGACATAGGCGCAATGATCGATGCCTTGTGGTTGCGAGAGAAGACGGCTCAAGGCTTGGCGAATGGCTTGTTGGAACACGCGATGGCTCTTGATGATGGGCGTCCCAATGACGATACCAGTATCGTGGTGCTCCTGGTGAATGCCGGAGAAGGCACGGGACCACGCTACATGCGGGTTGAGATGCCGGCGCCAGATGCCTGAGTGCTAGGCTGAAGTGCGGTGCTGGTTGGTATCGTGGGGCCTTGTTCGTCTGGGAAATCCGAATTAGCGCGCCGCCTGCGGGAGCAGGGATTCCAAGTCAAAGAGATTCGGCAAGAGCATTGCGCCATGCCGGCGATGTGGCAACGCTTGACGAACCCTGATGTTTTGATTTATCTCGATGTCAGTATGGAGGAGGCGGCGCGCCGGGAAGGTCTAGCCCGGCCTTCTTCCTGGTGGGTCGATGAACGCGAGTTCCGGCTTGCGCATGCTCGCGCTCACTGTGACATCTATGTGGATACGACATTCCTGACTCCCGGACAGGTTTTTGAGGCTGTGTTGCCGGCGCTGCGTATCCTGATGCATTCTGCCGGCGACCCGTCGAAAGGATGAGGATCTGTGTACAGCACTGTACCTGTATTGAGTTTCATTGGTTGGTCCAATAGTGGTAAGACAACGTTGCTGGAAAAACTGATTCCCCTCTTGCTCCAGCGCGGCTGGCGTGTGGGCGTCGTCAAACACTCGCATCTCCGCAACCTCGAAGTAGATTTGCCGGGCAAGGATAGCCGGCGGCTCTGGGATACCGGGGCTGCGCAGACGGTGTTGTGGATGCCGGATCGCGTGGTCTATTCGCGACGCTGCGAGCACGCGCCCACACTGGAAGAGATCCTCGCAACTGTCAGCGGTCTCGATTTGATCCTGGTGGAGGGGTACAAGCAAGGCGCTTGGCCCAAGATCGAGGTGATTCGTGCCGCGCGTGATGCGCGGCGTATTCCCGACATCGAGAACTGTGTTGCTTGTGTGACCGATGTGCCGGACCTTTGTGGCGACAGCCCGTGCTTCCATTTGGATGATGTCGAGGCGCTGGCAGACTTCATCGCGACTTTTGTGACGCAGCGACCGTTGGGAGAGGCGCAATCGCCGGCCCATTTTCGTGAGGGGGTGTGAGGCAACTTATGGGGACGTGGGCCGAGATCGATCACACTGCCGATGTGGCGCTTCGCGTGTCAGCCAGCGATTTCGCAGACCTGTTTGCAACGGCTGCTCGGGGCATGTTTAGCCTGCTGGTCGCTCTTGATGCCGTGACCAGTTCCCTGGTTTGCACGGTGGATCTCCAGGCGCTCGATGCCGAGACTTTGCTTGTGGATTGGCTGAATGAACTGCTTTACCTGGCTGAATCCGGCCCGGCGCTCCGGGCCTTTGTCGCTTTTGAGTTTGCAGTGCTGGAGCCGACACACTTGCGCGCGGTCGTGCGTGGCGGCGAGGTCCCCGGTTTCTTCAATTACCTCAAGGCTGCCACCTTCCACAACCTGGAGATCACGGCTACGCAGGAGGGGTACGTTACCACACTGGTGTTCGACACCTGACGACGGTTGGGCCAGGTTTGAGATGGAGGTCTGAAATGACACGTAAACAGGACTTCGAACAGGTGGGTGAGTTTACTTGGGAACTCCCGAAACAGCATGATGGGCGCATGCAGGCGCCGGCGCGTATCTATGGCAATGCCGAAGTATTCGATCTGGCCTTTCGTGATAACTCTGTGGAGCAGTTGGTCAATGTGGCGACCTTGCCGGGGATCGTGAAGTACGCGATGGCGATGCCTGACGTGCACCAGGGATATGGATTTCCCATCGGTGGTGTGGCTGCGTTTCGCTATGATCGGGGCATCATCTCTCCTGGGGGTGTTGGTTACGACATCAATTGCGGGGTGCGGATGCTGGCTTCGACGATCCACCACGAGGAGCTGCAACCGTATCTTGAGTCTCTGACCACTCAGATTTTCCAGGACTGTCCTAGTGGGGTTGGGGGGAAAGGGGCCGTGCGGCTCTCAGAGAACGCGCTGGATCAGGTTCTTGAACAAGGCGCCCACTGGGCACTGCAGAAGGGATATGCCACCCAGGAGGATATTGCGCGTACTGAAGATGGGGGGCGCATTCCACAGGCCAGAGCAGCAGTTGTTCCATCCCGTGCTAAGGAGCGTGGTCGCCCGCAATTGGGATCGTTGGGGGCTGGGAACCATTTCCTGGAGATTGACGTAGTCGAGGAGGTTTACGACGCTAAGGTGGCAACACTCTTTGGGCTTCGCCAGGGATGCGTTGTCGTGCAAATTCACTGTGGCTCGCGGGGATTGGGGCATGAGGTGTGTAATCAATACTTGCGCGTCTTACAGGATGCCCCGCAGCGCTATGGGATTCCCATTCCCGATCGGGAATTGGTCGCTGCTCCGGTTGAATCCCAGGAGGGCAAGGATTACCTGGCTGCGATGGCGGCAGCGGCGAACTACGCATTTGCCAACCGCCAGGTGTTGGCCCATTTTGTCCGGTTAGCGTTCGAAAAAGTACTGGCCGGGAAGATCTCAGATTGGCATTTGCAGCAGGTATACGACGTAGCGCACAACATTGCCAAGGTCGAAACACATGACGTCGATGGTAAGCTTGTAAAACTCGTCGTGCATCGCAAAGGTGCTACCCGGGCTTTCGCGCCAGGGCATCCGGCGCTTCCCGAGGTCTACCGGGACGCAGGTCAACCCGTTCTGGTTCCCGGATCGATGGGCACTGCATCGTATGTCCTGGTGGGGACCCCGCAGGCAATGGCGGAGACGTTTGGCTCCTGTTGTCATGGCGCTGGTCGTACCATGAGCCGGCACGGCGCCATGAAGGTCATGCGTGGGGAGAAAGTGCGCAGCGACCTGGAGCAGCAGGGCGTGACGGTGCGCTCTGGCAGTCTACGCGGTTTGGCCGAGGAGGCGCCGTATGCCTACAAAGATGTGAGTCTCGTGGTGGCGTCGGTGACGGGCGCGGGCATTGCGCGGCAGGTCGCGAGGGTTCGGCCTATTGCGGTTATCAAGGGATAATGCGCGTTAGAAAACGAAACCGCCGGGGGTCATTCTTAGCCCCCGGCGGTTGGTTGAATTAACAGTCCGTGGCCGCCAGACGGACCTCACTATGCTATCAAGAAGCGTTGGAATCTCCGGATAACGTGCACACCTGATACTAGCCCCTGTTGGCCAACTCCTCTCTCAGGGCTTGCCCCAGTCTTCGAATGCCTTCAACGATCATGTCGGGCTGTGCATTGGAGAAGTTCAGCCGCATGGCGTTGAATCCCCCGTCGCCGTGCGGGAAGAAATTACTTCCTGGTACGTAGGCTACCTTTTTCTCAAGAGCGGTCTTCATGAAGTCGACTGTGTTGATCTGTTCCGGAACGCGGGCCCATAAAAAGAGTCCGCCCTGGGGACGCGTCCAAGAACAGCCGTTGGGCCACAGCTCTTCCAACGAATCCAACATGACTTGCCGTCGCTCGCTATAGACCTGCCGAATCTTTCGAATATGGACCCGGAGAATCCCGCGTTGCGCGATATCGTTGGCAATCATTTGATCAAAGGTGCTGCTGTGTAAATCGGCGCCTTGCTTTGCCTGCACCAGTCTACCGATGATCTCGGCGGGGCCTACGATCCATCCGATGCGCAGGCCAGGAGCCAGCGTCTTGGAGAAAGTGCCCAGGTAGATCGTGCGCTCAGGCGCCAATGCCGCGATGGGAATGATGTCCTCCCCTTCGAAGCGGAGCGCGCCGTAAGGATCATCTTCGATGATCAGAAGATCGTGCTTGCGGGCCAGGTCCACCAGGTACCGGCGGCGGTCTTCAGGCAGCGTGGTGCCGGCGGGATTGTGGAAATTGGGGAGAACATAGATAAAGCGCGGCGCCTCCTTCTTGACAATCGGTTCGAGGTGATCGACCTGCATACCATCATCGTCGAGCGGCACGGTGAGGAAGCGCGCCTCATACGCCCGCCAGGCCTGGATTGCCCCCAGGTAGGTGGGGCGCGCGGTAATAATAAGAGCGCCTGGATCGATGAAGACTTTCCCAATCAGATCCAGTGCCTGCTGTGAGCCGGTAGTAATTTGAATGTTATCCGGACCATGTTGGATGCCGTATCTGGCCATGGATTCTGCGAGGAATTCTCGAAGCGGGCGATTACCTTCTGTTGTGCTATATTGAAGCGCCTGCATCGGCTCTTCGCGTAGCAAATAATGGCACGCTTCCTCGATCTCTCGTACCGGGAAGAGTTCCGGCGCAGGCAATCCACCTGCAAACGAAATCACGTCAGGGAGCTGCGTGATCTTGAGCAGTTCGCGGATTGCGGAGCTCTGCATATTCTGAGTGCGGTGCGCAAGCAGCCGTTCCCAGTTGAGCGAGCTCTCGGCCGAATTAGCGTATACGGTCATTTGGAACCTCCTTGACTTGTAGATGTCATCAACGCTATGAGACAAAATACCTCCTGCGTCATATCTGACTGGCAGGAGGAAGCTTTTGCCGGTAATCTGGGAGTATTACCCGCCTGTTTAGTGCTGAAAAAACCCGGTAAGCATGGGGCATGATTGGGAATCGGTAGTTGATCATTCCTATTCTCATTGTATGCAAAGATTCTCATTGTGTCAATGCGGCACGTCATCGATTTCCGTGACGAGTAGCAGGAACCGGGTCTGCTTGTTGCGGTTGAAATCTAGGTTATGATAGCCAGGCGACGCTACGGAGTCTGCTTCAGGTTTGGGGGTAGGCGCATTTGCTGAAATGAACCCGTCAGGAGGCTAGATGTCTGATGCACGGTCACCCTCACGGGTAATCCCGGCCCGTGAAACCCGGACAGAGATCATGGTGG
This sequence comes from Anaerolineae bacterium, assembly GCA_016926915.1. Lineage (GTDB taxonomy): Bacteria > Chloroflexota > Anaerolineae > B4-G1 > SLSP01 > JAFGNR01. The sequence continues at coordinate 14,624 of JAFGNR010000210.1, forward strand.
TAAATTCTCGGTTTATCGCGACGTTGGCGCCAGTGTTCGAGGTCGAGGCAGCTCGGGCTTTCATCGCCCGCGTGCGTGCCGAGTTTCACGACGCCTCTCACAATGTACCTGTATTCGTAATCGGGCACGGAAGTTCCGTTATCGCACACTGTAGCGATGATGGTGAACCCTCGGGAACTGCCGGGCGTCCGGCGCTGGCGGTTTTGCAAGGGAGCGGTATAGGGGATGTCGCGGTAGTCGTCACACGGTATTTCGGCGGGACGAAACTCGGCACGGGGGGATTGGTCCGGGCCTACGGCGCTGCGGTGCGTGCTGTGTTGGAAATCACCCCGCGTGCAGTAAAGACTTCCACGGTTACTGTTATGTTGGCGCTGCCCTATTCCTATTTCGAGCGCGTGCGCTTGCTGGTTGCTACGCACCAGGGGCTGGTCCTGGATGAAACATTTGCGGCTGACGTGACCCTCACGGCGCGTTTCGTTGCCAAGCATCTCGCTAACTTTGAGCTCGCGCTTCGCGATCTCTCGCACGGGACCCTGGAAGTTGTCGTCATCGAGAGAGATGAGGCTGCGATCATGCCGTTGGATGGTATGTAGTTTGCTTCACTCGTGCCCTGTGCTAGAATGCAGCTATGGATCTTGGAATTGTCATTGTCAATTACAACACCGAAGCATTGTTGCAACGTTGCCTGGAGACAGTCTTTGCAGCGCAAGGGGTTTCCTTCTCCGTTTGTGTGGTCGACAATGCGTCGCCTGATGGCAGCGTTGCTATGGTCGCCCGCGATTTCCCTCAAGTGCTCCTGATCGCCAATGATCAGAATGTGGGGTATCCTGCGGCCAATAACCAGGGATTGCGCGCTCTGGGGTTCGAAGGGGACATGGAACAGGCGCCGCGCTATGCCCTGTTGCTCAACCCCGATACCGAGGTGCCGCCGGATGCCTTTGCTACGCTCATCGCCTATATGGAGGCCCGGTCAGAAATTGCTGTGGTAGGCCCTAAACTTGTGCGACCTGATGGGACTTTGGATTTGGCCTGTCGCCGTTCATTTCCTACCATCGAGGTTTCTCTGTACCGGCTTACAGGGCTTTCGAAGCTCTTCCCTAAAAACCGTCGTTTTGGCCGGTACAACATGACATTTCTGGATCCGGATCAGGAAGCCGAAGTTGATTCTGTCGTGGGGGCGTTCATGCTGGTGCGACGGGCGGCGATTGAGCGCGTCGGATTGCTAGACGATACCTTTTTCATGTATGGCGAAGATCTGGACTGGGCTTTCCGCATCAAGGAAGCGGGTTGGAAGGTCTTCTATAACCCGGCCATCACTGTTCTCCATGTCAAACGCGCTGCAAGCCGCAATAGCCCTCGGGCCCAGGTGGAGTTCTGGCGGGCGATGGAGATTTTCTATAGTAAGCACTACGCAGCGACCACGGCTCGCTGGTTGCATGTTTTGATTGTCGGCGCCATCCGATTTCTCGTGCGGTTCACGCGCTGGCGCGTCAAGGAGCAGGTATGAAGTACGATAAGGCATTGCGTCTTTTTGCATTGTTCTTGATCCTTACTGACGTGCTTATGGCAGCTTTGGGGTTTGCACTGGCTTACGTCGTGCGATTCCAATTGGCAATTCCAGACCCGGCCCAGGATGTCGTGGCGTTCTCTGAGTATTGGCCCATGTTGAGTGTGCACACGCTCTCGATTGTTGTAGTGTTTATGTTTGCGGGTCTCTACGTATTGCCCAGGACGTCGCGTATCGACGAATTCTACGGTATTCTGGTTTCGTGTACGTTGGGCACGTTCGTGGGGATTGCGGTTGCCTCGCTCTCGCTACGTGGTTTCTCTATTGGCGTTGAGTATTCGCGGGCCATGATTGTCTACGCCTGGTTGGGGGCGGTCATTCTGACGACACTAGGACGATTGGCGAATAGCTGGCTGCGTAAGCGCTTGATTCGCAGTGGCATCGGGCGACGGCGCGTGCTGCTTGTTGGAACGGGCGCCATTGCCCGGATGATTCTCCAGAAAATCTTGTGGTCGCCGGCGCTGGGTTATGACATTGTGGGGCTTGTGTCGAGTGGTGAAACGGAACTGAAGGAGGTTCTCGGAGTTGAGGTCCTGGGCGACACGACCCGGCTTGGTGAATTGGTTGAGCGGCAGCGTGTCGACGAAGTCATTATCGCGTTGCCTGAGGAGACATCTCATCAGGAAATCCTCTGGCTAATTTCCGAATGCGAGCGCGGGCGGGTTACTATCAGAGTCTACCCTGACTTGTTCCAGATCATGGCGGGGCCTGTCAGTATCGGGGAGATGGGTGGGTTGCCCCTGCTTACAGTGCGGGATATTGCCCAGACCGGTTGGCGTCGCACGGCGAAGCGGGCCATGGATATTGTGGGGTCTCTCATAGGGCTGATTTTTCTTTCTCCACTGATGATGTTGGTAGCACTCTTCATCAAACTTGAATCACCTGGCGGCGCCTTCTACGTTCAGGAGCGTATGGGACTTGACGGGCGTTCGTTTCCCATGATCAAGTTTCGCTCCATGCGCTCCGACGCCGAGAAATCCGGACCAGGTTGGACTACGTCGGATGATCCGCGTCGCACACGGATCGGCGCGTTCATGCGAAAGACAAACATCGACGAACTGCCTCAGTTTATCAATGTGTTGGTGGGCGACATGAGCCTGGTGGGGCCAAGACCGGAGCGCCCGGTGTACGTCGAGCAGTTCCGGCGCAGCATTCCCCGGTATATGGAGCGCCATCGTGAAAAGGCCGGCCTTACCGGATGGGCGCAGGTCAATGGACTGCGGGGCGATACGTCGATCACCGATCGTACGAAGTACGATCTTTGGTATATCGAGAATTGGTCGCTGCGATTGGACATCAAGATCATCGTGCGCACCATCTTGCAACTTCTTCATTCGCCGAATGCCTATTAGGGAGCCTGGTACATGACCTTAACCCGTGTGCCGCCAGATCTTTACGATGAAGCTTATTTTTTGGGCGCCTGTGAAGGCTACGCTGAGTTTTCCTCAAGCGCCGGCCGCAGGTTGTCCCGTCGCCTTTCACAGGCTCTCGCCGTGGCAGGGATTGTCCCTGGTATGCGGGTGTTGGATGTCGCTTGCGGGCGTGGCGAAATTCTCCGGCACGTCATCCAACTCGGCGCCCAGGCGTTCGGAGTCGATTATGCCTGGGCCGCGGTGACCCTTTCGCATCGTGTTGCGACCTCGCCGGAAGATGGCGCGCGTGCGGGAGTCTATCATGCCAATGCGTGCCGGCTGCCGTTTTCTGATGCGGTCTTCGATCGCGTCTTGATGCTGGATATTGTCGAGCATCTGTACCCCGAAGAACTTCAACAGGCGCTTGCAGAGGCTTATCGCGTGCTGAAACCCGGGGCGCGCATCGTCGTACATACGGCCCCGAATGTCTGGTACGACCGGTATGCTTATCCCGTTGTGCGAGGGGTGCGCCGTCTGTTAGGGCAGGGCGCCGGCTACCCCAAGAATCCCCGGGCCTTTCTGGTGCCCGAAAACGTTCACGTGCATGTCAACGAGCAGTCCCTCATCAGTTTGCACCGGTCTCTCTTTCGCGCCGGTTTCCATTCTCTTAGCGTGTGGTTGAGTAGCCCGCCGCAGGCGCGCCAGGAGAATCCGTTGTTTCGTGTACTGCGCAAGATCTTGTTTGGGACGCCTCCGTTTCGGTGGTTTTTCGAGCGCGAAATTTTTGCTGTTGGGGATCGATGAAGGACAGACGGCCTGTAGACGAGCTCTCGATAGAAGAGCTCGAAGAGATTCTCCGTCTTCGTAAACGACAGGCGCGTTTCGAGCGTGTGCGTCAGCAACGTGGTGAACCTGGGGCGCGCGATCCGCTTTCTCCGGCGCCGCCGCTGCCGGCGGCGCCTGATTTTGCTTCCCCTGTTCGTCCGGTTGCTAATGGTGATCGCCCGCGCTATGGGGCGTTGGTTCAGGAGAATCATTCCCGGGGCCGGCGGAAAATTCAGTGGCGTTGGGTATGGGATCGCGTACTGTTGTTGGTCGAAATCCTGGCGTTGATCGGTCTGGTTTTTGTTGTCATCCAGATGACCATGACGATTGAGGATCTCAATGAGGAAAGTCAGCTTCAGCAGGCGTTCCCTACCCCCACAGCCACGCCCGTCATCGCTGCTGTAGTTCTCCCGGGCGGACACACACCTCCCGATGCGCAAGGGCAATCGGCGCCGGCCGAGATTCCCGCGCATCTCCGCAATCTGGTTGCCAGACTCACGCCTTTACCGGTTCCCACCCCTGGTCCAGAACATGCATTGCGGATTGTGATCGCGAGCATTGCCGTAGATGCGCCGGTGGTTGAAGGTGATGATTGGGAATCCCTCAAGAAGGGGGCTGGACATCATCTGGGAAGCGCCAATCCAGGCGAACGGGGCAATTGTGTAATATCGGCCCACAATGACATCTATGGCGAGATTTTCCGCGATCTTCCCGAGGTGAAAGTAGGCGACGTGGTGCTTGTGCACACCGCCACGCAGGTCTACCGTTACATCGTGCGCCAGACGCGGATCATTGAACCTACCGAGGTTAGCGTCATGGCGCCGACCAGTTCACCGGTGTTGACGCTCATTTCGTGTTATCCTTACGGCATCGATACGCACCGTATCGTAGTGATTGCGGAGTTGGAGTCCTGAGGTTGCTAAAGCCCTAGAATCCATCCCAGGATGCTGTCGGCCGCAATTGCAACCCATAAGTTCTGGGTGGTGAGGAATAGCAAGGCACTCAAGACAGCGAGGCCCGCGCGCTCCAGAATCGCAGGGGCGATCTCCGAATCCTTGAGGCCCTGCCAGGTATCGGGTTTTGCCAATGCCTCGACGATGACGGGGAGCAGTCCCAACCAGGTTCCGGTTTCGATACCCCACAACAGGACAAACGGCTCGCGGTAGAAAGCCCAATGGGGCTCGAAAATCAGGGCTTCTCGCATGGCCAGAACGAAGTCGTGTCGTTTCTTCTCTCGTTTGCCCGGCGTCGCGCGATGGGCAAGCAAGACTACGACCAATCCTATGGCCATTAGCCCGGCTGCCCGGATCATGTCCTGCATCCAGTCTTGCCAGAGCGCGGCAGCTGCGCCGTTACCGGTCAGCTCGCTCCAGGGGAAAGGCTGGAGGCCTAGACCGCTTTCCCGCAGCGCCCCCCGTCCGAGTAGTGCTGCTGCCGGGATTCCGATAGCATAGATGAGCCGGAACGCATGGGCAATCCACGGGAGGCCGGGCCAGGTGCGCAACGCATTTAGCCATTGGGTGAAGGTTTTTGGGGATGGCTCCTGTTTGGTGCGAGCGAGATATCCATCAAGCAGCCAGCGTGTCCATGAAACCAGCACCGCCAGGGCGATCGAACCTGCCAACCAGAGCCAGCGCTCTTGTAGCGAGGGATCAGCGTTCACGTGATGGGCCTCGCTCCTTGCGAGGCACAGCGATGGTGACTTTGGTGCCTTCACCGGGCGTGGACTGGATGACAGTTTTTCCCTTGACCAGAACGGCGCGTTCTCGCAGGTTCAGCAACCCCAGGCTGCCTCTTTGATCGTAGTTTTCCTCGATAGCGGCAACGTCGAAGCCTCTTCCGTTATCCTCGATTTCTGCAATCATGCTCATGCCGCGCTGGTAGATGCGTACCCACAGATCGGTCGCCCGGGCATGTTTGCGCGCATTGGTGATTGCTTCTTCGACCATGTAGAACAGTGCACCCTGGGATTCTTTGTCAATGAACGTGTCGGCGTTGGCTTGGGCTTCCAGGTGAATCTGCAAAGGATCGGTTTCGGCTAGTTTGGCGATGTACTGTTCGAGAGCTGCGACGAGCCCCTGGGTTTCCAGGATGAGGGGGCGCAGTCTGAAGAGCATTTGGCGGATTTCTTTGGTGGTTTTACGCGTCAGCTCTTCTAATTGTTCCAGTTCGCGCATTGCTTCATCGGGTTGCTGGTCGATCAACATACGGATATAGTTAAGGCGCATGGCAACTGCGGCAATGGTTTGCGTGGGACCATCGTGAAGATCTCGTGCCAGTTTTTTGCGTTCATCCTCTTCTACGGCGACTACGCGCTCTTTTTCTTCCATGAGGTTCTGGTAGAGTCTGGCATTTTGTAAAGCCATCACGGCCTGGTTGCATACTGCTTCTAATAGATCCCGGAAGTCGCCCGGATAGGCGTTCTCATCGGGACTGGCCATCACCATGACGCCGTAGTTCTCGAACCCGGCCCGCAGCGGGACGACAATGCACTGGCGACAGTGGTGCATAGCCACGAATTGTCCTAGTTCGGGATCGGCGCCCGGATCATTGATCAGGGTGGGGCGCGCGCGTTCTAACGTTTTGGCGAGCACTCCCCGGGTCGCCGGAAGTCGCACCTTTTTATCTTGGATGGTCAAGCCGCGCGATGTGGCTACGTAAAGACTTTGATCCATCCCGAATAGGAGAATGATTTGGACTTGGGGAGATTTGGCGCCGATGAGCTCCTCAAATCCTGCATTACTGACGTCCAAGGCTGCATCGAGCACGCGCTCGTAGTTTAGCGTGGCGCTGAGCGTGCTGGCCAGTTCGAAAATCAAGCGTACTTTTTGGTGGGCAGCTTCGATGGCGGCTTGCGCCAGGGCTTCTTGACGTGATTGCTCCACCGTCAAAGTCTGCTTGATACGATTCCCGATGAAACTTACGCTGCCGCCGGCAAGTAACAGAATCAACCCATTGGTGAAGTAGTACAGGCCAACGCGCGCAAGCGTTTCTATTGACATCCCCCACGCTAGGTCCAGTGTCTGCCATGCACTCCACCAATAGATCAGGGTGGTGACAATGGCTAATGCGATGCTCACAATCCATTTGTACCGGAGAGCTGTCGTGATGATGGGGATGAGTGTCATGAAGAGGAGCGGGCTGTTGGGCCCTCCCGATGACAGGATCAGACCCAGCGCCAGCATGATATCCAGGATCAATGTGAAGCGGAACATCGTGCGGCGGAAAGCATTGAGGAGTAGGGCGACCATGACCAACATATTCGCAATTCCGCCGATGACCAGAAGCAAGATGACGGTAATTGGGAGCGTCCGCCCTGATGAGATCACCTCGAAGCTAGCGATGGCTCCTACTGCCAATAAAAAGAACCAACGCAGGTTGCTGTAGAGCCACTCGATCTTGAATTCCGATTCACGCATCCGTGATTCCATGCTCAAATTATAACCTCGCTCTGACTTTTATCAAAGGTCTTTCCTGTTACAATTTAGTTTCTTTCCGGCTAGATTGAGAAGCGAATGTACAAGACATCGCCGTCTTTGACGAGATAATCTTTTCCTTCCAGTCTTACGACGCCCGCTTTGCGTGCGGCAGCCATGCTTCCGGCTGCCAGTAGGTCTGCCAGGTTTACAACTTCGGCGCGGATGAACCCACGAGCCAGATCGGTGTGAATGGTGGCCGCCGCATCTAGCGCTGTCTCCCCAGCCTTGAGTGTCCAGGCCCGGACTTCCGGCTCTCCAGCAGTGAAGAAGGACTGCAATCCGAGAAGCCGGTAGGACTTTCGGATGACACGACTCAGCCCCAATTCCTGGATGCCATATTCTTCCATGAACATCTCTGCCTCGTCCGGCGCCAATTGGCCGATCTCCATCTCTAGTTTCCCCTGGAGCGCCAAGAGATCCGTTTTTTCGTGTCCGTACGTGAGGACTTTGTGGGGATCCTGAGGTTCTTCGCCGGTGTTGAGGAGCACCAGGGTCGGTTTGAGACTCAAAAGCCCAAAACCGGTCAGGCCCTCGATTTCAGCGGGGGTGAGCTCCAGGTCGCGCAGTGGGTTTTCTGCTTCCAGCGCGGCTTTCAAGCGCTCGAAAAGCAGCCGTTCTTCCTGCAGCCGGTTGCGCTCATCGCTGCGTGCGCCCTTTTGCAGTCGTTCATCGATTCGTTCCAGACGGTTTTCCACAGTCACCAAGTCGGCCAACACCATCTCGCCATGTAGAAGATGGAGGTCGCGTTGTGGGTCGACGCTTCCCAGCGGGTGGGGGACCACATAGCTTTCGAAAGCCCGGACCACATGCACAAATGCGTCCATGGCAGCGATCTGATTGCGCAGTTGGCCGCTGATGCCGGATTTGCCGATGCCTTCCTCGAGTCCGGCGATGTCGGCATAGGTGACTTTGGCGTAGGTCGTTTTCTTGGGATTGACCAACGCGACCAATTGCCCGACACGTGAATCCGGAACATCGACAACTGCGGTGTGAATTTCCAAATGCCCTGTGGGCGCCGCCGCTGTCGGGCGGTCGCTTTTCGTCAGCGCATTAAACACTGTCGTTTTGCCACAGGTTGGAAGTCCCACGATACCTAGTTTCATGCTATTCTCCTAACTGTTGATCGCGTGACAAGCTTGCAGCGTTCCTTCGTCTTGTTGCTACAAACTTGACGTCTCTTCGATCCTGACCCTGGATGCATTCTTTGGGATAGACGGTTGGTTTTCGGTCTAATCAGGGCTTGGCTCGTCAAAAACGTTGGTGATTATACCGCAGGACGATACAACGCCTAATCTGGCGCGACATCACTTTCAGATTGATGTCGCTCGATAAGGGGTTTCAGGAGCGACTTGACGGCAGTCACGCTCAGGACTGCAATGAATGCCGGCAGCAAGGGGAGCAGCGGCGGAATCAGGATACTCAA
>JAFGNR010000211.1 GCA_016926915.1 Anaerolineae bacterium
CGGCTCTATGCCGCCACTCTGCCCGCGCCGTTCCTCTCGGTTCTGATCGACGATTGCAGCGCCACGGGGCGCGATTATCACGATGGCGGCGCCCGTTACAATACCAGCTACATCCAGGGGGTGGGGCTGGGCACGATCACCGACGCGCTGACGGCGTTGAAGACGCATGTTTTCGAGCAACGGACGCTTGCTATGGAAGCGCTGCTGGAGGCGCTGAGCGCCGATTTTGCGGGCCAGGAGCGGCTGCGCCAGCTGCTGCTCAACCGCACACCGCGTTACGGCAACGACGATGACGCAGCCGACGCCCAGATGCTGCGCGTCTTCGAGGCCTACTTCGCAGCTATCGACGGGCGCCCCAATACGCGCGGCGGCGCCTACCACGTGAATTTGCTGCCGACCACCTGCCATGTCTACTTCGGTTCCGTCACCGGCGCGACGCCGGACGGGCGCCACGCCGGCAAACCGCTCTCCGAGGGCGTCTCACCGGTGCAGGGGGCCGATCGCCGGGGGCCGACCGCTGTCTTGCGTTCCGTGGCGAAGATGGCGCATGTACGCACCGGCGGCACGCTGCTGAACCAGAAGTTCACGCCCAAACTGCTCGCCGACGACGCCGGGTTGCAAGGGCTGGTGCACCTGGTGCGCACCTACTTCCGGCTAGGTGGGCACCATATCCAGTTCAACGTGGTTGATGCGGCCACCTTGCGGGCCGCGCAGGCGCACCCGGAGGCCTACCGCGATCTTATCGTCCGTGTGGCTGGCTACAGCGACTACTTCTGCGACCTGAGCGCAGCGCTCCAGGAAGAGATCATCGCCCGCACGGAACACACGGCATTTTGAATGCTGACTCGACTACAGAAGGTGGGGATTCACCACAGAGGGAGCGCCGAGAGCGCCAAGAAGCCTTCACTATTCGCCCATTCGCCATTCGCTTATTCACCATTCGAAAGGAGACTTCATGTCACGCAAATCACTTCACCCGCTGGCAGCGGCTGCACTGGCTGCCGGAACCGCCGCCACAACGGCGTTGGCTGTCTATATGTGGGTTGTGCGCCCCTGGCACCGCCGTTGGGGCGCCGCCGATGACGAGGTGCAGCGGGCGTTGCCCGGCGACGACCGCGTGCCCGATCCCAACTTCAACACGACCCGCGCTATCACCATTCACGCGCGCCCCGTGCATATCTGGCCCTGGTTGTTGCAAATGGGACAGGGACGCGGCGGGATGTACAGCTATGATGTTCTCGAGAATATGATGGGGCTGGACATTCATACCGCCCGCCAGATCAACCCGGAATGGCAGGATCTGAAAGTGGGGGACGTCATCGCGCTGGAACCGGAGGGCAGCGGCTACACGGTGGTGGAGCTACAGCCCGAACGGTTGTTGTTGCTCTACACCGCAGGCGACGATGCGACGGCGATGGGCCGGGCGTTCAAGGAGAGTCGCACGGCGACCACGTGGGCCTTCGTTCTCGAACCTCTCGACGCCGAACGGACGCGTCTCATCATCCGGTGGCGGACGCGCATGGACATCATTCCCCGGCGCTGGAGCCGTTGGGCTTTGCTGAATCTCGCCGTGGGGCTTAGCCTTGACCCGATCGAATTCCTGATGGAGCACAAGATGCTGCGCACGCTCAAAGAGAGAGCGGAGGCGCACCGCGCGCAATCCCAGGAATGACGCCCCTGTGAAAAGGGGAATTCACCGCAGAGGACTCCGAGAGCGCCAAGACGCCTTCAATTTTCGTCCATTCGCTCATTCGTTCAGGAGAGTCCCGCGTGAACTTAGCCAGTATGTAGTGGAGGACTCATGTTGAAGAACTGGCCCTGGCTGCGCCGGACGCCGGGGTATCTGGCCCTGGGCGCGATGTTGTTTGTGACCTATTTCTGGTCCTATTGGGGCGTCGCCGAGCTTTATCACGAGGGCTGGTGGGGCGCCTGGTACAACCGGTTGCCCTATCTGGCCCCCGGCGCTGGCTTCCTGCTGCTCACGTTGGCTGCGTGGACCTGGCCCTTTGTGGGCGCGGGATTGATCGCCGTGATCATGTTGGCATTCGTCTTGTTCTTTGAGTTTCCCTTGGCGTTTATACCGGTGATTTTTGTGATTGGCGCTGGCTTTGTGCTGGAAGGATTGGAGCGCCGCCGGCGTCTGGAGGCGGGGATTGCGCCTTCCCCGCGCTGGTGGGTGCGCAATCTGGGGTACTTGTTGGCGCTCGTTCCCCCGCTGTGTATCGCGATCGGGATTTCGGCCTTCATGTTGCCCATCGTGCTCACGCGGGTGGACGACGGCGACCGGAGCGCCCGCCTGATCGAAGGCAATGGCGTGACGTTGGTTTGGGCGCCCGCCGGTCCGGGCTGGAACTGGAAACAGCCGTGGGGCGGTTACCCTTCGTGGCAGCGCATCGCGCTCTACGGCTACCCGCCAGTGGGGCTAGAGGACAAGCCGGGCTACGATTGGCGACAGGGGGAGTTCGCGGACGCTGAAGATATGGCGACCTACAATCTCTGCCGCTACCTGAGCGCCGATGGCCTGACGTTGGAAGACGAGATCGTGGGCGTCTGGCGGATGCCCACAACGGAAGAGGTCGTTGCCTCGCTGGCGCGGCACGGCGAGAATGCCGGCTGCGTCTGGCAGGGGGAGGTCTTCGAGCAGTTGGCGTGTGACGTGCGCCCGGACAAAGAATCGCCGCTCTGGGCTGCCGACGCGCCTGTGATCTACTACTGGACCGCCGGCGAGGACGCCGGACGGTGGGGCGTCTTCGTCTCGTACAACGGCTACGTCAATTCGACCCTGAAGACCGGCGGCAACCCGCGCCACGGCTACCGTTGCGTGCGGGAACCGTAGGTTGCCTGAGGGAAACTTCATTCTCCTTCCACAGCAAACAGGCGGGCATCCCGGAACCCGATGTCATCCAGCACGATCACGCCCTCCTCCGACCGGTCGAAGATGAAGTGTATCGCCGCCAGCTGGGCCGCGTCCAGAGCCGGGTTGACCTCCGCGAACGCGCTTAGCGGGAAGGCGTAGCTTTGGAAGACGATCTCGCCCCTGGGGAGATCGGTCATGAACGCGGCTTTCAGCAGCTGCACTTCGATCTGGGGTTGCAGGGGCGCGAAGGCGCTCAACGGCAGCCGCGCGGTCTGTCCCTCCCGATCTTCCGCTTCCAACGTGAAATCGCGCAACGCCGGCGATTCTTCGCTGTCGTGTTCCTTGTCTCCGGCAGTGGGATCCGGCGACAGGTTGGCATCCGCCAGCGAGAAGGTCAGCACGCTCTCTGGCCCGGCGCCGGGGATGGGGCCGGGCAGCCAGAGGGTGTAGCGCGCTGCATCTTCCTGACCTAGCCACCCCAGGAGGACGGCGCTGTTCTCATCCATGCGTCCCCGGCGCATCGCGACCCGTTCCTCGCGCCAGATCGAGAGACCACGTCCCTCGAGGCGTCCGCCCGGCGCGCTCGTCGTCGTGACGTCTACATCCTCCTCGAAGGCGGCGACGAGGCGGGTGCTGGCGTCGGCGTAGGTGTGCAGATAGAGCGTGCCGGGGAGCCAGGCAG
>JAFGNR010000212.1 GCA_016926915.1 Anaerolineae bacterium
GAACCACTGTCCGGGAAACACCTGGGTGTACAGGCCGCGCCACAGGATCTCTTCACACGTGCTGTTGATGAGCGTAGCCGGGATGCCCACGGCGATGAGGGCCGGCGAGATGGCGCCGAGATTCCGGATATTTTCCGCATACATGCTGAGCGCGACGATGTTGGTGGTGATCAGCAGCAGCGCCGGCAGCCAGTTCGCGCGGCTGAATAGAGGCGTCTCTTCTTTGAAAATCGCGGCAAACCTTCGCGGCCCCAGGTAGCTCAAGGGGATCGCCAGGCACCAAACCAGATCGTAGAAGACGAAGCCTAACACATAGCTCAGATCCGCGTTTAGCCGCCGGGGTAGGGAGGTGAACACCAGGGCGGTGCTGGCGGTCAAGATGAACGGCAGCCCCACGAGGAAGGCGCGACCCAGCCGGGAGGGTTTCATGCGGGCGCGCCGCTGCTAGGCAAGGTGAAACTGAAGCTGCTGCCTTTGCCGGGTTCGCTGTTGACGGCGACCTCGCCGCCTAGCTTCTCCACGATGCGCTTGACGATACTCAATCCCAGGCCATATCCCCGAATATGAACCTGGTCAAGCCGCGTGAAGGGGGTAAAGAGTCGCTGGCATTCTTCCGGTGTGAGACCGGGGCCGTTGTCGCGCACCCAGAAGCGCACCTTGCCGCCGGCTTCGATTTGGGCGCCCAGGGTCACCACGGGAGGCGTTCCACCATATTTGAGCGCATTGCTGAGATAATTTACCCAGACCTCTTCGATCCAGGGACTATAGCCCAGCGCCATAGGCCACGTATCCGGCCCCTTGACCGTGGCTTCCTGGGCTTCGATCACGTCCGCCAACCGTTGGAGCGCTTCTGCGATCACGGGCTGCATATCGACCGGTAGCAGGGGGACAGCGACGCGGCGCAGTCCGGAAAGCACCAGGAGCTCGTCGACGATGCCGTTCATTTTGCGACTGTCGCGGGCGATGCGCCGCAGGTACTTGCGCACACGATCTTCTGGCAGCGTCGTGAAATCCAATTCCAGCACCTCAGCGTAGCCGATGGCGCGGCTCAGAAGATTCTTGAGGTCATGGGCGACCGTGTGACCGAAAGCATCCAGTTCTTCGTTGCGGGCATGGAGTTCGGCATTGGCTTCATAGAGGGCGCGTTCGACAGCTTTGCGGTCCGTGACATCGATGGCGATGCTGATCATCAAACGCCGTCCGTCGGGCAACTGTCCCAGGGGGGCGGAGCTGAACTCCCAGACGCGTTCTTCGTTTCCGCGTGTCTTGATCGTGTATTCACCTTCGTTGATCCGCTTTTCGGTGGTCTCGAAGAGCCGCGCAATGTCGGCCGCGACCACTTCCTTGCGATGTTCATAGGCTTTCTCGATCCAGTCGGAAATGGTCCGGATGTCATCGTGTGTATACCCGCTGAGCTCCGTCCAGGCCTCGTTGATATCGATGACTTCTCCGTCTTCTGCGTGGATGATCATGGGAAAGGGCGCATTGAAAACCGCCCGCCGGAACCGCGCTTCGCTCTCCCGCAGCGCTGCCTCAGCTTGCTTTCGCTCCGTGATATCAATGAACGAGGCCATCATCCCCAATGGCTTGTCCTTTACATCCATCACCATATGCGCGACGACCTGGGCATCGAAGGTGCTCCCGTCTGTGCGGCGGGCTTTGAGTTCTCCGATCCACTGCCCTTGGGCCAGGAGCGCCTGGATCACAGCTGCGGCGGCCTCCGGCTTCTGCCAGAACGAGATGACGCTCCGGCCCAGAACTTCATCACCGTCGTCGCGCCACAGCTCCAGGAACGCTGCATTGACGTAGGTCAAATTCCCTTGGGGATCGGAGAAGGCGATGGCATTGATGGCGGTGGTAATGGCCAGGTCCTTGATGCGCAATTCCTGTTCGATTTTCTTGCGTTCGGTGATGTCTTCGACCGTGGCTAGAAAGGCGCACACGAAGCCTTGGGGGGCGATTTGGGGTGTGTAGCTGGCCCGGACAGCACGCAATTCGCCGGCCGGTGTATACGAGATATTTTCGAAAGCGACCGGGACGCCGCTCAAAACCTTGTTCACGTGGGGCAGGATACCCGCGTACGATGCCGGACTGAGGATGTCTGCCACACGTTTACCCGCTAAGTGTTCCCTGGACGCGCCGTACCATTCGGCGTAGGCTTGATTGACGTGGATGTAGCGGAGCTCCCGGTTCACGTAAGCCAGCAACGCCGGGCTGGTATCAATGATCTGCTCGAGCTCTTCCTGGCGTTGTTGGAGTGCCTGCCGGGTGTCTGCTAACATCGCCAGGGATTTCTCCAACGCCGTGATCCGCAGCTGTGCTTCCGCGAGCTGGCGGCGCACTTCGGTTAGCTCCTCAGAGAGTTGGTCTTTTGTTTTGTCGTCACTCACACGGTTACCCTCGCTCTGGCGCTACCGCTCGCTGACGGTTTCCCTGTCTGAGCGTCCCTTGCTCTGGTTCAAGAAGTTCACAATGGCCCAATCCATCTTACCTCATTTCTGCAATTTGTCATTGTTGCTTCTGCCGCCCGTAAGACCTGGGGGACTCTGGGATGAGAAGGCTTGGTCCTACGACTGGAGCCCTGGCCCGTTAGCCACGGGGTGTGTAGTAACGTTTTTGCCATTTGCTCAGTCCATCGAGACCGGGAAACAACACCCGTTCCGTGATGTTGGCCTGGTCCAATTTGTCCCGCACTTCCCATTTCAGCGACGCCGGGATGACGATTTTTCGCCACATTTTGGGGTGTTGCCTTAACCATGCATCGAGCAGGGCCCGGGAGTCAGGCATGACCGAGAAGAGGGCGAATTGGTTGACGATGCGATCGTCCATCGATGGGGGTTCGAAGAACAGGGTGAATGCGGGCGGCGCCAGCGCGTCCAACACCTCCAGGGTGGGCGCCGTATCGGAAAGCATCTTGGCCGTGAAATAGGAAGCGCCTTCCTTATCCAGCGCGTCGCGCAGTTCACCGGGCAGCAGTTCGTGGGTCTTGAGATGATCGATAGCCCAGATCGCGCCGTCTTTGTCATACCGGTCCAGGTTGGCCGTTGCGAAATGGGCTGCCACGAGCGGAGAAACCGTCCAATCCAGGAGGCGGGTGGGCAGACCATGGTGTTGCGCCAGGCTGAGCCAGTGCCACAGGGTATCTCTTTCGACGATGTCGCGGTGGGCATACTTGCGGAAATTTCTCAGCAGGTGGGGTTCGAGACGTGCGAAATTACCGCCTTGCCGCATCAGCGACGTCTTGAGAGGATAGGTTGCGTCGGACATACCGCGAAAGACATAGGGTGAGCGGTAGCACTTCAGGTCGGGCCGCCACATGTCGGCGAAGAGCTGCTCTTGCAGATCGGCCCAATTCGCGACGCGTATCTCATGCATGCCGGTGATTTTTCATCTTGGGTTTTTCCTTGAAGTTCATCAGAAGCCGGCGCCTCAGGCGTTCGGTAGCGTGAACCAGAAAGCGCTGCCCTTGCCCGGGATACTCTCGACGCCTACCTGGCCGCCTAATTTTCCCACAATGCGGCGGACAATGGAAAGCCCCAGTCCGTGGCCCTTGGTGTGGGCCTGATCGAGTCGCGTGAAAGGCGTGAACAGACGCTGTTGCTCGTTAGACGACAGGCCGGGGCCATTGTCTGCGACCCAGAAACGCGCAAAACCGTCCTCACTCTGGGCAGCGCCTAATTTCACCCATGGCGGTTTGCCGCCGTACTTGAGCGCGTTGTTGAGGTAGTTGATCCAGACCTGTTCGACCCACGGCGCGTGGCCCACGGCGCCCGGCCACGCATCCGGCAGCTCTATTTCGGCTCCTGATGTCTGAATCTGGTAAGCTAAGCGGGCCAACGTCTCGGTCACAATCGCGTGCATATCCAATGGCTGGAGGGTGATATCTCGGGTTTGCCAGACGTGCGCCAGGAGCAAGAGTTCATCGATGATGTTACTCATGTGGCGCCCGCCCACGGCGATTCTGTGCACGGCCCTGGCTTTGTCGTCTTCGCTCAGGTGTAGCAGCTCGCGGTCCAGGAGACCGGCGTACCCCAAGATTTGCGTTAGTGGATTCTTGAGATCGTGGGCAACCGTGTACGAGAAAGCATCCAGTTCCTCATTGCGCGCCTTTAGCATGGCGACATTTTCCTGGAGTGCGTCGACCAATTGGGCCTTGTACACGGCGAGGGCGATCTGGGCGGCGACCTGTTCCCCTCGCCTGACCTCTTCCGGCGTGAAGTGGTGGCGTTCGTTGAACGCTACCAGGGCTGCGCCGAGCCCTTTGCCTTCCACGATGAGCGGCAGCACCAGGAGTGAGCGATCGGGGAACATCTCGGCGATATAGGAATCCAGGTAGGGGGTATCATACACATCGTCGATGACCAGCGGGTGACCTGTCCGCAGGGCGGACTCGGTGGCTGTCGCCTTGCCCGGCTTGGGTTGCAGTGAACGGTAGGCGTCTCTCCACTTTCCATAGGCTGCGCCCGGGATCGTCATTTGACGCTCTGCATCCCAGAGCGTCAAGTAGCAGCCATCGGCGTCGAAGAGCTCCCCGAGCCGGTCCGCCAGGATTTGGAGTAGGGTGGGGACGTCGCGGGTCTCGAGCGCGGTGCAGGTGATGTCGTTCAGCAATGTGAGGAAGTGTTCGCGCTGCTGAAGGATCTGTTGGGTTTGTCGATACTCGGTTACATCTTTGAATACAATGAGGCGACCCAGGGGAACGCCATTCTCAATCTGCAAGGGATACGCTCGAATCTCGAAGCTGCGAGACCGCGCATTGCTTAAACAGACCTCGATCTGGGGCTGGGACATGCCGTTTTTGAACCACGTGCTCACACCTGGACAGAACGTGAAAACCTGTTCCGCGTATTGTCCTAACGGCGAGGGTATAGCGTGGAGCAGTTGTCTGGCCGCCGTGTTGAGGTCGATGATGCGATGCTCTCGATCGATGACCAACATACTCTCTTCGATGGTTTCGAAGAGTCTTTCGCGAGCTACAGGTACCAGGTCGGGAATTTCGTATTTCACCATATCTACGTGATTTTGGTATCCGATCCGCAGATCAAAGTAGCCAGGGCCTTGCTGAAGTCACAGGCGACGGAGATCCATATCGTTAGAACCCAAATGCTACCGGTGAAGCGTCGGGTTTACCGGCAAAGAGCTCTTTTGCAGTTTTCTGGAATGTGAAACATCCGCCACACACCGAAACCGGTATTTCCATCGCGAGCAAGGCCTCGATGGCGCGCTGGTCCTGCGGGGACAAGGCGTTGCCGGCTTGTTCCAACGCCAGCAGCGTCTCGATGGCGTATACCCGGCCTTCCGGGTTAGGGGAGCGCAGGACAGCCCGGATCAGATCCCAGGCCTGGCGCTGTTTCAAATCCTCGATGGCCACTCTACCCTTGGGGGGTACACTCGCGACCCCGCAGTAGGTTCCGAACTCGTAGGATTCCAACGGATCCATCAAAGTCGCATAGGCGGGCTGGAGTTCTGCGGGCGTGTCCGCTTCCCAGCACCCCAATGCCTGGTGGATGGCTTCGCGCAGGCACATCTGCGCGCGGGGGTTCCGGTACGCGTAGCATAGCTCCTTTTCTTCACGGTGCACCAGGCCGCCCCAAGACTCTTCCAGAAGAGGTAACACCTCCGGATTATTCCAGGTCTGCTGGCGCACGGCGGCGGCCACAATCGCGTTCTCGAAGGAGACGAGAGTGATCGTGATGGATGTGTAGCCGCCCGGCAATCTGGCGCTGTGGAGCCTGCCGCCAAACCCCAGATCCCGGTGCGCCCCCGTCGCAGTGAGATTCCAGATCGCCGGCAGATCGGTCAGGCTTTGCTCATCGAAAGGGAGCGCCGTTTTGATCTGCGCGAGAACGGTTTTATCTTTGTGGAGCCATTCTGACTTGATGCCGGATTGCTTGAAGCGACTGTTCATAGCCTGCCTCCATACTCTGAAGTCGAGCAACGCCTACGACAGACCTAGATTTCGATACCGAATGCCTCTCCGATCACGTAACCGATGCCAAACGAGAACACCGCGACGCCGATACTGATGGCTGCCATTTCGAGGAAGCGCTTGCCGAACGGCAGGTCTTTGGCGACGGCCAGGTAAAAGTTGAAGACGGCGATGACCAGGACGGCGTTGACCAGCGTCCAGATCAGGCAGATCAGGTAGTTGTCGAGCAGCAGATAGGGCAGGACCAGCACCGTCACCGTGAAGATATAGGCCAGGCCGGTAAACAGCGCCGAACGCAGCGGATCGGTTTCGCTTCCACTCTCATCGGCGCGGGCCGACAGGTACTCCGACGCCGCCATCGAGAAGGACGCCGAGATGCCCGTGATGAGACCGGAAAGAGCGATCAGGCGTGTATTCTGGAAGGCGAAGGTCAGCCCGGCGAGGGCGCCGGTGAGTTCCACAAGAGCGTCGTTCAAGCCCAGCACGACCGAACCGGTGTATTTCAGAACTTCTTCGTCGAGCATTTCCAGGAGCTGTTGTTCGTGCTTTTCCTCATCGTGCAGAATGGCTTCCAGTTCCGGAATCTCATCGCGATAGGCTTTGTAGGAGGCTAAGGCCTCATCTTCGCCGCGTTCCATCAGTTTCATGCCGAAGGTGAGTCCCAGAAGCCGGGAAAGCCAGGTGAAGAAGAAGACTTTCCAACGATTGGGTTGCACGTCGACATCGGAATAGCGCTTGAGCATGCGGTAGTGTCGTTGCTCATCCTCCGCGATTCGTCGCACGATCTCCTGATTGTGGGCGTCTTTGATCGTTTTGGCCAGGTTCAGGTAGGTGTGATGCCCGGTGATTTCTTCCTTTTGCCAGGCCAAAATCTGGGCGTGCAGTTCTGGGGATACAGGTCTTACCGCCATGTTCTTTTCCTTTCGCAGTCGTTAGTCGCCGGTCGTCGACGGTCGTGGGGCCGCCATCAGCAAGTCTGGGATCGTCATGATTTTCCCAGTAAGTTCATCCGGATGCGTGTACATCACCACGGCGCGTGATATGCCGCGCAGCGTGTCCGAGATCGGTGCGCCGGCTTGCGCGATGGCGACAATCGGAATGCCGCGCGCGGCCGCATATCCTGCTTCGATGCCCACGCCGACGCCCTTTTCGGTGAGGTCCACGATCACGACATCGCAGGTCTCGAGCTCTTGGAAAGAACGCGCCATGAGCGTGGCGGCGTCGAAGTGAACAGCCCCCCACCGTTCCAGGTCGCGCGTCACGCACACCGTCTCGAATCCGGCGGCTCCAAGGGCTGCTGCAATGGCTGCGATGCGCTCGCGGTTACGGTTGTCGGCGTGGTATTTGATGGCGATATAGGCTTTCATGGATACTTCCCGGTTATGGTACGATTTTACGAGCTCATATGTTGAAAGCATCAGAGAATGGCGACCGTCGATTACGCCATTTATAGCACATTTGCTTAGAAGTGCGAAGTAGCATTGGGGCGAGTCTTTCTCTGTGTATCTCCGCCCTATCTCGGCGCTCTTCGGGTAACTTCCCGTTCTGCGAACATTGGCGGCGGGCCGGAATCTGTCTATACTAACGCCGGATTTGCTCACCTGGCGTTGCACAGTGCAATCCCTTGATTATGAATGAGACAAACGCTCCGGAGGAGGTGTGTCGATGCTGAACTCACGATGTCCGCACGTTCTCACTCGGTTGACCTTGCCGTTAGTGCTGGCTGCCGGACTGTTGGCAACCTTATTGATTGGGAGCGCCGGTTTGCGTGCTGCGCCGGTGCGACCGGAGGGCGCTGCTTCCAC
>JAFGNR010000213.1 GCA_016926915.1 Anaerolineae bacterium
CTCAAAATGGTCGCGACGAGTTTGACGCTAGGAAGCGGCGGGTCGGGCGGCATTTTCGCGCCCTTACTCTTCGTGGGCGCGATGTTTGGGGGGGCGTATGGGCTGCTGCTACAGGGCATCTTCCCCGGAATTGAACTCGCGCCTTCAGGGGCTTACGCTCTGGTCGGTATGGCGGCGGCGTTTGCATCCGCCGCTCACGCGCCGATGACCGCCATGTTGATCGCTTTTGAGATGTCGGGGAGTTATACCCTGATCCTGCCCTTGATGCTGGCGACCGGTGTGGGAACCGTGTTGTCCCGGACCCTGCGCCGCGAGTCGATCTATACACTGCCGCTTGCTCGCGAGGGTGTGACGCCGGCGCCGGGGCAGGCGCTGGACGTGCTGCAGAATGTTCGGATCGATGACGTCATGACGGTAGCTGTTGTTGCGGTATCGCTCGAAACGACGCTGGCAGATTTGTGGGCGCTGGTCGAGAAAACGCGCCATCGCGGGTATCCTGTGTTGGACACGGAAGGGCGCCTGGTAGGCATCGTGTCTCTCGGGGATGTGCAAGGGGCGCAGACGCGTTGGCCGGACTGGGAATCACGCCAGGTCGGCGATATTTGCACGCGCCGGTTGGTGACTGCATTCCCCGACGAATCGGTTTCGGTGGCTTTGCAGCGGCTTGGGATCCATGATCTCAGCCGCCTACCGGTGGTCGACCGGGACGACCCCCGAATCTTGTTGGGCTTGATCCATCTCAGTCACATCGGCGAGGCGTACCGCCAGGTCATGGACTCGCAACACGAACTTCGTTTTGCCGGTCGCACATTGCACCCGGCGTCTTCTCAAGGCGCCGGCGTTTTCGAATTGGCGGTGGGAGCCGGATCGCGGCTGGTGGGGAAAGCCATTCGTGAGTACCCGTGGCCCGCTGAGTGTTGGGTCGTTACGCTTGTACGTGACGGGAAGGTGCTGGCGGCCCGGGGCGATACCGTGATCCATCGCGGGGATCGCCTGGTCTTTTATGCTCGGGAAGCCGATGTCAACGCACTACAAGAGGGGGCGCGCGCTTCTCATGATGTGTAATAGCCGGGGTTTTGTTGTTGCGGCTATTTTCGAGGATTGACACGTGCGCATCCCGGGGTAATATAGTCGAAATTGATCTATTTAAGTTTGGTGAATGGGGCTTAGGGCATGTGAGGTGCTCATGAATCGCTTGACGTTTGTCGTGGTCGTGGCTGCATTGTTGCTCCTGACCCTGTTTGGGCTGTTGCTGTTGTTGGGACCGGTTCTAGAATCCCGCGTGATTCCGGGGCTGAGGCTGTGGGGTGCGGCGCTGGGTGGGCTGCGGGCCGGGGACGCGCTGGTGCATGCAGAGGACTATCTGGCCCTCGATGCGCTGCGTGTTGTGTTCGTGGGACCCGACGAGCAGCGCTGGTCTTTTTCTCCGGCTGATCTGGGCGTGTCGGTTGCCGCCGAGGCCACGCTGACGCGTGTTTTGGAACCGGGGCATGGCGATGGTGGTTGGGAAGCTTACCGCGAGCGTGTTGGGATCATGCAGCAGGGCGCGGTGGTCGCGCCGGTATTTGTCTGGAATCGCAACCGCGCTGAGGCGCAGCTCCAGACGCTGGCATCGCAGCTAGACTCGCTTCCCCAAGATGCGGTCGTTTATCTACAAGGTGCAGAGGTACACATTGAGGCCAGTTCCATAGGGCGCCGTCTGGATATCACAGCGACGTTGGCATCCCTAGAGCCACATTTACGGTTTCTCGATCCGGTGGAAGTTCCCCTGATCATCGAGATTCTCCAACCCGAGGTGAATGACGAGGAGGCCGCTCAGGCGCTTGAGATGGCCAACGTGATGCTGGCTGAGCCTCTGACGTTGTTGCTGCCCAATCCACAAGAGGGTGATCCCGGTCCCTGGATCCTGAAACCTGAAGTGGTATCCCAGATGCTGGCGATTCGCCCAGAGGAAGGGCATGTGGTTGTCGGTCTCGACGAGGCCATGTTGCTGCATTACCTTGAGTCGCTGGCCCTGGCGCTGCACCGTGACCCGGTGGATGCGCAGTTTCGTTACGACGTCGTGGCAAAGGAATTGGTGATCGCCTCCCCAAGTCAGCCTGGACGTGACGTCGACCTCGCGGGGACCATCGCACGCATCAATGAATTTTTGCAAACGGGCCAACATCTGGTTCCCCTGGTGTTGCAGACCATTTCTCCGCAGTATGACGAGACTACGTCGGCGGCTGATTTGGGCATCGTCGAGTTGATCGCGGTAGGGGAGTCCTACTTCGTAGGATCATCCTCGGCGCGAGACCACAACATACGTCTCGGCGCTTCGAAATTCGATGGGGTGCTCGTGGCGCCGGGTGAGACATTCTCCTTCAATACCTTTCTCGGTGAAGTAACGCCTGACGCAGGTTACGATGAGTCCTACGTCATCGTTGGCGACCGTACCGTGCCGGGGGTGGGTGGGGGCATTTGCCAGGTTGCGACTACGGCCTTTCGCGCTGCTTTCTACGCGGGGTATCCGATTATCGAGCGCTGGCCTCATGCCTATCGTGTTGGGTACTACGAACTCGGCGGGTTCGGGCCGGGGTTTGATGCCACGATCTACTCCCCGCTGGTAGATTTTCGATTCGTCAATGATTCTTCTCACCATCTGTTGATCCAGATTGAGATCGACGTGGCCCGTTCCCGCTTGCAGTTCCTGTTCTATAGTACAAGTGATGGCCGCACCGTCGAACAGATCGGTCCCGAGTGGGGAGATCCAGTGTCTCCGGGACTGCCGGTCTATGAATATGATCCTACGTTGCCCTCCGGGGCGATTCACAAGCTGGAAAGCGCCCACGACGGTCTCGACGCGGTGCTGGAACGCGTCGTCAGGGACGCTGAGGGCAAGGTGCTTTACCGGGATCGTTTCGAGAGCCATTTCGTCCCGTGGCCTGCTCGCTATGTCTATGGCCCGGATGTTATCCCGCCAGACGCCAGTGGTGAGTCAGGGGACGGAGAGTAGCGCGGGTGAAAGCGTAAACGGGTCCCTTGATTCAAGGGACCCGTTTTTTGGCCACCAAGACGCAACAAAGCGCAGGCAGTCCTGCCGCCTCTGAAGTGTGCACTACCGGGCGCTATTGCTGAAAGGCCAGCCCAGGCAAGCGTCCTTTCGTTCTCCTGAAGCTGCTTCAGCTGTGTCCGGTCCGACCTGCAGTTATTTTACCCAGGCGCTCAGTTCGATACTCACCTTTTTGAAGAAACTCTCGGACGGCAAATCGCCTTCTGCATACTCTGCCGCTTCCACTTTGCCGCGCACTTTCAGCGCAGTGGTCTCGAGAATGATCTCCTGCCCGGGTTTGATCAACAGCACGTCGCCCTTGCCATCGAGCTCCGCTCGGATTGCAGGATCGTCGTAGGCATACCGGCTGGCCAAGACTTTGGTCACAGTCTTGATGTCGCTCTTGTCGAAGAGCCAGAGTTCCAATGCGGTAACCTTCTTGGGATCGCCGGCGCCGATGCTCTGCGAAATGTCAACGCCACATTCCCCGAGAAACTCGCTGCCCCGCTCGATGCTGTACGAAGGGTTGAAGAAATCGTCGCCGATAACATAGGTAGCAGTGAAGGAGCGCAGGGGCGGTTCTCCTTCAGCGTCAACGGCGACCGTCTTCTCGGCAGCTCCTCTGCCGTACGCTGCGGCGCGGCTGGTGCCGTCGGCCGGCGCGGCGCTCTTTTGCTTGTTTTCCCGCCACTTGGTGACCAGGATGAATCCAATGGCAGCCAGCGCGAGGAAGATAAAGAGAATGCCCACGACAGTCACCACAGCGCCGAGCTTGCTGCGTGGCTCCGCTTCTTCGGCTTCGGGTTCCACCGGTTCTGCGGTGGGAGGCTCCTCACCCGGGCTGAAGTCGACCGGGATATCTCGGGCCAGATTGGCCAACGCAACGACATCCTCGCGACTCTCCGTCCGTTCGAGCGCCAGATTGAAGGCATTCTGAAGCGTTTTCTCATCCCTGGTCCAAGGATTCGCTTTGGGGTCATCCAGTTTCAGACCAAGCATGTGTTTTGCTCTCTCGATATTGGGAGTGTCCTGGTACTCCTTCGCGATCGCATTTACGTAATAGGCCTGGAATTCGGGATGGAGATGTCCGGGGGTGGCATCTTGCCATTTCACCGGCATAATCCAGTATGCGAAAATCAGACCGATCAATAGACCGATCAGAATGCCGCCCATGAAGCG
Organism: Anaerolineae bacterium; assembly: GCA_016926915.1. GTDB lineage: Bacteria > Chloroflexota > Anaerolineae > B4-G1 > SLSP01 > JAFGNR01. The sequence continues at coordinate 4,211 of JAFGNR010000213.1, forward strand.
GATGGTATTACGATGCTCTTCAAAGATTCTTAGGATGGTCAACATAGTTCAACCCCCTTGCCGTGGATTAAAATCGAGTTAAGACTCTTAAAAATAAGATACCACAAACCTTACTTATTTGCAAGCGGCAACGCTCTGCAAAATCATTGTCTGGCCGGCCAGTTCGGGTTTGACGTGGTACTTACTCCCAGTATAATGCGCTTGGAGGAAAATGAAAGCTTGAGCAACTGGCGTCCGATCATGCATGACTTCATCGAGGCAACCCCGCTGCGGTGGGTGTACCATTCGCGCCGCCATTGGCTGGCTATTGCTGCCACGGTTGTTCTGGCTGCGGCTGCCGGCGCGGGTCTCGGCTGGCTGGTCGTCGAAGGGGGCCTTCTCGTGGTGGCGGCGTTGGTGGGGTCGCTGGCGATGGCCTTGTGGATGCTGCGCGATATCGAGGTGGCTTATTGGGGGGTGATCGGTATCGTGGCGCTGCTCCCTTTTGCCGCGTTACCTTTCAGCATTGGATTCACGCCGACCTTCCTGGATCTGGCCCTGATGGGGCTGTATTTCGTCTGGCTTGCTCCTCTGCTACTGGGACAAAAGACGGATCTGGCGACCACGCCGCTGGATGGCCCGGTGCTGGCGTTTGTGGTCATGGCAATTGGCTCTTTTGTGGCCGGGCTTTCCCACGCGGCCTTGACGAGTTATCTGATCCGGCATTTCGCCGAGGTTTTGCTGAGTATCGGGCTGTTCTATCTCGTCGTGAATACCGTGCGCGACGTGGAACGCCTGAGACGTCTGGTACGAGTCTTCCTCCTGGCTGCGGGGGGGGCGGCGCTTGTGGGGGTGCTCCTTTATTTCCTACCGGATGATCTCGCCATCCGGCTGCTCTCTGCCTTGGGCCGTCTGGGGTATCCAACCGGGGCCGGCGTGCTGCGGTACATCCGCGACGATCCGGAGCTGATGCAACGCGCGACTTCAACGTCGGTCGACCCCAATGTTCTGGGCAGTTTGTTGAATCTTGCCCTGATGATGGCGATCCCCCAGCTCTTTGCGAAGCGCCCGGTGCTGCGGCCGGTGTTTCTCGCGCCCCTGGTCGGCGTGATGGGATTAGGGCTGGGACTGACAATCTCTCGTGGCGCGATGGCCGGCGCTGTGGGCGGGCTGCTCATCATGGCTGTGCTGCGCTATCGAAAGCTACTGCCCTTGTTGGCGATTGCCGTTCTGCTGGTATTGCTGTTACCCTGGACGCAGGAGTACGTCGCGCACTTCGTCGAAGGGCTGCGCGGCGAGGATCTCTCCACGAAAATGCGGTTTGGCGAATACAAAGACGCCCTCATCTTGATCCGGCGCTATCCGTTGTTGGGAGTGGGATTCGCCGGATCGCCGGACATCGATACCTACATCGGTGTGGCGATGGTCTATCTACTCATCGCCGAGGAGATGGGATTGGTCGGGCTGGCGGGGTTCCTGTTCATTGTCGGTATTTTGTTGGTGCGCTTCTGGAAGCGCCGCGCCCAGGCGCGGGCGCTTCCGGAACTGGAGCCGTTGTGGTGGGGGCTGCATGCGGCGATTATCGGTGGATTGGGCGCCGGAGTTTTTGATCATTACTTCTTTAGCTTGGACTTCCATCATTCCGTCACGATTTTCTGGATTGTCGTGGCTTTGGCTACTGCTGCCACGCAGCTGGTGGATGCTGAACTGAATAGGGAGAGCGCTGCCGTCTAGGGAAACGTTATTCACGGGCGGGCTGCATTTTTCATCTCCTCGTTTTCTAATTTGCTATTTCGATAAGGTTAGAGTATACTGGATGTAACTTCAACGTCATGCTCAGGAGGCCCTCAATGAAACTCTCTTGTCTGCAGGAAAACCTGGCGCGGGGTCTGAGTATTGTGGGGCGGGCGGTCCCTTCGCGGACGACAATGCCAATTCTCAGTAATGTGCTTCTGGCGACAGATAACGGTCAGCTGAAACTCGCTGCGACGAATCTCGAGCTGAGCGTCGTTCACTGGGTAGGCGCTCGCGTCGAAACCGACGGCGCGATCACAGTGCCGGCCCGGAATTTCATTGATCTGATGAATTCGCTGCCCCCCGATCAGGTTGCACTATCCCTTGATCCTCAGACGCTTTCACTAGACGTGCGGTGTGGCATGGTGAGCGCCACCTTCCGTGGTATCTCCAGTGAGGAGTTCCCGTTGGTCCCCGAAGCCGAGGACAACAATGGCGTCTCTGTCGAGGAAGCGGAATTGCGTCAGGGATTGGAGCAGGTCACTTTTGCTGCTTCCACCGATGACAGCCACCCTGTTCTCACGGGCATCCTCGTGGAATTTGAGGGGAATGTCATGACGATGGCGGCGGCTGACGGTTTTCGACTTTCGGTCCGAAAGATTCCGTTGTTGCAACCGGTTGCGCATCCGTTCAATGTCATCGTGCCCGCCCGTGCACTCCTGGAATTGCAGCGCATCTTGGGAGGACAGGAAGAACCGGTGCATATCTTCACGACCAACCGGCACAACCAGATTGTTTTCCGTCTGGAAGACACGGTGCTGAACTCGCGCCTTATCGACGGGAATTTCCCTGACTACCGGCGGATTATCCCGCAATCCCATCAGACGCGCGCAGTCATTGGTAGGCAGGAATGGTTGCAGGCGTGTAAGCGCGCCGCAATCTTTGCTCGCGACGTTGCCAATATCGTGCGCCTGGAAATCGGCGATGACGGGGAAGTGGTGGTATCGGCGGTCTCTGCGGAATCGGGAGAGGGCGCCACGCGGCTCGCTGCGAGTGTTGAAGGTCCTAAACTGGAAATCGCATTCAATGTCCGTTTCTTGATCGATGTACTTTCGGCGCTGGATGTCCCGCAGGTATCCTTGTCTGTCAATGCGGCGACGAATCCCGGCGTGTTACGGGCGGTGGGCGATGAGTCAGCTTTCACACACGTGGTGATGCCGATGCATCTAGGACAGCGTTAGTGGCGCAGTGCCATCAAACACATAGCAGTGAGTTCACGTTCGTAGGAGGATTCTGATGACTAAACTGACAATGATCGAGGGAATTGGTGAGGCGTATGCCGCAAAACTGAAAGAGGCGGGAATCACCAGCACAGAGGACTTGCTCGAAAAGGCTGCGACTCCCAAAGGACGCGAGACACTGGCGGAGCAATCAGGTATTCCTGAAAAACTGATTCTGAAGTGGGCCAATCGTGCGGACCTGTTTCGCATCACGGGCATCGGCGAAGAGTATGCAGACTTGTTGGAATTTGCCGGCGTTGATACCGTGCCGGATTTGGCGCGTCGTAATGTTGAGAACCTCCACGCTAAACTCCAGGAGGTGAACGAGGCCCGGAGTCTGGTGCGCCGGCTTCCGAGCCAACCGCAAGTGGGGGGTTGGATCAATCAGGCGAAAGAGCTCCCCAGGATCATGGAGTACTAGGGGCAACGGTTGTGAAGCAACAGGGGGTGGGGTATGGATACCCACCCCCTGATTGAGTTGAAAGCGATGGAGGGTAGCATGGCAAATCTGTTGAAGAACGGCGGATTTGAGGCTGGTTGGTGGCGTAAGACACACACCGGACATGAATATGGCGAAATCTTTGTCCCCGAGGACTGGGTTGCATTCTGGCGTGAGGGGGGGCAGATTCCGTATGATCCCGATAACCTGGATGGCTACAAGCGTCCCGAATGCAAAATTATCAATCGGGAACCTCCCTTTCTCGATCCTCCCCGCATTCACGCCGGGAACCGGGCCTGGCAAATGTTCACCTTCTACGGTATTCACGATGGCGGCCTCTACCAGGTGGTCGACGTAACACCGGGAGCCACGCTGCGGCTGACAGCCTTCGCACACGCCTGGTCCAGCCGGCACGATGATGCAAACGTTAGCGATGGTGTGGGGCAAGGGGCGTTCTTGGGTCTGGAAGGGGACATTGCCAGCAGCGATCTCAAGAACTTCACCTTCAAGGTCGGGATCGACCCCACAGGCGGGTGTGATCCATGGGCGGATTCGGTAATCTGGGGGCAGGGCGCACACATCTACAACGTCTATGCACAGATTCCACCGGTCGTCGTGACGGCGCAAGCCCCCCAGGTTACTGCGTTTGTGCGCAGCACCGTCTTGTGGCGCTTCAAACATTGTGACGCTTACATCGATGCCGCGGAGTTGACGGTCGAGGCGGTTCCGGGACCCTTTGAGGTCGTGGTCGAGCCGGCGCCGGTGCGGCCCCGGACCTTGTTCCAGGTGATTGCCCGAAAAGGCGCCGCCCACACGGCATTGCATCTGGCTTTCGAGGGCGGCGAGGTGCTGCGCGGCGATCCGCGTGTTGCAGGAGACGATGTCATGTGGCATTGTCTGGCGATGGGCGCCGGCCCTCATACCGCGCGGGTTCTCAAGGATACTCAGGTGTTGGGTGAATTTTCGTTCCTGGTACTGCCAGGTCTTCACCCTCCGCGTTGAGTGCGGGTTCCAGAAATCTACCGATCATAGGAAAAGCCTCCCAATTGGGAGGCTTGCGTTTCGGTCTCAGGGGTCGAGATGACCTTTTTCAGATTTCTACTTCTTTGATCTCGATCGCCTTCATGCTGTAGTACCAGCTCAGCGACTCCGCCATACCCGCGTGTGTGCGGCGCTGAATCTGTTCCATGACGTCGACGAAAATCAGACCCCGGGTCTCCTTGGGACAGATAACGCCCAGGCGCGGTTGGCGTTTGCCTTGATCGATAGCCCACTCGCCGTGAAAGCGTCTGCGGAAGACCTCGCCTAGAAATGCTCCCCAAATCGTCAGAATGTCTTTGGAGGGCGATGGGAACTGCCGGAGATGACGGTCGACCCATTCGTCGAGCAATTGCAATCCGTTGACATCGTAGCTGACGTCAACGGACGCAAACCGACCAAGACTGATCCTTGCGCGTTCGGCCAACTCGGTGAGTTGGCGTGCTTGCATCGGGGGTAAGAAGCTTATTGTCTGCTTGACCATGATTGCCTTCTGATTTTGGGTTACGATTCAGGTAGGCGCCATTCCCGCTTTCGAACCTGTGCGACGGGCGCCTAATCCTGTTTTTTGAGCGCAAACTACGTGCGTCCCCCAGGGCCACAGTGTTACGATTTCTGGATTGTGAAGTCATCTTCAGTATAACACGATACCATACCGTTTGCAAACTAAGTTTGGCGGAATTGGGCTGGTTTTCCGGGAAATCAGCTTTCCCCTTGTCCCCCCATGCGATTCCGGTTATAATGAGAGCAGGTTCATGCTGTATGAGGACCCATCTATCAATCCAGGGATCACCCAAAAAGGAGTACAGAGATGAAACGTCTTGTTATGGTAGGCTTGACCATCGGACTGCTGTTAACTACTCTTGCCTGTCTTGGCTTTTCTGGCGGCGGAGACGACGGTTTTGAGATCCGCGTCAAGAACGAGGGGGCCTATGATATTTGCTACGTGTTGATTTCAGAGACGGCCAGCGATTCATGGGGCGATGACCAGCTGGGTGACGAAGATATCATTGGCGTGGGGGATTCCTGGAGCATCAATGTCCCAGACGAACCGCACGATGTGATGCTGCTGGATTGTGATGAGGCTGTCCTGGAGACGGCTTGGGAAGTTGATGGCGACACGACGATCACGGTGGGGGGGCGCGGTCTGGTACCTATCGTGGTTTACAATACAAGTTCAACGGAGATCTGCTACCTTTACATTTCTCCTTCGACGAATCAAGACTGGGGCGATGACATGTTGGGCGCCGGGGAGTCCATCATGCCCACGGATGGCGCCCGCGTTTTCCACCTGTCTCCGGGGACGTACGATCTGTTGGCCCAGGACTGTGATGGGCAGGATTTGGTCCAGGAGACTGAAGCGGATATCTCCGAAGAAACCACCTGGACGATTAGCGACTGAGTGGTTCGCGTACTGAATTGTCGGGATCCAGAAGGCCCGGATTGGTGAGCTCCGGTGGAATGCGAGAACCACCGAGCGCTACCCCGCGACGTACTCAGGGCATACGTAACAACAAGCCGCCTTCACCGGGCGGCTTGTTCTACTGAAGGTGGTTTCCGGAAATGCCGGCAGATCAATCCGGTTGCGGCGTGTTGGTAAGACGCGCGCGCAAAGGGCCAATTTCACTGGTTAGAGGTGATGTTCGGGAGGTGTTATGAAGCTCAATCCGCAGTTGTTGGCATTGATGACGGCGATGGCGTGGGGCATTGGCGGGTATTTCGAGAAAAAGGGATTACATTTGGGGAATCTGTCGCCGCAAATGGGAATCACCATCCGGACGGCGGTCGCCCTGGTCATTCTGGCAATCGTCAGTTTTCCACAGTGGAAGACGGTTCCCCAGGCCGGTTCCAAAGCCCTTCTCATGATGGTCATCGGCGGGGGCGTCGTGGCAGGGGCGGTCGGAATGTTGTGTTTTTATGCCGCCATCAAAGGCGCGCCGCTCGGCAAGGTCATGCCGATTGCCTTTACTTCCCCGTTGTTTGGCGCCTTGATGGGCATCATCTTTGGCGCAGAGCCGATGAACGTGAAAAACCTGGTGGGGATGGGGTTGACCATTGCGGGGATTGTGTTGTTGACGGTGGAATAGGTTGGGCGGCGACTGCGCTTTCTTGACACCTGCCGGGAATCCGCAATAATGTAGATGCTTTTCTTTCTAAGGAATGACCGTGTTTTATAGTCAATAAGGAGCGGAAGTTTATGCCAGCGATTGAGGTGAAACCTGGTGTTTTTTGGATCGGCGTCAATGACCGGACCACGGACCTTTTCGAAGGGATCTGGCCCATCAGCCGAGAAGGTGTGTCTTACAATGCGTATGTAATCAACGGTGAGAAGAAAGCGCTCATCGATTTGGCGAAAGATTTCAAAGCCGATGAGCTACTGAGCCAGATTGCTCAGATTGCGGATCCTGCTCATCTGGATTATATTATCATCAACCACATGGAGCCCGACCACACAGGCGTGTTGCGGACGTTGCGCCGGGTGGCCCCCCAGGCCGAGATTCTTGCAGCGAAGAAAGCCCTGGATATGTTAGCGCATTACTATCATATTACGGAGGGGGTGCGGGCCGTCGCCGACCGTGAAATCCTTTCTCTGGGTGGGGGGCACACATTGCAGTTCCATATGACGCCTTTTGTGCACTGGCCCGAGACCATGATGACCTATGACGTCGAGAGTCGCATCTTGTTTTCCTGTGATGCGTTCGGCGGCTATGGCTCTCTACAGGGGGCCATTTTCGACGATCAGTGTAATCGTCCGGACTTCTACGAGCAAGAGGCGCTTCGTTATTATGTCAATATCGTTTCGCTCTTTCCCAAGCCGGTGTTGCGGGCTATCGACAAACTGCAAGGCCTGGACATCGACATCATCGCGCCTTCACATGGCTTGATATGGCGAGAGCGTCCGGAACACATCGTGAATCTTTATGCTAAATGGGCAAGCTATGCGGAAGAACCGGCGGATCCCGGCGTTACGCTGCTTTACGGTACCATGTATGGCCTTACGGAGCTGATGGTCGAAGCGGTTGCAGAAGGGGTAGCGTCGGCCGGGTTGCCTGTTGAGATTTTCGATGTGCGGCACACCCACGCCAGTTACGTGCTTCCCTACCTTTACACACGGCGTGGCGTTCTGGTAGGCGCGCCGACGTATGAGGGAGGGCTCTTTCCGCCGATGATGGATATGCTTCATATGGCGGAACACAAGCGGATTCAGAATCGCCGGGCGGCCTACTTCGGCAGCTATGGTTGGAGCGGAGGGGCGCGGCGCGATTTCACGGCGATTGCCGAGGCGTTGAAATGGACATTTGATGACGTCTGGGAGTTTAAGGGCGCACCTTCCCCGCAGTTGCTGCGCGAAGGGGTGTCGTTTGGGCGGCGGTTCGCGGGGGCGGTCTTGGCCGACCGCGCCTGAACGCTTCTCCTGTCTGTGGTCATCAGAACGCCGGCCCCCACAAAGGGCCGGCGTTTTCACTTAGACGGGTTTCAGCGCTGTGAAAGTGCAATCTACTTTCTCAATGCTGGGGCCTCAAGGGTTATTGTTCTCTGATCTGGTAGGTGCGCGGATCGGGCAGGCGTACCCCCAGTCGCGCCAGAATCCAGGCCGCGGTCAACGTGGGGAGGAATTGGGTGCCCGGAATGAGGCTCTCGATGACGGTCACGCCTCGCAGACTTTCCAATCCCAACTGTCCAAGGATGATCCACCCGACCGGCGCGGCAAAGAAGTCGAGGGCCAGATCGAGAAGATCCAGGATCAGTACCAGTGAAATCGGAACGTGCCTGAGCGTGGTGAAGAAGTCTGCCTGCGGCGGGACTGCGATCTTCTTGAGGCTGCGATACGTCAGGAGTAACAGGATCACGGATAGCAGCAGGCTTCCGGCGCCTGTGATCAGGGCTGCCGCGCCGATGAGCGACCAATTTATCGTGGGGGAATCCATTGTGATCCTTTAGCGTCCCAGGCGCTTCAATGCATCTGCCAGAGCCGGGGCCACGTCGCCGGCAGCCATCCCGGCTTTGCCGCGGCGTTCTGCGGCCAGTTCTCCTGCCAACCCATGTAGGAAGGCTCCGGCAGCGGCGCTCTCGAAGGCGCCCAGTCCCTGCGCTCGCAGCGCCACGATGGCGCCCGCCAGGACATCTCCCGCGCCGGCGGTGGCAAGGCCGGCGTTGGCAAACGGCAGCACCATGATGCGGCCCTCCGGGCCAGCGATCACGGTATGGGCGCCTTTCAAAACCACAATGTGGCCCCACTTCGCGGCCGCTCTCGTCGCCGTTTCCCAGCGAGATGCCTGGATATCGGCGGTCGTTTTTCCCGTGAGCCTGGCCATTTCGCCCGGATGGGGTGTGATGATCGACTCCTGGGGCAGCTGGCGCCACCAATCCGGAATGCGGCTGAGGAGATTAAGCGCGTCTGCGTCGATGACGAGCGGCGGGAAGTTGCGTTTCACCGCGGCCGGTAGGGGTCGCGTGATGAAGCCCGTTGACCGTTGGGTCTGGGGATCGCCGAAGAACGCCTGGATGAAGGCGGTGGTTTCCTCGGTCTGGCTCAGCCCCGGGCCGATAAGCAGGGCATCGTAAGCGGTCATCCGCTCGGTCAATAACGATAGGGCGTCCGTGGTGATGGCGCCCAGCGAACTGGGGAGCAGCAGGTAGGTGGCTTCCGGGACAAGAGGGACGACGGCAGCGTGCAGGGGGCCTGCCAGCGCCAATGTCACCAGCCCGGCGCCGGCCCGAACGGCGCCCATGGCTGCCAAAGCTGCTGCGCCGGTGTAGTTGGCGGAGCCGGCTACGATCAACGCTTTGCCGAACGAGCCTTTGTGACTATCGTTGGCCCGCCGTGGCAGCCACGCGCGCACGTCGCCGGCAGTGGCCACTTCCGGGCCTTCTCCGGCCGGGGAGACTGCCGGCGGGATTCCGATATCGGCCACGATCAGTTCTCCAAGATGGTCGGCGGCAGGAAACCGGAAGTGACCGGTCTTGGGCGCAGCAAAGGTCACGGTGAGATCCGCGTGCAGGGTCTCCGGCGCAACGTCGCCGGCGTCGAAATCCATCCCGGAAGGGCCATCGACCGCGACGGTCATTGCCCCCGGGGCGTCGAAACGCGCGACGTTGCCCAGTGTGATCAGCGGGGTTTGGTTGTTCGCGCGTAATGCTGCGCCTGCTTGTCCGAGAATCTCCGCAATTGCGCCGCGCAGCGGCGGCGCGGCGCCGGTTCCCAGAAGGCTGTCGACCAGGATATGGGTTCTGGCGACGAGTCGTTGCAGTTCCTGCCCATCGGCGTCATCCTCGCGCTGGATGACGGTGACGTTGTGTTCCAGGGCTTTCGCGAAGACAGGATCCTGACCGGCATCCCTGGAACGGGCCAGATAGGCTGTCACTTTGCCGCCAGCATCGGCGAGATAACGCGCTGCTACCAGCCCGTCGCCGCCATTGTTCCCCGGTCCGACCAGCACCAGAATCCGCCGGTTTTTGACGGTAGTGCGTTCGATGATGGCCCGCGCAACGCCGGCGCCGGCCAGCGCCATCATGCGGTCGAAGGTATGTCCGGCCTCATCGGCCGCAGCCTCCCAGGATCGCATTTCGGAAACAGAAAGAATGCGCACGATGTTCTCCTAGAATGAATGGTGAATGGCGAATATGCGAATGGTGAACGCGGGTTGTCAAGCCATTTGGGCGCCGGGAAGCTTCCGGTGACCGGCCTCGCTTTCCGGAGCGTTTCGCAACAAATCGATGGCGTGGGGCAAGACCGGCAGAATCACCTGAGCGTTTTCTACGGCGGCCTTTGGGCTTCCCGGAAGATCGACGATCAGGGTCTGCTTGCGAATCCCGCAGACGGTTCGCGAAAGCATGGCGTGCGCTGTGATACGGAGCGAGGCGGCGCGCATGGCTTCGGCCAGGCCCGGCGCTTCACGCTCGATGACGTCGCGGGTAGCTTCCGGCGTTACATCGCGCGGCGCGAAACCCGTGCCGCCGGTAACGAGAATCAGGTCTACCTCGCCTCCATCTGCCCAGGTGCATAGCTGTTCCGCGAGGGTGGCGCGATCGTCGGGTACGACTTGCCGCGCGACTAGCGTCGCGCCAAGCGTCTGTTTCAGAAGTTTCGCGAGCGCCGGGCCGCTTTCGTCTTCGTAAAGACCCGCTGCGGCCCGGTCACTGGCGGTGAGTATGACCAGGCGGATCGGTTCGGACATGGGGGCTCCTTTCGAACGGTGCGCCTCACGGGCGCGCCATACTATTCACCGACCAGGGCGCTCCAATACCCGTGAAGCCCATCTTCGGTGACGCCATAATACACACGCAGGGCGTTGTCGACCCGTTGCACCAGATCGTAACGCGACCGGTTGCTGTGTTCCCGGCGTTTCCAGATTCCCAGATCGCCCATCCATTGAACCTGACCGGGGATCACGGGGTTGTTTTCCGCCTCCTCGATGGCGTAGCGCCAGAGCCGGCGCGCCGAGCCACGTGTCACGTTTTTGACCAGATTCCCGTTGCGCAGGTCTCGCATGGTATAGTATCGCGTGCCCTGGCGGGTCTCGATCTCGGCAATCTCCACGCCCGTGCGGGGTGGGGGAGGTGTTTCCGGCTTGGCCTCTGCCTGGGGAGGCAAACCCGGCTCCGGTCGGGTCGCCGGCTCGGGTGCCGGCGCGCTGCGCGCCGGCAGGCGGCCTTCGCTGCCCAATCCCCGCTTGACCAGTTCTACGATCTCGTCGCGGACGGCAAGAG
>JAFGNR010000214.1 GCA_016926915.1 Anaerolineae bacterium
AAAATATGAGGAAACACATCAGCAGGAATCCCACAACCGGTATCTACAATGACAATGCGCGCCCATTCTCCCTCAAGCCGCTGGCCACAGATGACACATTGGACGTCGTCTGCTGCAGAAAGTTTGGATAGACCGATGTGCAAGTCGCCGCCCCCCTGAGGCAGCATGGCATCCCGCGCATTGACGACGAGATTCATAACAGCCTGCTGCAGACGGGTGGGATCGCCGCTCACTGTATAGCTTTCCAGATCGTAAGCGACATGCACCTGGATGTTCTCCGGGATAGTATGCTCCAGGAGCTCGACGACCTCCTGCAAGCAGGAACGCAGATCAATAGGACGGCGCTCCACCACTGCCCGGCGGCTGAAATCCAGGATCTGCTGGATCAGATCGGTCGCACGGTCAGCCTGCCGGGTTATCGTTTCCAGATGGCGACGGGTGTTAGGCGGCAAATCCACGGTTTTGAGAGACATCTGGGCATAAAGGGTAATCACCGCCAAAATGTTGTTGAAATCGTGAGCGATGCCGGCGGCCATTTGTCCAACCACTGCCAGGCGTTCCTGTTGCTGCACATGTTGCTGGATCTCTCGCTCCTGGGTGACATCTTTGATCACCATGACCCAGTCTTCAGGCTGATGGCCATTCTGCAGGGGACGCGCGATCACCTCAAACGTCCTCCCGGCTGCCTGCACCTCGTGCCACAGTCCTTTCGAGGGCGGGGATGTGAGAAGCTCGGATAACTGACGCCCGCCAAGAAACGCGAGTGTGTCCCCGACCTGGACTCCCGCAAGCACTGTAAGATCACGGAGCGCAATAGGATTTGCCAACAAGATTTGCCCATATCCATCGATGAGGATCACGCCTTCGGGCACCGTCTCTATGATCTGGCGGACTTGCCAGGCTTTCTCCCGGATTTGCGCCAACAACATCTCACGTTCCAACTCAGCTTGTTTCCGGGCCGTGATATCGCGCGCTACGACAAGAATCTCACTCACCCGCCCTTCGCGTAAAATTGACGTCGAGTGCACCTCGACCGGAACATGTCGCCCGCGCCGGTCCAGGAACTCCGTTTCGTACCGGTAGGTCTGGTCATCACCGGCAATACGCCTGTCACGCCGGGCTACAAGAGCAGCCATACGTTCCTCGGGGATAAAATCGGCGACGGAGCGCCCGACCGCCTCTGCCGGCCCGAAACCGGCGAAGTCCATCCCGGCCTGGTTGACGTAAACAATGTTCCCCTGCACATCATGAAGCAAAATGATATCACGCGTGGTTTCGGCCAACAGCCGGTATTTCTCCTCCGACTCGCGGAGCGCTCTTTCGGTCTGTTCCCGCTCGGTGATATCGCGAAAGACGCCTTGAAGTATCTTCTTGCCCCGTAGCGAGACAACTTGCGCGCGAATTTCCACCGGCACACAGCTCCCATCTGACCGCATCACCAGGGTTTCCAGGAGTGGAACCTCTCTCCGAGAATCCTGCTGGAAGCGCCGGTGGAATGACTCTCTCACACTCGCTTCTACCTGCTGGGGATGCAACTGGAAATAGTGCAAGCCGACGATCTCATCATGCGTCCGTGACAGGAGTTGCGCGGCGGCCGGATTGGCGTCCAGGATTTCGCCGGTTTCAGGATCCGCCAGGAGAATAGCGTCAGGGGCATTCTCGAAGAGTGCACGATGCCATTCCTCGCTTTCACGCAGCGCCTCCTCGGCCTGAACGCGCGCGGTAATGTCCGTATGCGTCCCCACAAAACGCAACGGCGCGCCCTTGGCATCTCGCTCAACAATCACCCCCCGTCCCATGACCCACAGCCAGTCGCCGCCGGCCTTCTTGAAACGAAACTGCACCACAAAGCGATCGATTTCTCCGCTCAAGTGCTTCTGCGCCTGGTCCATAACGTGGTCAAGCTCGTCTGGGTGTACCCGCTTCTGGAACTCCTCCAACCGGTGGGGGAAGGCATCCACCGCATAGCCGGCCATCTCATAATAACGGGGATCGAAGTAGACTTCGTTTGTAACCAGATCCCAATCCCACATACCGTCATTGGCAGCAATCAAGGTTTTCGATAGCCGGTCCTCGCTTTTCCGCAGCGCCTCCTCTGCCCGGATACGCTCGGTAATATCGCGCCCCACCCCAACAATCGCCGTCACATTTCCTGCATCGTCCAGTACCGCCGTATCGGCCCACCCCAACCACCGCCAGCCATCCCTGGTCATCGCGCGTTGCTCCACGTAGGCGTGATATGGGGGACGGTACAGATTCTCCATGGCTTTGGTCGTACACTCGCGATCGGACTCATGCACCAGGGGCATGAAGTTTTTACCCAGCAGTTCCTCCTCGGTTTTGCCAAATAACGCGCAGTAAGAAGGACTGACGAACTGGAATTTGCCTTCGACATCGACTTTGACGATCAAGTCGGTCTGGTTTTCGACGAGCAACCTGTATTTCTCTTCGCTCTCGAGCAACGCCGCCTGAACCTGCGCGCGCTCAGATTCCAGCGCCTCCAGCTCTGCAACCCTTTCTCGCAGGCGAGCCAGTTCTTCCAGGATTTGGGATTCAGTCTTCTCTTTACGTCTCATCTACAGCCCCCCTCTCACTACGCCCTGTGTGCACATGGCAATACCCACAGCGCGAGAAACAGATTACGGACAGCTGTCGCGATATAGAGAACCGCCTGATCCGCGATTCTCGTCGACCTCACTCAAAATTCACTATATACGGAAATACTTCTTTTGAAAAGTTGCAAAAAACCTAATGCGCCCCTTGCAACCTGCCGGGTTCTGGCTTTAGAATACGTACCGGTACCTGTGGCGCCAGGCGCAGGAACTCCTCGTCATCGCGACGCGTAAGGTTTGCCACCGAGTACAGCGACCGCTCAAGCCACAACAGGTCGTAGGCAAACGACGGGATGTCGCTCATATAGATGCCGGCGCAGACGACCCGCCCGCCGGGTTTGACGGCTTGCAGCGCCCGTGGAACCAGGGAGAGACCACCGGCGCGAAGATGATGGCTGCATCGAGCGGCTCCGGCGGCATTGGGTCGCTCCCGCTATGGAGAGCCTGACCCTATACTCCCACGATGATACTCTCAGGGATGGTAGCTGCGCACCGCCAACGGGATGAACAGGGGGTGCGGCGAGATCAGACGCCCGTGAATATCCTGGAAAGGCGTACCCTGGCGACCATGTTCCCAGACAGCCAGATAGTTGGTGTGCCCGCCCACGAGGACAACTTCGGTGCGGTCCTTGGTCGAGGTTGGATCGACAATCCGGTATTGCGGCTCGAAGACCGCGTTGGGATGCACTACGCGCGACCAGATGCCAAAGGTCCCGCCCACATACTCGGTCTCCCACGCTACAAGATATTGAGTGCCAGCCTGATTGCAGGCGACCTCCGAGTTGCGTTCTATGCCCGTGGTATCGTCGATTTGATGTACAGAGCCGTTTGCGCCATCTCCCGCGATATACCGCCCATAGATTGCGTAGTTGCCCGCCCCCTGGTTGGATTCCCAGGTCACGAAATACTGATCGACGCCCTCGCAGGCTGCCACCGCCGGATAGCGCTCGAGATCGGGCCACCCGGCGATGCCGAATTCACCGCCGAAATTGTGGTCGAGGTGGCCCGTCAACCGGATACCGAAGATGTCCGCACCATTCCCGTAAACGACCAGGTATTCGTTCCGCGCCAGGTTATAGGTAACATCAGGGTTGACGCGCGATTGCGACCCGTGACTCACCGTCAAATCACTGGGACTGCCAGGGAAAGTCCCGTTGGAAGCCGTCATGCGCCGCCCGCTGATGTACATCGGCGGCGTCCCTGCCTGGAACTCGTTGTTCCAGACCACCAGGAACTCCTCGACCGCCCTCCCATAAGCAACTTTGGGGTTCCGCTGATGCGTGCCAAAAGCGCATACAACGAAGTCCTGCAAGCCCGGGTCGGGACCCTCCCACGGGATGAGACGTCCGTAAAGATCCCAGTCGCTGCCGTTGCCAAAGGTATCAAATACCCAAACCACCAGATAACGGTCGTGGACCGGATCATAGGCGACCGAGGGGTGCGCGCTATCCTTGGTGGCATCCTCGTACACGATGAATTTGTCGATGAGGCGCCCAGTAGCCGAAATCCGCGCTCCCCGAATATCCTGGGAGCCAATGCCCCACGTCGTATGCCACACCACGAAGTACTCTTGATGTTTCCAGTTGTAGGCCACCGAGGGCAAAAGCTCTTCGTTGTCGAAGTCCGAAATCACAATTTCGTTTCCAAGATGCGGATTCACAACCTCGACGCCAACCTCCGGACCGGCGCCGGGTTCCGGGGCCAAGAACCGGGCATGCACCCGGTCCCCACCGGAAGAAAGCAACAGCACCATAAACAACAGAACGACAACAAATTTCTTTTGAATGTTCATTTCTTTCCCCCCCCCTTGGTGTTCGTAACGCGATAACTTACCCCTCGCGCCAGGTTGCTTTGACGCTAACCGCCCAACTGCCACAAACCATCAATCCAGGGATGCACAATGCGGCACAATCTTGCCAGATTCTCGCACCGCCGACGCCCAGAAAAACTCGCGGCTGTCGCTGTAATAGTAATACGTCGTCCCATTTGGCATCAGGACCACAACGTTGCCGCTAATGCCCACCATCTCTGCCGTCCAGAACTCACAGTCGAAGCCCCCGGCCTCCGTATAACGCGTGGCCCAGAAGCCGTTGTTGTAATAGCGCCCTTCCTCGATCTCCAGACCTCGATCCTGAGGATCGCGTTGTAGGGCAGCCGCCAGCAGCCCAGGATCCAAGACCTGCACGCCATCGATCTTTCCCCCGGCGACGTTGAGCAAGGTCGTGATTTTCGCGATGTCATCCGCCACCAGCCACATCCCATAGCCGCCCTCAGCTTGCCCTTGCCAGTTGTCATCCTCGGTCCGCACCGTCGAAAAGGCGCCCGGCCCCACCCCTAAAGGTTTGAAGACCTCATCCACGACAAACTGGTAGATGTCGGCGTCTGGGCCTTCCTTGCTCTGAAGAAAATTGTGCATGGCGCGGGTGAGAATGAAGGTGTCGCAACTACGATAGACCCAACGCTGTCCGGGTTCCTCGCGGTGCGGCCAATTGAACGCAGCCCAGATACGCCCATCATAGGGCTGGGTCTGGGCATATCGGGCCATCTGCTCGCTGTCGTCGTCCGTCATGTAGCCCCCCGCATGGTAGTTGCCGGTCGCCATATCCAACACGTGATTGAAGGTGACGCGCTCCCAGTCTCCCCGGCTTTTCTCGTATTCCGGCACGTAGTCCTTGATCAAAAGAGCAGGCACGTCCGGGCCATACTTCTGGGCCAGACGCATTAGGGCCACGGCAACAAAGAGAGATTTCGATGTAGAATAGGAGGCCGCGCGCAGGGCCTCACAGTAGGTATAGCGACCAAAGCGGGTCTCGCAGCCGCCCACATAGTTCACGCCATCGACGACCAGGCCATACCACGCGACGTTTTCCGGACTGAGACGACGGCCAAAAGCCGCGAGATCGACGCGCGGATATGCCAACGCCAGTTCTGCCAGCGGCCTGGTCGGGAAGCGCGCTGCCAACTCCTGCACGAAGTCATTTCGAATCTCCTCTGCACCGGCAACCGGTTCATGGTGATAAATAGCATCCAGCAACCCCCAGAAGTTGGCGCGCGAACTGATCGTGGTCTCCTGCGTAACCTGATACCAGACCTTGGAAACTCGTGCATCATCGAACAGAAAGGTCATCGTGCCGTTGAATGTGGCATTGCTACCTTTGGGCATCAGCGTGAAGGGAAACGAGGCGCGCGTATAGCCCTGATCCCCAGCCTCTTGCCAGACACGCCCCGGCTCTAGCAGAATGTTCCACGCCGAAGCCTCGCCGATGATGACCGTCCGGCGAACCGGAATCAGATAGGTCTCGTGCTGCACGAAGGCGTAGTCGAAAGCCGGAAGATGCGCAAATTCAGCAGAGAATCCGCCCTTGATGACCTCCATCTCCCCCTGATCGCCCTCTCCCAAGAGCTCCAGACGCCCCTCGAAGCGATGTACGGGGAGTACAGCCTCCTCAGGCATGGCGAAGGCGCTTTCCGCAATGGGCGACGTAAAGGCAAAACCTTGCATCAAATCCTCGTAGGAAAGCAGCTCACGCGGCACACCGTCCCCTGCCAGGGGCATCTCTGTAGCCGGCAACGGCGTCGCGGTGGATGTAGAGGCCAGCTGAACTGGGGAAGGTGGGGGTTGAACACATGCAGCCAGCGCCACGACACAGACATACAAACAGAGCATTGACCGACATGACCTAAACATTTTCACTTTGCAGCCTTTCCTGAGAGTTATCCCATTAAATGCGAACTGCGGTCTCGCTTGATGATAAGGGGTAAGACGACCTCCCGGATTCTGAATTCATCGGCGCCGATGTCGTACCCAAGAACCATAGGCCGGGGGTCGCCGT
>JAFGNR010000215.1 GCA_016926915.1 Anaerolineae bacterium
TCTTTTCTGGAGCGCGCGGTGGCCTTTGCCCACCAGCATCGCCTGCTCCTGGCGTATGATAATCCGTATAGCGAGGTGGTTTGGGATGGGACCCGCCCGCCGAGCATCCTCGAAGTGCCTGGCGCGCGCGAGGTGGCGATTGAGTTCAATTCGCTATCCAAGATGTTGAATATGGCGGGCTGGCGCGCCGGCATGGTGGTGGGCAATGCGCGGGCCATTGCAGCCCTGGCGCGCATCAAGACGAATATGGATAGCGGTATTTTCCGTCCGATCCAGGAAGCAGCGGTGGTGGGGCTGCATCTGCCGCAAGCCTGGTTGAACACTCGCAACGAAATCTACCGGCGGCGGCGAGACGTCGTCACACAAGGGTTGGAGCGGATGAATCTCTGGTATGCCCCCTATGCCGCGACGTTGTACGTGTGGGCCGAGATTCCCCCCCGGTTCGAGAGCAGCGCCGCCTTTACCCACGCGTTGTTGGAGGATACCGGCGTTTCGATTGCACCCGGGAGTGCTTTTGGGCGCTCCGGCGAGGGCTACGTGCGTATCTCTCTCATTCAATCTGAGGAGCGGTTGGAAGAAGCGCTGGAGCGTTGGGAACGTTGGCTGATCGGGCAGGCTGTGGGGAAGAACTGGTTATGAGTAAATTCGGATACCGCGTTGCCCTGGCCCTCGTGATAGGTTTGGCCGGCTGCACGCCGGCTGCAACGCTCGTGATCCCGGCGCCGCTGCCTCAAGCGACGGCTACGCCTACTCCAACGGTGATCCCTACGGCTACGGCGGCGCCTACGCCCGCGCCTACGGCTACGCCTGCTCCTTTTCCCACGCCGGATCCAAGGGCGCTGGCTGGCATTGCGCGGGAAGGACTGGCCGGTCTACAAGCGGCTGCCGGCGATGCCAATCTGGTATGTTTCCGGCATGAAGACCTGGACGATGACGGTGCACCGGAATGGCTGGCCTTGTTGCACCAGCCCCAGGTCGAGCGTATGAGCGCTTTTGTCCTGGATGACGCTCTCATCATCGATTTACCCGATGCCAAACCCGACCCGGGAAAACCTTATTATGGCCTGGGACAGTATGCGACCTGCGAGGTCGAGATCCGTGATGTGAATGCAGATGGGCGCACGGAGATTGCTATCTTTGGGCACGCAGCCGCCAACAAGACGCTGCTGCACTTATACGTCTGGGAAGACAACACTTATCGGCTTTTGGGCGCGTTCCAGGGAGATGCCGGCGTGTTCTTCGCGGACGCCGACGGCGACCTGGCAGAAGAGATTATCGAGGGGTACCAGGATGCGGGGGCTCCGGACCTGGCATGGCGCGTGATTTTCACCTGGGATGGGCAGACCTATGGTTGGACCTCGGACCGGTGGTCGTGGTTTTTCCTGGAGCGTCCCCATGCCTACATCACCCACAAGCCGGAGTACGCGCTCACGTCGTTTTACCTGGCGTTGGACGATCGCGACTTGCCGGGGGCCTATGAGTTGTTGCTGACCGAGGTACAGGCAGAACAGCCCTACGCATCCTGGGCGCTGGGCTTTGCGACCACTTTGCGTGTGGATGTGGGCAGCGTGCAGCGCCTGGGTGGGGGCGATGATACCCACGCTCGTGTATCGGCGCTGGTGATGGCGTGGGACAACGATGGGGGACGCATTGTCGTGCGGCTTTGGGATGTGGAGTGGGCATTGACGCTGACCGGAGCCGGTTGGCGACTGGGGAACGGCACGGCGGAACTTTTGGACTCTTGGGAAGTCCGGCATTGGGAATAGCCACAGGCCGCAAGTGCCTGTGAGATCTTGGGTGGGGGGTCCTTCAATGGCGCAAACAGTACAACCTGGATCGGTATTGGCCGAAGAATATATTCCTGTGAAAAGCCGCATCGCGATATCGGCGGCGGATGCTTCCACGGCGATTCTACAATCGCTGGTGGCAGCGGGTGCACTGACTTACTATTTCGTCAAATTGCGCGGGCTCGCAACAGACCTGGCCGGCATCGTGTGGCTGCTTTTCGGTATCTGGAATGCGGTCAACGATCCTTTGTTCGGCTACATCAGCGACCGCACGAAAAGCGCGTTGGGGCGTCGCGTGCCCTACATCCGTTACGGCGCCCCGATCTTCGTGCTCGGTTTTGTCCTATTTTGGATCAACTTCCCCGGCAGCGACGGCAGCCAGACGGCGCTCTTCATTCAGATGCTGCTGGCGCTTTTCGTGTTTGACACGCTCTACACAGCGATTGCGACCAGCTTATGGGTGATGCCCTATGAGGTTGCTATCTCGAACAAGGCGCGCAGCACGATCTACGTCTGGAAAATCATCTTTATGGTTTTCACCCTGGTGGTTCCGTTGGCCATTGAGGGCACGATCAAGCCCGACGTGGGAGATCAGGCCGGTATCGAGATGTTCCGCTGGGTCATGGCGGCCTTCGGCCTGGTTATGGGTTTGATCATTTTCTTCAGCACCTTTTTCTATCGTGAGAAGCACTTCCAGCAGGAAGAAGAACAATTCGGTTTTTTGAAGTCCTTCAAAGCGTGTATTACCAACCGCTCCTTTGTGATTTTCGAGGTGATCAGCTTTACGATCATCTTTGCCCAGACCGCATTGATGCAGGGAATCTGGATCTACTTCGACGAGATCGACGTGCCGGTGACGCCGCTGTACGTGGCTCTGGCATTGGGGATTTTGTTGGGTATTCTGTTGTGGTTGAAGCAGCGTGATCGTTGGGGGGTGAAGAGGTGCACACAGCTCTTTACCTTGCTTTTCGCGCTGGGGTGTTTCTCGGTGCTGCTTTTTGGCCGGAATGTGGTGGGGAGCACGTTGGGATTTTTCTTGTTTGGTGTCGGGTTCTCCGGCGGCATGTATCTCATTCCCTTGATGAACGGGGATGTCGTGGACATGGATGAGCACCGCACCGGGCTGCGGCGTGAAGGTATGTACGCCGGCATCAACAGCTTTATCACCAAGCCGGCGATCAGTATTGCCCAGTGGGCTTTGCTGGCGATCATGACGGCGTTCGGCTACGATCAGACATTGCCGGCGGGGGCGCAATCCTTCCAGGCCGAGACTGGTATCCTCATCGGCTGGACCAGTGTAACGGGGGTCCTGTTGGTGCTATCGTTTATCTCGTTGATCTGGTACCCGCTGGCTGGCGCAGATTGGGAACAGATCAAGACGCGGCTCGGTGTGGTTCATGCTGAAAAAGAGAAGCGCTATCTGGAGGCGCACGGGTATAAGTATCTCGAATAGGTGAAGGCCCCTCGGTTTCACGGGAGTTGAGTTTATGGAGACAGAGCCAAAATCGGCGGCTGAATTTTTGAAGGCCGGCATCGCGGCGGCTAAAGCCGGCCGGCGAGCAGAAGCCCGGAGGTTGCTAACGCAGGTTACCGAGCTGGATGCGACGAGTGCTACGGCCTGGTTGTGGTTGAGCGGGGTCGTGGAAGGTCCTCAGGAACAGGAGCGTTGCCTGGAAAAGGTGTTGGCGCTTGATCCTGAACATGCTGCAGCGCGTAAAGGGTTGGCCATTGTTCGCCAGCGTCTGGTCGAGAACCTGTTACTCGAAGGTATCGCTGCTGTTGAGATTGGACAGCATGAGAAAGCCCAGGCCGCGCTGTTGGCGGCGCTGGAGCGTGATGAGAACAATGCTACCGCCTGGTGGTGGATGAGCCGGGTAGCTGAGAGCGCCGAAGACTGTGAGATCTGTCTTGAAAATGTCCTTACCCTGGCTCCTGACCATGCCGCAGCTCAGTCCGCGCTTGAGGCTCTTCGCACCGCCCAGGCCTCCTCTGCCAGCCCTGATGTTGACAGCGATGTCGGAGTGGCAGTCAAAGAAGATGAGGCTTGGTCGCGCTACCAGAATCCGTATCTCTGTCCCTATTGCGGCGCGGACACGTCCCCGGATGACCGGCGTTGTGCGCAGTGCAGGAAATCGCTCTGGATCAAAATCCGGCGGCGAGAGAAACGGTCGACCCTGTTGTGGGTCGTGATGGGGTTCCAGGCGCTCAACGTCATAGGAGGGGCGGCGGCCTTCTTTGTGATTCTGGCGATTGTGGGGTTCAGTCTGGGAATCTCGGATTTCACGCAGCTGCTGCCCTTGTACTTTGGGGGGCAGAGTCAGCTGCCCCCCGAAATCGCGGCCCTGGTCGTGCAAATAATCCCGCCCTGGGCAGCCTGGCTCAGTATCTTGCCTTTCCTATTTTCGCTGGCGTTGTTGGTGGCCCTCTACCTGAGGTGGGCGCCTGTATACTATCTCTTGCTGGTGAATGCCGGAATCAACTTGCTGATATCGGTGCTTAGCCTGTTTTTGATCGACAGCGCTGCCGCTTTGATTGGCGGGGTGATTGGTATTTTGGCGTCGTTGGGAGTTTTTGTGTTGGTTCTCAATCTCCAGGACGACTTTATTCACGACAAGAAACGCCTGCTGTTGCAGATAGATCGCGACGCTGCTGATGGGACAGATTATCTGGCGCGGGGCAGGCTCTACGCATCACACGGAATGTGGACCGCAGCCGCGATCCATTTACGCTATGCTGCTGCGATGATGCCGGAGAAGCCCGCGGGCCACATTGCGCTTGCAGAGGCCTGCCTGGAACTGGGCGACCGTACGTTAGCGGAGCGCGCCCTGGAAAATGCCAAACGGTTGGTACCCGATCTGCCACGGGTGCGTGCATTGGCGGCGCGATTCGAGGCCGGCAGTGAAACAGGACTGGCGGATGCTTCTACATAATACTTTTGCTTGCCGATTCACTATGGTGTGGTAGAAATAGAGTGGTAGGAATACAAGTAGAATAGGGTTGAGGTTGTACTGTGGCGAAACGTATCCAACGTAATGATGATTTTGATCCCCGTACCCGTCCCCTGGTGAACCGCCGGCGCTTTATGAAGATCGCCGGGGCTGCCATGGGGTATCTGGCGCTGCGGGCGGCGCCTGTTCAAGCCGAACACCTGGACCCGCCGGGTTCGATCCTTGATTTGTATACCTCGAACGCGGCGCCGGAGCCTTGGGGACGCATCATCAGCTGGTGGAGCCAGGCAGTGCGTGTGGCGCCTCATCCGGACGCGAAGGCCGTTTCGTGGAAAGCCCATGATGAGGTCTTCCGCTTGCATGCCACCGTCACGGGCAAGGCGCCCTGGCCCAGCAACCCTATCTGGTACTATACTAGAGAAGGCTTCATTCACAGTGGGTATGTACAACCTGTGCGATACGACCGGCAAGAAGAAGTCATCCGGGAGGTTCCTGATCCGGGTTTCTGGGTCGAGGTTTCGGTGCCTTATGCCGAAGCCCGCTGGAGTCCTGACAGCGCCTACGTCACACGGAAACTTTACTATCAAACCGTCTACCGGGTCGTGGCCGCAGTAGAGGATCAGCAGGGAGCGTGGTGGTACCGGCTTCAGGAAGGCATTAGTTGGGGACCGGGACCCTACGTACCGGCGTGGTCGGTCCGTCGTTTGACCCCTGCCGATCTGCAACCGATTTCACGCGCACAGGCCGATAAACGTATTGAAGTATACATTCATGACCAGGTCCTGTTGTGTTTCGAAGGGGATGAAATGGTGTTCAATACACCTATTGCCTCAGGGGTCCATGGTACGGATACCCCTCTGGGAGAGTTCCACGTGCTCTATAAGCGCTATACCCGGCGAATGGTCGGCGCCGATTACGATCTCGCGGGCGTCCCCTACCCTGTCTACATCACCCAGAACGGCGTGGCAATTCACGGGACCTACTGGCACAATGATTATGGGCAACGGCATAGTCACGGGTGTCTCAATATCCCCTCTAGTGCTGCCCGGTGGATCTTCCGTTGGGTGGACCCTGTCGCCAATTATACTCAGTATACGCACCAGGCCGACCCAGGAGAAGGCACCCCCGTCGTCGTGAGGTTTTGACGTGGAGCGGGTGGCAACTCTCCAGATTTTCGAGCAGTTTGTCGCAGAAGCTCTGGATGCGTTACCCGATCAGTTTCGAGAGAAACTGAACAATGTCGATGTGGTCATTGCCGAATGGCCGGACCGTCGCACGCTGGAGCTTGCCAAAGTACGCCATCCTGCCCAGCTGTTGGGATTCTACCATGGTATCCCTCAGACCCGGCGTACACAGCGTTACGGCCTGGTTCTCCC
Source organism: Anaerolineae bacterium (assembly GCA_016926915.1). Taxonomy (GTDB): domain Bacteria; phylum Chloroflexota; class Anaerolineae; order B4-G1; family SLSP01; genus JAFGNR01. Next base: position 6,112 of record JAFGNR010000215.1, read on the forward strand.
GGACAAGATCACGCTCTACCGGCGCCCCATTCTGATGCGCTGTCGCACGCTAGATGAGGTACGCGACATGGTCCACCACGTTCTGCGTCACGAGATCGCACATCACTTCGGTATTAGCGATGCGCGATTGCAGGATCTGGGGGCCTATTGACGCCGCAGTCTGCTACTCCCTGGCTGATCATCATCACCGGTGCGCCGGCCTCGGGAAAGAGCACGTTAGGCCGGGAGATCGCAAACCGGTTTTCGTGGCCTTTCCTGGCGAAAGATGGCGTCAAAGAGCGACTTTTCGACGTGTTGGGATGGCGTGATCGCGACTGGTCCAGAAAGTTGAGTTGGGCCAGTTTCGAAGTGCTTTTCTATGCGCTTGAGGCGCATCTCCAGGCCGGGCAATCCCTGGTAATCGAGGGTAATTTCCGGTCTGAATTCCACGCGGCTCGCTTACTGGCGCTTCAGGATCGCTACGCTGTTTCTGTGGTGCAAGTGGTGCTGACTGCCGCCCCTGACGTCCTCCTGGCGCGCTTCAAAGCCCGGGATGCGGCCGGAGTGCGTCACCCCGGGCACGTGGATGCCGCGTTCTATGCCGAATTGGCCCGGCAGTTGGCGGACCAGCCCTATGGTCCATTGGCAATTGGCGGCGCCGTCGTTCAGGTCGATACCACCGCTCTGGCTGCTAAGGAGTACGGGAACATCGTGTCAGATGTAGCGCGGCTTGTGAGTGCCGGAACATCACTTTATGGGCCGTCACATCCCTGAATGCACCTACACACAGTCAGAGGATGCCGATTTCTTCGAGGAACTCCCCCACCAGCCGGTCGTAAGTTTCCTGGTTGTGCCACAGGGCTTCGGCGTGAGCTGCGTTGGGCGCCAGGTAGAGTTTCTTGACGCCGATTTTCCTCTCGAACATGCGTGTGCTGGCCTCGGGCGGGATGTAATCGTCGTCTTCCCCATGGATAAAGAAGACCGGCGTTTTGACGCGGTCCAGGGTCTTGATGGCCGAGGCCTCGCCAAAAAACCACCCTTTGCGTAGTTTAGTGATCAAACTCGCGACCGGCAACAGAATCCATCCCGGCAGGTGGTATTCGATGCGGAGACGGTAGGCAAATTCCTCCCGGGCATCGGCGAAGGGGCAGTCGGCGACGACGAAAGCAATCCTGGGGTCAATGGCGGCGTGTTGTAGCACCGTGGCGGCTCCCATCGATTCTCCATGCGTGCCCACGATACAGTCGGCTCCACAGCGTTCCAGAACCCAATCGACCCAGGTTTGAAGATCGTGTTTCTCGTAGAAACCGTATGAGGTATCGTGTCCTCCACTACGTCCGTGGTTGCGATGATCGTACATCAGCACGTTGAAACCGCGCTTGTGGAAGATATCCAGGTATTTCACCGAACCATAGAGCGTATAGGTTATTCCGTGGACGAGAATCGCGGTCCTCTTGGCGTTGTCCTGGGGTACGTAGAGGCCGAAAAGGTCATAGCCATAGGGAGAACGGATTGTGACCTCTTCCTTTGCCAGACGATTGAATTGCGCCTCATCGATTTTCCCATCCTCGACCTCGTACCGGTAAGTGTCTTCTACCGATTTGGTGCGTGGGAAGATAACAATGCGGGAGAAAAAGACGCCTGCGAATACCAACATGCCTAGCAGGGCGAAGGGAATAATCCAGAGCATGATGTGACCTCCTGAGCGGAAAGGTGGACTAGGGTAAGGGATGAATCAGTGCCAGCAACGCTGGTGATTAATGACTTCCTTTTCTCGAAAAGCACGTTCCAGATCAATGCCATAACGGTTGGCAATGGCGCATAGATAGATGAGGATATCGGCCAGCTCCTCGCCGGCGTGATAGGCAGTTGAGGCCGCGTCGATCTTGATCGCTTCTGCTTTGCGAACCGCTTTGAAGAGTTCTCCCACTTCCTCGCCGAGAAGGAGGCACTTCTCAAGGACGGTCTGGCTGCTGAAGCCGCGTTCCTCTTCCAGCCGGATGACATAGGTTTGAAAGTCGGCAAGCGTCGGGTTTTCAGGGAGTTGGGGCATTATCCTGTTCCTAATCGTCCGGTTTGTAGGAGAAGTTGTTTTCCGCCTGGCGCAGCAAGGGTTGCTGTAGATCCTTGGTAGAAAGCAGTGGGGCGTTGATGGGCCAGGCAATGCCGATGTCGGGGTCGTTCCAGATAATGCCGCGGTCATGTGCCGGGGAATATTCGGCGGTCACCTGGTAAATGACGTCGACTTCAGGACTGAGGACGCAAAAGCCATGTGCAAAGCCCGGTGGAATGTAGAGCAGGTGATGGTTTTCGGCGGATAAGAGGGCGCCGGCCCAGTGTCCATAGGTGGGAGACCCCTTGCGAATATCTACGCCAACGTCGAAGATTGTTCCCCGCGCGGCCATGACGAGTTTCCCCTGCGCCATGGGATGCATCTGGTAGTGCAAACCCCGCAAGACGCCGTAGCCCGAATGCGAGTGGTTTGTCTGAACGAAATGCTCCGGGATGCCGAACTCGACGAATTGCGAATGCTTATAGCTTTCCAGGAAGAAACCTCGATCATCATTGAAGATGCGTGGCTCGACCAGGACAATCTCGGGCACATCAAGGCGTTTGAATGTTACCGGCATGTCGTTCTCTCCATGAATGAGGATGGTGTTGCGATCTTTTGGAACTCGCGCGGACGTCCATTGCGTTGTATAGGGGCCAAGCTATTATCTGCCAATACGTTGCAGCTGCTTGGCCAGGGGATAAAGCGGGCTGAGAGATTTCTCCCAGAGACCTGTGTAGCGGATGACTTCACCGCCGAAGCCGCGCTTGAAACGATAGACCCCCCAGAGACCATCACTGCGTTCTGCGAAAGCCGCTTCCAGTTCTGTTTCATCGACGTCTGGAATACCCCAGAGATCATAGCGAGCGCATCCGTGGGCTTTGGCCCATAACATCGCTTCCCATTGCAAGACGTAGGTGGTCATCAGGTTGCGATGGCGGTTCGAAGATGCTCCGTAGAAGTACCACCCCGTGCGCCCCAGGGCGAAGGCCATCAATGCGGCTACCGGTTTCTCCTCGACCTGCGCGAAGAACAACGCTACCTGTCCCTGGGCAGCGAAGCTCTCGAAGACCCGGCGATAATAAGCTGCGCTGTGCACGCCGAATGCATCCCTGTCGCTGGTTTCCTGCATCAGCTCGTGAAATATCCCGATATCTTTTTCTGTTCCGCGCCGGACGCTCACGCCTTTCCGTAACGCCAGGCGAATATTGTAACGTGTTTTTTGCTTCATGCGCGCCAGAATCTCGTCCTCTTTGGGTTGGAGATCTACCATGATCGTGCGCGGCGGCTGGATCGCGCGGGCAACGGATTTGAATCCCAGGCTCAGCAGCTGTGCTCTGGCCTGCGGCGAATCTAGTAACTCCGGTTCGACCCACAATGCCAGGGCGCGGCGACGCTTTGCCGCAGCCTGCATCCGGGTAAACATATCTGTGACCAGGGCAGCGTTGTTCCAGTCGATAACGGGACCTCGGGGTACGTAGGCAATCGTGACCAGGTTCAGGGGAAGCCGGCGATACAGAATCAGCGCCCCACCCTCTGCGCCTCCTCCGGCCTGGATGATTTCCCAGTTCCACTCGAACTCAGCTTTCACTTGTCCCCAGGTGCTGGTTTGCAGGAGATGCCCGTCGGGATGGCGCGCAACGAATTCATCCCATGCGCGGTGCGCGGCTTGTGGTGCGTTACTGCCGCTCATACACGCTCCCCGATGACGAGCAACCCGGCGCCCACGCCGCCCTCAGGCACATCGATTTCGTAGTTGCGTCGCCAATTGCGACTGAGACGCTTCACGACCTCTCGCTTCAGCCACTTTTGATAGCCCAGCTGGCGCAATCTCGGTGAGGCCAGCCAGCGGAAGAAGGGTTTGCCGCCTTCGCTGAGGCCAAAATCTGCGTTACTCTTGTCCCAAAGCGCGGCTACACTTGCCGGAATGTAATAGCGCGTGGTGTGGAGGCGGATCCCGGCGTTGGCAAGCAGTGCGGCCCACTCCTGTGGGGAATGATAGTGGTGGTGTTCCAACCACCGGTCGATTTTGGCAGCGTAAGCTTCTGCTGCTTCCAGATTCCCCGTGGCAACCTGATCCCGGTAACCGGCCAGCAGACGACGGAAGGCATCACTCGGTACCGTGGCCATGAAGCGACCGCCCGGACGTAGTACGCGGGCGGCTTCGTGCAACACCGGTTCGAGATCGGGGATATGTTCGAGGACGGAGTTGCTAAAAACGGTTCCAAAGGTCCCGCTGGCATAGGGCATGGCGTTCCCCATGGCTTGCTGCACTGAGCGATACAGACCGCTCTGCGCTCCCTGTCGCAATTGGCGCCACCAGGGATCGAAACCTACCTCGATCGGCGGTTCGTCTCCGAAGAGCGCACCGGCGATCAGCCCGTCGCCACATCCCAGATCGAGTATGGGACGGAGAAACTCCTGGCTGGCCACTATCCGTAATTCGATTGCGCGCCACAGTGCGACCGGCGGGGCAAACCAGTAGCGTTCGAGTAACAATTTCAGATAATCACGATTCGGGGATGGCATGATCCGCGTAAACTCCTCTTCTGGTGCTATTCGATCAGGAATGCGGCGCGCGCCAGGGAATCAAGCCCCGAATTCAACAGCTGCGTTCGTTCATGGTCTGTCATGGCTTGGTCCGGCGACGCCACGCGTGGGTCATTCCTGATTGCTTCGGTAAACTTCTCCAACAGGTGTGTCCGATCCTGGGTACCGTCAAGGAGTTGGAGCAACAGCTGCTGCTCCGGTGTGAGCGCGACCTGAATATGCCAGAGATTCGGTACCCGGTTCGAATCCTGGGCAAAAAGGCGCGCCACGGGGCTGGCGCAAGGCCGCTCACCAGCCTCATGCGCCACCGGGGGGGCGCAAACGTGAAGCGAGACCAATTGATCGCTATATCCGTAGGCTTGCAGCAGATTCGCTGCCAGGGCATACGCATCGCGCGCCCCTCCCCCACGGTAGGTGTGTGACCCGGTTGGAAGTCCGGCGCGCCCACGTGCTTGTGCCATCAATTCCTCAAACGGTACAGCGCGAGGGTTGGCCTGTGCCAGGTAGTTCAGGGCCGCCTTGCTCA
>JAFGNR010000040.1 GCA_016926915.1 Anaerolineae bacterium
CAAAGACGCCAGGGCGCCAGGCTTTTCTGGGGACGCTTCACGCGGGATGATGACGCGGTACTGCAGGTGAGTCGCACTTGGGAAAGTGCGACTCACCTATGTCTGATAACCGGGTCGCCGGATTTGACATTCCACGCTAATTGTGCTACGATGTCCCCCGGTTGAGATCAAGGAGCTCATTGATGGTGATTCCGGTAAGCCGCGCATTCGGTCAGCAGCAGCAACAGCAGCAGTCGCCCTCCTCCCAGGGGGTCGAGTAGCGCGGCGTTCACCGAACTATCGTTTTCCAGGCCAGCCTACGGGACCACCCGGGGCTGGCTTTTTTGTGTGTCAGAGGAGGCCAGGGACAGAAGAGTACACAAAAGCCAGGAGAAAATGACGATCAGTAAACACATGTCGCCATGACGGCATGGGGGTTCTTGACATAGAGGCCCACGTTCATATACTCTTAACAGAAAATAAGGAGCATGAGATGACTTCCGAATTGCTTACCCGCGTAAAAGAGGGGGGTATCAAGTTTGTCAGCCTGCAATTCACTGATATTCTGGGCAACGTGAAGGCTGTCACGCTGCCGGTCGATCAACTTCCCCGGGCCCTGGAAGAAGGCATTTTCTTCGACGGCTCTTCCATCGAAGGGTTCGCCCGCATTCAGGAAAGCGACCGCGTTCTCGTTCCCGATCCCACGACCTATCGCGTGCTGCCCTGGAGTGCGCCGGAACGCCGTCGCGCCCGTTTGTTCTGTGACGTCTACGGCCCTGATGGCAATCCCTCACCCAATGATCCGCGCACCGCGTTGAAGCGCGTTTTGGCAGAAGCCGCCAAGATGGGACTGACCTTCAACACCGGTCCCGAAATCGAGTTCTTCATCTTCGAACACTCCAACCACCACCCGCTGCGACCGGTTCCCCACGATATCATAGGCTATTTCGACTTCTCGCCGCGCGACAAAGCGCAGCAGGTGCGAAGTGAAATTGTCCTGGCCCTCAAGGCCCTGGGGATCAACGTCGAAATGAGCCACCACGAGGTCGCAACAGGCCAACACGAGATTGATTTTCGCTATGCCGACGCGCTGACCAGCGCGGATAACGCGGTCACGTTCAAATACACTGTGCGTGCTATTGCCGCAGCCTATGATCTCTATGCCAGCTTCATGCCCAAACCGATCTATGGCATCAACGGGTCGGGCATGCATACCCATCAAAGCCTATCCGACGCCGACGGCCATAACCTGTTTTACGATCCCGAATCCGCGCATGGGCTATCCTCTCTGGCCGAGTCATTCGTCGCAGGACAACTGGCCCACGCGCGCGCGCTTTCCGCCATCCTGGCGCCCACCGTGAACAGTTATAAACGCCTGACGCCCGGCTACGAGGCGCCTGTCTACATCTGCTGGGCGCAATTGAATCGCTCGGCATTGATTCGCGTTCCGGCAACCAGCGTCAATACCGCCGGAAGCACCCGCATCGAGCTCCGGTGTCCGGACCCCAGCACCAATCCGTACCTGGCCTTCGCCGCCATGTTGGCAGCCGGACTCGATGGCATCAAGAAGGGCCTCAAGCCGCCCGCGATGGTTAACGAGGACATCTATCATCTCAGCGCAGAAGACCTGGCGAAACGCAAGATCGCCATGCTCCCTGCAACCCTGGCTGAAGCGCTGGAAGCGCTGCACGCCAATGAAGTCATTCGGGAGTCCCTGGGCGGCCCCATCATCGACGTCTTCATGCGGGCCAAATGGGCCGAATGGGAGGAATATCGCATCCAGGTCACGCCCTGGGAAATCGAACGCTATCTGGAAACCGCTTAGCCTGAGCCAGCATGCACCGGCTGGCCCGCTTACGCTCAGGCCAGCCGGTGAAATGCACAATATGTGAGGTTATCATGTCACCCGATAAAGTCCCGATCATCTACCAAGCCGCCGGAGGCGTCGTTACCGATGTCGCAGGAGAGCGAGTGTTGCTCCTGATCCGCCCGGCCCGCGACGAAGTGCGACTCCCCAAAGGCCACGTCGAGCCGGGGGAATCGACAAGCGAGGCCGCAGTGCGCGAGACGCAGGAAGAAACGGGATACGGAAACCTCGCCATCGTGGCCTCACTCGGCAAGCAACTGGTGGCATTCCAACTGGGTCGCCACTCCGTGCACCGCACCGAGTTCTATTTCCTGCTAAAGACCCTGAACTACGAGCAAATTGCCAGACCTGAAGCTGACGACGAGCAGTTTTTCCCCATTTGGGTGACCTGGGAGGAAGCCCTGGAACATCTCACCTTCGCGGCAGAGCAAGAGTGGGTCCGGCGCGCCATTGCCTATCGCAAGAAGCACCCCTCTTTTGCGAAAGAATCGCCCTAAGGCTATGCTTAAACGCACCATGAACACACACCATCCTACCCAACTGACTGAAAAAGCCCTTGAGATCCATGACCGGTTGCAGCAAGTCTATGGAGAGCACTCCTGGCGTCAGGATACCGATCCCTTATCGGAACTGGTCAATACCATCCTGAGCCAGAACACCAATGATCTGAACCGCGACCAGGCCTTCGCGCAGCTGCGCGAGAAGTTCCCCACCTGGGAAGCAGTCCGGGATGCCCCCGTAGCCGACCTGATCGAGGCCATCCGGCCGGCCGGCCTTGCGCCGAGCAAAGGCCCGCGTATCAAAGCGGCGCTGGAACGCATTACTGAGGAAGTCGGGGCGCTTTCCCTGGACTTTCTGCGCGATCTCCCCCTGGAAGAAGCGCGAAGTTGGCTCTTGAGTCTCGACGGTGTAGGCCCCAAAACGGCAGCCATTGTGCTCCTGTTCTCCCTGGGCCGGCCCGCATTTCCGGTCGACACCCACATTCACCGCGTAACCCGGCGCCTGGGATTGATTCCGGCGGGCGCCTCCCGGGAGAAAGCGCACAAACTCCTAGAAGACTTGTTGCCGCCGGCGTATTACTATCCGTTTCACATCGAGATCATCACACATGGCCGGCAAATCTGCGCGGCGCGCGCGCCCCGGTGTGAAGTGTGCCCCCTGCGCGAGCTATGCCATGCTTACCAACAGAGGAGCAACCGTGAAACAAACCCGTAACCCCCGCTTTCCCTTATTGATTTACCAGGCCATCGGCAAACGGTGGCGCGGCCCCTCCTTCCTGTTAATCCCGGCAGGTGTAAGCTTGTGGTGGGCGACGCGCCAAAGCGCAGCCCTCAACACGGAGTATGCCGCCCTTGCGCTCATTATCACCCTGGTCGGGTTCCTGCTGTTTGCCTATAGTCTCCTGGCCCACAACGCCGGGGTGCGATGCCACGAGCAACACTTCACAGTAGGGTCGGCGATCTATCCGCTCAATTTCTCCTACCGGCGCATCACCACCGTGCGCCCCGTACAGTTCAACCAAATCTTCCCCCCCACCCAAGAGAAAGCAGCGCGCCGCCGGCTTTTCGAAAGCTATTGGAGCAAAACGACCGTGGTGGTGGATCTCAACGGATACCCGCTACCTCTGTGGTGGATCAAATTGTGGTTCAGCCCTTACGTGATCGTTCCGGACGGCACAGGACTGGTGCTGCTGGTAGAGGACTGGATGGGATTGATCCGGCAGTTGGAGACCGCGCGCAGCTTCCAGGCGGAGAAACGCAAGGTTGCGCGGCTTTAGAGGGTTTAGCGTGCTTCGAGACCTCTCCGTTACAAAATGCCTTGGTTAAGGAAATTTTAACAGGGTTTTCCACATGGTTCTCCACAGCGAGAAACCGCAGATATAGGGGGAAGCCCGCGCCGGACTGGCACAAGCGCCGAATAACGCTTTTGCTACTCACACTTAAGAGTGCAATATTAAAATTACTCGGATTTTAACGTAAAATGCCGCTCCAGGCATTGCCCAGAACGGCATTTTCTGGTAGAATGTGATCAGGCCAAGGGGCAAGAGCTCCACGACCTGTCGGCCAGATCCACGCCGGCAGGTGATGTTCGACTATATCCTAACGATGGCAGCAGTATTTCATCGTGTGGGGGTTTTTTGCGTCTATCATACGAGGCGAGGGCATAACGATGGCAACGACAGATCCGCAACGGCTTTGGCAGGCGACACTCGGAGAGTTGGAACTCCAAATGACCCGTGCGACTTTTGACACCTGGCTACGCGACACTCATTTCCTGGCAATGGAAGATGGCAATCGCATCGTAATCGGAGTCAAGAACGGTTACGCCGTGGAGTGGCTGGAAAATCGGCTCTATCCGGTGATTCAACGCGCACTCTTTCACATCGCAGGGCAACCCATGGAAGCGCGGTTTGTAGTGTGGGATAACAAGATCATGAACGAGGAAGAAAACCCGTATCTCTTGATGGGCCAAACCGGCCCGGCTGAGATCGAGGTCGTTTCCGATCCGGGGTTGAATCCCGAGTACAATTTCGAGAATTTCGTTATCGGGCCTGGGAATCGCCTGGCCCAGGCGGCCTCACAGGCAGTAGCCGAGGCGCCCGCGCGCGCGTACAATCCGCTCTTCATCTACGGGGGTGTGGGGTTAGGGAAAACCCACCTCCTGCACGCTATTGGACAAATCTGCCATAAGAAAGGTATGCAAGTCCTCTATCTATCGTCAGAGCAGTTCACGAACGACCTGGTGGATGCCATTCGCACCCACACCACGGATACCTTCCGGGAGAAATATCGCAGCACGCATGTGCTGCTGGTGGATGATATTCAGTTCATAGCCGGGAAGGAAAGCACCCAGGAGGAGTTCTTCCACACGTTCAACGCCTTGCGCGACAACGGCCGGCAGATCGTATTGAGCAGCGATCGTCCGCCCCGCGCCATGAGCACGTTGGAAGAGCGGCTGCGCTCGCGGTTCGAATGGGGGCTGATTGTGGACATTCAGGCCCCGGATTTCGAAACCCGCCTCGCGATTCTGCAACACAAGGCCAACCGGCTCATGATAGACATGCCCGACAACGTCCTGGAGTTCATCGCCAACAACATCGAGAGCAATATTCGAGAACTCGAGGGGGCGCTCAACCAGGTGCTGGCCTTGACCCGGCTCACAGGCCAGCCTTTGAATGTGGAAACTACCCAGAACGCTTTGGCCGATCTGCTGCCCCACCGACCTGAGATTCGCCCGAACGAGATCATCGAAACGGTGGCAGCGTACTACAACATTTCGGTTGATGAACTGCAGGGCGCGCGACGCAACCAACGCATCGCCTTCCCGCGCCAAATCGCGATGTACCTGATGCGGGAAGAGACCGGGGAATCCCTCCCACAGATCGGGGCGCGGTTGGGAGGACGCGATCACACGACCATCCTCTATGGGTGCGACCGAATTCGCACCCGGATGGAATCCGATGCGCAGGTGCGACGTGAGGTGCTGGCCCTCAAAGCGCGGCTTTATGAGCGGAACTGAAACAGCTGTCCCCAAGACCGACGCGGCTCCCAGAAGAAGCCGCGTTTTTGGTCTGGCGCCGCGCCGCTGCCATAGGGTGTGTCTGCTTGTCATCCTGTGCCTCGGCGCAGTGCTCCGGTGCGCCAACGTGACGTTGCCGCCGGTGGATTATCACAGCTGGCGGCAGACCGAAACGGCGGCGCTGGCGCGGAATTACGCCGCAGAAGGGTACCGCCTGTTTTATCCCACCGTAGATTGGCGGGGGCATACTGAAGGCTACGTAGAGTCGGAGCTGTCCCTCTATGCATTCACCGTGGCGCTGCTGTACGGAGTGTTGGGTTTCAACGAAGCCTGGGCCAGACTCTTGACCATTTTGGTAACCGCCATCACCGGGTACCTGCTCGCCGGGATCGCCGCGCGCATCTGGACCCGACGCGCCGGGCTTTTTACCGCCCTGGTCTTCACGTTCCTTTCTCCCTTCAGCCTGTTCTTCGGGCAGGCCATCATGGGAGACATGACTGTGCTGTTGTGCGTCACCCTGGCGGTATACGCCGGTTTGCGTTGGATGGAGCAAGCCGCACAAGCATCCGAATCACCAACAAGGGGTTGGGGATGGTTCCTGCTCATGGGAGGGACATTGGCGGCCGGCGGCCTCTCGAAGCTGCCCGCGCTCTATATTGCCGCCCCCCTCGCAGTCCTGCTCTTCTTGCGCGAAGGGTGGCGCATGGTACGCAAGCCCCGGAACTGGGCGCTGGCCCTGGTATCCATCGGCCTCGTCGCGGCGTGGTATGCCCATGCATACCGCCTCGGAACTCAGACCGGGTTGACCTTTGGGATTTGGGGATCGAACAAGGTAGGGAATTGGGATCTACTGCGCGATGTGGGATTCTATCGCGCCTTGTGGTTCAATTTCTCACGACGCCTGCTGGCGCCCCAGGTTTTCGTTTTCATGGGGCTGGGGCTGGTATTGCCCTACACACGCCGGACCGAGGCCGCGCCCGTGGTCTGGCTGCTGAGTGTGCTGGCCTATCTACTGTATGCCGGCATTGGCGTCCTGGGGCAAGACTACTACACCCTGGCGCTGCTGCCGCCGGTAAGTCTGCTGGCAGGCAAGGCGTTAAACTGGATTTATGAGCGCATCACGATCTGGGGCTGGCGCCCCACGTTTCGATATCCCCTGGCCGCTTTCGCGCTTTTCGGTCTGTCTACCTTTCTGCTGTTGCAAGCCTCGGTGTATGCCGGGAATACCGCTGCCGAACTGTTCACGCCCTCAGAGTCTGCCTGGGGATTCTGGGAAGGGGGTCACTGGATTCAGGCAGCCACGCCGCCAGACGCCGGCTTGATCGTCGTCGGCGCCTCCCCTCCGGAGGGCTTGTATTTCAGCCATCGCCATGGCCTGTGGTATGAAGATGACGCCCTCGCAGCCGTACCGACCGCAGATTGGCCTTACGCCTTACTGCTCAACCCTTATTACGGCGACTTCCCTACCCTGACAGACCTGCCGGTGCACTGGCGCCTGATCGGCGGCGGACAATGGTTTCTGGCCTATGACCTGCAACAGCAATGGCCCGCGACGCCCACCCATCCCCTGGCGGAAGTCCCGCAATGGGGCGGACAAATCTCACTCTTGGGCTACGATTTCATCCCCGACCAGCTGGTCAACGGAAAACTCTATCTCGTCCTGCACTGGCGCGCCGCTGCCCAGCCGGAGGCTGCGCTGGTGGGCTTTGTCCACGTCTGGAATAGCCAGGGCGATTTCTGTGGTCAAGATGATCACCAGCCGCTGCGCGGGCGGCTGGCGACGGAGACCTGGGCGCCGGGTCAAATCGTGCTGGATCCATTCGAGGTCGACGTTTCAGAGTGCGGGCCTGCCACGGAAGCGCTGCGCGTCAGTACGGGACTCTACCGGGCAGCAGACATCACACGTATCCCCCTCACGTCGTGGCCCAATGCAGACCAGCTCTACTGGTTCGAGATCGCCCCGTCCACGGAATGATCTCGGTGTGTTTCGTCGCAGTTAGGCGGAAAGGTGCGACGCGCTTTCACGGCGTAGGAAAGGACTCTCACAGCGTCGTGAGCTGCCAACCAAGGAGTCACTGAAACCATGCAGTTTGGCGATATCCTCTTAGCGCTGACCCCAATGGGGGTCGTTGTCGTTCTGATGATTGGTCTGCGCTGGAAAAGCGCCCGCGCCGGTCTGGCCGGCTGGGGCGTGGCGCTACTGGTAGCCAGCCTGCGGTTCGGCGCCACCCGCGACGTCCTGTTCTGGGCCCAGGTTCGCGGGGCATTCTTCGCCCTATACGTGCTCTATATCATCTGGGGCGCCTTGTTGTTTTACCGGGTCACCGAAGCCGCCGGAACGATCCAGGCGTTGAGCACCCTGCTTCAGAAAATCTCTCCTAACCGGGCGCTGCAAATCCTGCTGCTGGCCTGGGGATTCGCCTCCTTCCTGCAAGGCGTGGGAGGATTCGGCGTTCCGGTGGCCGTGGTCGCGCCGCTATTGGTGGGAATGGGCGTGCAGCCCTTGAGCGCCGTCGTGATCCCCTCGCTGGGACACACGTGGGCCGTCTCCTTCGGGTCGCTGGGCTCTTCCTTCGAAGCCCTGCGAGGCGCCACAGGGCTGGCAGGCGCCGTGCTCGCGCCCGCCAGCGCCCTCTACCTGGGCGTGGTCTGTTTCCTCATGGGGGCCGCCACACTGTGGGCGGCAGGCAGAGGACGCATGTTGAAAAGCGGGCTGGCGCCTTTGCTGCTCATGGGCAGCGCCATGGCCGGGGGACAGTGGCTTGCAGCGCGGGGAGGATTATGGAGCATTGCCGCGACCCTGGGCGCGTTGGCCGGTTTGCTGGTGGGCAGCGGCTGGGCTTTGATCCAGAGGCGAGTGCGCCGGGAAAGCGAAAAACTCCCCGCCACATTGATCCGCAACGCCCTGCTTCCCTATGGAGTGCTGCTCGTCTGGATTTTCGCCTATCGTTTCATTCCGGCGCTCAAAGGCCTGTTGGATAGTGTGATCATCCGCGTCCAGGTTCCCGGCGTGACCACGGCGCGGGGTTGGGTGACGCCCGCGGGCGCCACACAGAGCATCTCGGTCTTTGGCCAAACCGGAGCCCTGCTGATCTACGCTTCGCTGCTGATCTGGCTCCTCTACCGGCGTGGGAACCGGGAAAAAACCGGCACGTTCAGAGAGGTCTGGCAGAAAGTAGCCCGCAGCGGCGTCGCTTCCACTATCGGCATCCTCTCCATGGTAGCCCTGGCCACCACCATGGACCATGCCGGCATGATCACGTTGTTGGCGCAGGCCCTGGCCGATGCCGCCGGCGCCTTCTTCCCCCTGGTCGCTCCCTTCATCGGCGCGCTCGGCGCCTTCGTAACCGGCAGCAACACCAACGCCAACGTGCTTTTCGGCGCCTTGCAACGTGACGTCGCGCAGACCCTCGGCTACGTAACGCCCGTGATCCTGGCCGCCCAAAACGCGGGGGGCGCCATAGGTTCCACTTTCGCACCCGCCAAGGTGCTCGTGGGGTGCAGCACCGTCGGCATGGGAAACCGGGAAGGCGACGCAATGCGAACCCTCATTGTGTACGACGTCGCCGCGCTTGGCGTCCTGGCAGTAGTAACGTGGTTTCTGGCGCAATCAAGGTGATAACGGCGTATCTTCTACACGCCTCATGAATCGAGCGCATGTTGGTTATTGCCGGAAGAACCCCCACTTGAAAACCACTTGGCTTGCCTGTATAATCAAATCAACAACCCAAGAAAAGTGAGGGGAGATATGACACGACGTATTCTGGTGGTCGATGATGACCCCGAAACCGTCAAACTGATCGAGTTTATCCTTCAGCGCAAAGGGTATCTGGTCGTCGGCGAAACCAGCGGGGCCAAAGCACTCGAAAAGGCCCTGCAAGAGCCTTTCGATCTGATCGTGCTCGATGTGATGATGCCCGAACCGGATGGGTTCAAAGTGGCGCGCGAGCTCCGCAGCGCGCAAATGACCGGGGAAATCCCCATCCTGTTCTTCACCGCGAAAGGTTCGGTCACCGACAAACTCGCCGGCTTCCAGGTTGGTGGGGACGATTACCTGACCAAGCCCATCCACCCGGCGGAACTTCTGGCGCGCGTCGAAGCCCTGCTGGGCGTGGAGAATAACGGCAGTTGAGCTTCCACAGTGTTCGTCTCGAAAGATTTCATGCGCGCCGCTGCGTTCTTGGCCGGCGATCATAAGACCTTACGGTCGTTGACGCGCGTTGCGGTTAAGCGACCGGTTTCCGAGAGAATCACAAGATGGATGACGTGAACCAGGCGTTTCGCCAACGCATCGCGCTCCTCGAAAACCTCATTGCCATCAGCCGGAGGCTGAACTCTACGCTAGAAATGCGCTCTCTGCTGGCGCAGATTGTCGATGCCGCCAGCGAGCTCCTGCGCGCCGACGCCGCTTCTATCCTGCTCGTCGTGGATGCCGACACACTCAACTTTGCCGCCTCCTGCGGGCCGGCGACCCCCTATCTGACCGGGGTGCCGGTGCCCATTGCCGGAAGCCTGGCGGGTTGGGTCGTGCAACACAATGAAACTGCCATTGTCGAGGATACCCAGGTAGATTCCCGACTGTTTTCGATCCAAAACGCAACGGCCCCCGCCTCCATTGTCGCCGTTCCCCTCTCGTTCGGCGACCAGATCATCGGCGTTCTGGAGAGCCTCACCTTTCATGAGCACCGCCACTTCACCTCCCAGGACGTAGAAACGCTCAAAACGCTGGCCAGTATCGCTGCGGTCGCCGTGCAAAACGCACGGCTTTTCCAGCAAAGCGATTGGATCGCGCAAATCGTCCACGAACTGCGCACGCCGCTCACGTCAATCCTCTCCTACGCCGATCTCCTCGACCGCCCGGATCTCAAGCCGGAAATGCAACAGCAGTTCTCGAAGATCATTCAACACGAGACGGAACGCGTCATCCTGCTTGTCGACCAATTCCTCGATCTGGCACAGCTGGAGTCCGGGCGGATGATCATGGAACCCGAACATCTGGACTTTCAGGCCCTCTGTTTACATGCTGTGGACGTCGTGCGCCCGCAAGCCCGGGAAAAAGCGATGACGCTACACGTTGACGTACCTTCGCGAACTCCTGAAATCCTCGGCGACCCCCAGCGAATAGAGCAAGTGCTGCTCAATCTGCTAGCCAATGCCCTCAAGTATGCCGGGCGCGGGACACCCGTCCACCTGACCGGGTCCGTTGAGGAAGATCACGTCAGACTCGACGTCAGCGACGCCGGTCCGGGTATTCCAGAGGCTTACATCGATCACGTCTTCGAGAAATTCTCCAGATTGCCGGGCAGCCAGAAACAAGCGCCGGGGTCAGGGCTGGGGCTGAGTATTGCCAGGCGCATCGTGGAAGCCCATGGCGGGCGCATCTGGGTGCAAAGCGCCATCGGCAAAGGCAGCACCTTCAGTTTCACGCTGCCATTTGATCCTGCGCGCCCATCCGGTCCCGGCGAATGATAAAGCCTTGGGGCCCGGCCGGGGTGCGGTTCACTTTGGTTAGCGCTTTACAAAACCTGAATTTGTGGTATGATCTTCTGGCCTGTGAGTGCGCAGCAACCGCACTCTCGGGTTTTTTGTATATAAAGGCCGCACGAATAGCCAGGAGCGGAGGGAATGGAGTACAATGAGTGAACGCCCGGTATATCTCACCCCAGAAGGATACGATCAACTTCACAAAGAACTGAATACGCTCAAGACCGTCGATAGACAACGTGTTGCCCAACGGCTGCACGATGCATTGGCCGAAGGGGAACTGATCGAAAACGCGGAGCTGGAAGATGCACGGCGCGAACAGTCTTTTGTGGAAAGCCGGATCTATGCGCTCGAACAACAATTGCGCTATGCAGCGATTATCGAGAAGCCAGAGACACAAGCGGGCGTCGTCACGCTAGGTAGTCACGTCACAGTCTGTGAAGTGGGCGGCGCAGAGCCCGAGGAATACGACGTCGTGGGTTCCGCCGAAGCTTCCCCCATCCATGGTAGAATCTCGAACGAATCTCCGCTGGGGAAAGCACTGCTGGGCAAACGCATAGGCGACAAGGCAACCGTCCGGGCGCCGGATGGCGACATCGTTTTCGAGATCCTCGCAGTACACTAATTTAGAACGATCAACCGAACCGGACAAGCCCATACTCCGAAATAGTGTATGGGCTTGTTTTTCGCCAGGAAGCACAAAAGGAGCAACCTGTATGGACCTGAATGAATTGGAGCAAACCCGATTAGAGAAAATCGCACTGTTGCAGGCCGCCCACGTGGCGCCCTACCCCCATCGCGTCCAACGCACCCATACGACGGCAGCAGCAGTGCAAGCGTTCATAGAGGCAGAAGCGCAGGCAAGCGCGGCGCCTGATGTGACCGTGGCGGGACGCTTGGTCAGCATCCGCATCATGGGCAAGGTCACGTTCGCTCACATCGAGGATGGTCACGGTAGAATCCAACTATTCCTACGCGCCAATCAGCTAGAACCCGGTTATGAGCTCTTCAAGAAGGCATTCGATCTGGGCGACTTCATCGAAGCCACAGGAGCATTGATGCGCACGCGATCGGGAGAGATCAGCGTCCAGGTGACGAACTTCCGCATGCTGGCCAAGGCCCTGACGCCCCTACCAATCCCCAAAGAGTACACGGACGCATCGGGTGAAGTCGCCCGCTATGGCGCCTTTTCCGATGTCGAGGAGCGCTACCGGCAGCGGTATGCCGATCTGGCGGTCAACCCTGAGGTTCGCGGCATCTTCCGGATCCGTTCGCGCATGATCACCGCGCTCCGCCGGTGGCTCGATCAACACGACTATCTCGAGGTCGAAACGCCCATCCTGCAACCGATTTACGGCGGCGCGGCAGCGCGCCCCTTCACGACACATCACAACCAACTCAAACAAGACCTCTATCTGCGTATTTCGTTCGAATTGTATCTGAAACGCCTGCTGGTTGGCATGTACGAACGGGTCTACGAAATCGGTCGCGATTTCAGGAATGAAGGTGTTTCGTTCAAACACAATCCGGAATTTACGCAGCTGGAACTTTATTGCGCCTACACCGATCTGTTCGGGATGATGGAAACGGTCGAGCAGATGCTTTCCAGCATCGTGGAGGACGTATTAGGAACGCCGCAGCTAACCTACCAGGGCCATGGCATCGACATGACCCCACCCTGGCGGCGAGCAAATCTGCGAGACCTCATCCTGGAGCATACCGGCATCGACTATGTGCTATTCCCAGAGGCCGCTGACCTGCGTACAGAGATGCGCCGGCGGGGATATGACGCCGCCGCCAATGCGACCTGGGGACACCTTGTCGACGCGCTACTCTCCGAGGTCGAACCCTCGCTGATCCAACCAACATTTGTCCATGCTTACCCGGTAGAAATCTCCCCCCTGGCGAAGCAGAAACCGGATGATCCCACCCACGTCGAGCGATTCGAACTCTTCATCGGAGGCATTGAAATGGGCAACGCGTTCACCGAACTCAATGACCCTCTCGAACAAGAGCAGCGCTTTATACAGCAAGGACGCGCCTACGAAGCCGGCGACGAAGAGGCGCAACCCATGGATGAAGACTACCTGCGGGCTATGAAATATGGCATGCCGCCCAACGGAGGATTTGGGCTGGGCATCGATCGGCTGGCCATGTTATTGACCGACCGCCGTTCGATTCGGGAAGTCCTCCTCTATCCGCATCTGCGCACAAAAGAGACCTGAGTTACCCGTACCTCTGCAACAACGACCGGTGCAACAAAAAAGACGCCGGAGAACGTGGCGCCCCCGCGTGATGCAGGACACGTTCCCCGGCGTCCCGGGGGCGCCAGATAGCGTTTCTACAGCTCACCGGATACTTCGGCATCCAGACGCCGAAAAAACGCCGCCATGAAGCGATGTCGCTCATCGGCAATCGCGCGCCCGGAGGACGTGTATAAACGCTCCTTGAGCCGCGATAGCTTGACGACAAATTCGTGAACCGGTGTATGCGATGAAGGATCATCGCCTTCCGTATCCCAGCGCGCTCGATCCACGGAATCCAGCGGCGCCCAGAGTCGCTGGTTATGCGCCCCGCCATAGGCAAAGGCCCGCGCCACCCCGACAGCCCCCAGAGCATCGAGTTTGTCGGCATCGAACAGACACTGCGCTTCCAGCGTCTGCGGCGCCGGCAGGGTGCGAAAGCGGTGCGCAGCAATAGCGTGAACAACCGCCTCAACCCAGGCAGATTCCGCGTCCTGAAGAAACCGGCGCGCCCGCCCGGCCGCAAACGCCGCGTGATCTTCGCCCAGAGACTCCGCCTCTGCACGCCCCCAATCGTGGAGCAAAGCGGCCGTCCGCACGACGGACGAATCGGCCCCTTCCAGCGCAGCGATCCGTTCTGCCAACTGCAGCACGCGAAGAATGTGATCGAAATCATGCACACTATCTGAACCGGCATAGAGCGCCTGAGCCTGTTCCACCGTCAGCTGCATCCCCAGCTCCTTTCCGGATAGCCATATCGGACCCTAATGCAAGTAAAAAGCGGACCTTTCGGCCCGCTCCCACGCTTCCGCACGTGTGTGCAACGCTCAGCACTGTGTTGACTATCCCTGGCCTCCAAGAGGCATTCTTTCTCCTGACGAGCGTTATGGCAAATAGATCAAAGGGTTCGTGGGATAGCCGTTATACCGCACCTCGAAATGCAGGTGGGGTCCGGTGGAGTTCCCCGTGCTTCCCATCGCCCCCACCACCTGTCCGGCAGTGACCACCTGGCTTTCTACAACGAAGATGTTGCTGAGGTGCGCGTAGTAAGTCTGGTAGCCATTGCCATGATCTATGACCACCAGATAACCATAACCGACGTCTGTCCAGCCGGCGAAACTCACGTAACCGGCGTCCGAGGCTAGAATGGCAGCGCCGACAGCATTGGCAATGTCGATGGCGCGATGGCCATACCAGTACCCCTGGCTGATATACCCTGAGGCCGGCCAGAAGAAGATCCCGACACCCGCCGTATAGTCTGGAACCGGGCCGCTATACGTGGTGACCGTCCGCGTCTCGTACGGTTTGGTGCCATTGGGAA
The DNA here is from genome assembly GCA_016926915.1 of Anaerolineae bacterium. Taxonomy (GTDB): domain Bacteria; phylum Chloroflexota; class Anaerolineae; order B4-G1; family SLSP01; genus JAFGNR01. Next base: position 14,414 of record JAFGNR010000040.1, read on the forward strand.
CAATGACCTTGAGCCCTACCGTCAACCGGCTGCCGTCCAGGGCATTGAAGGGGCACGCAACAATGTCTTCGGGGGCGACCTTGTATTTCTCGGCGACTTTCTGTAGCGTATCCCCGGCTTCGACGACGTGATAAACCCCATCGAGGGGCAGAATCACCAGTTCCTGCCCAACCTTGAGCAGATCCGGCGCCTTCTCCAGTTCAGGGTTCGACCACATGATGGTCGTGGGCTGAAGACCGAAGGCGGCTGCGATTGATTCCGTCGTGTCGCCGGGCTGCACCATGTAGGTAACAATATCCAGGCGCGGTCGATCCGGAATTGCTGTATGGGGTTGGGCCTGACGTGAGATCTGCACCTGAAGTCCTGCGTTGGAATAGGTGCGAGTAACCGGGCTGTACTCTACTCCCCCTGAGGGGACGACGCCTTGATCGCCAGGAGGTTGGGCCGCTGCCCAGGATGTCGTACGGGGGGAGTCTTTGGAAACCTGTACATTACTCAGCGCGAGAAGTAACCCCAACGTGAGAGCCAAAGCAACGTGAGCCGTCATCCGCCCCAGAATCGGGCGTTGGCCCTCGCGATCCGAATTCCAGCGCCAGATCGCCACAGCCAATACAGCAATGGCGTGGGTCACAAATCGGCCACGCCATGCACATTCAGTCTGTTGTGGGGAAACCGTTTCTTGTGATGGCATTAGGGTTCGTACAACAGCGGGTCTTGCGCCACACCATTGAAACGAATCTCGTAGTGAAGATGGGGCCCTGTGGACCAACCAGTGGTGCCACACGCACCCAGTACTTGTCCCTGGGTTACATACTGCCCCGCCGTGACGTAGATCGAATCAAAGTGGGCATAGCGTGTCGTGAAACCGTTGCCATGGTCAACACGCACCAGGTTACCATAGCCGCCGCTCCACCCGGAGAAAATCACAATTCCACTATCGGCCGCGTAAATCGCATCCCCAAGACTGCAGCGATAGTCAAGACCAATATGCCCTGGATTGCGCGGGTCATGGAAATACCATCCTGACACCGCATAGGATCCCGTGGGCAAGACAAACCACCCGCTGGCGCCGGTCATCGAAACATCGACGCTGCCGTAGTAACTCGTCGACTGCGCGACCATCACATTAGGAGGCGGAGGCGGGGGCTCCCAATCAAAATCAGGGCCAATACCGTTAGGGATAACCAGAAGCAACCCTTCTCGCAAGCGCGACTCAGGGTCAATAGCGTTCCAGACATTATAGAGACTGGAAACTTCTACTTCGTACGCTAATGCTATCTCCTCCAGGGTTTCTCCACGCGCTACGGTGTGATAAGCGCCGTCAATAGGAGGAATGGAGAGGATCAAGCCCGGCTGCAAATCCCAAGGCGCGCCCTGGAGAGTTTCCATATTCGACCAAACGATGGAATAGGGGGACAATTCGAATTTCTCGGCAATGCCATATACAGTATCGCCGGCGCCTACCGTGTAAGTGATGACTTCAAGGCGCACCCGCTCGGGAACTGTCGTATATGGAACAGCGCGACGAGAAATCGCGCCCTGTGATTGAGAGGTTACATGACGAACCGTAGCGCCGCTAAACCCTACAGCAGTAGGAGTGGCTACGGGTTCTGCAACGACTTGCAGCGCCGAGGGACTAGCAACATTAGCAACGCTTACCGGCGTCAGGGTGGCTTGCCCTACCAGGAACAAGAGGACCACCAACACCAACAGACCCAGATGCGCGCTGTAGCGTCCTAACATGGACGCAATGGACCTGCGGTCACTCTGCAACCGCCAGGCCCAGGCTATTCCCTTTGCCATGAGATGCGCCAGGCTACCGATAGCTACTCCCGGATCCTCGCCCATCACTGTTTCTAAAGATTCTGTACTATTATCCATAGTCATATAGGTTGCGGGACCACAACAGTCGTATTATAGCATGGCAAGGGGCAAAACGCAACGCGCCAATCTGACGATTTCCTTATGAGTTGGTAAAAACAGCCCCCAAATTGGTAAAAATACCCTAACTTTGGGAAAGTGCGTCTCACAACGAGCGCCGGGCGTCGTTCTCCGGCGAACGCCAGATCGTTTGAGAGCAGGAACCCCGTCTTGAATCGCCCCTATACCAAACTGCTTGACATGCGTCCCAGCCATGAGATAATCTCCGTAGTTACATGAGGCATTGGGATCGCAAATCAAGGATTGGTAGAGAATTCGGCGCGCGCGTCTTCTCCAGCATTCGTCGTGAAAGGTAGGTAAGCAAATGGCAGATCTGAAAGCAGTTGACTCCCAAAATTTCGCGTCTGAGGTATTGCAGGCCGCGGGGCCGGTACTTGTGGATTTCTGGGCCTCCTGGTGCCCTCCATGCCGCGCTCTGGCCCCTACCCTTGAAGAGCTGGCCCGCGAGGAAAGCCGGCTGCAAATCGTCAAGGTCAGCGTGGAGGAAGAACGGGAGCTCCCCGGCAAATATGGCGTCATGAATATCCCCACGATGATTCTATTCAAAAACGGTCAGGAAGTAGCCCGAATTGTAGGAAACCGCAGCAAGCGGAAACTTCTCCAAGAGTTGGAACCCCACCTGTAGATACCGGTCGTCACTTAGCATACACAGGCCCGCCGCAACTGGAGCGCTGGGCCTGTGTATTGTATCTACTGCGCAGCTCCCCATCAGGCAGCAACGGCCTCTCAGACGTGCTCTGCAAGTGTCAGGACGCCGGGGAGAACCCATTTTCGGTAATGAAGTCCTCGACCGTCATCCCTTGAGTACGAGCTGCTCTTTCCATGTCGCGCAGCCGCCGGGCAAATCGCATATTGGCCTCACGTAGTGCGCTTTCCGGTTCAATCCCACGCCAGCGCAGCCAGTTCGCCACGGCAAACAGTAGTTCCCCCGCAGCAGGGAAGCCCCCAGCAGCACCCTCAGCACCGGCAAAAGCTTCTACAGCGTGTCGCACATCTGCTACGACCGCATCCAGGTCCGGAGCATCAAGTCGCACACGTCGCGCGCGATCCGCATAAGCATACGACTGGGCCAAAGCCGGCAACGTGCGCGGCACACCATCCAGAAGCGAACGCTCTCGTTGACCATTCTTCTCGCGTTCCTGCCTTTTGATGGCCTCCCAGTTGAGCGTTACTTCCTCAGATCCCGAGACCTCGAGGCCGCCCCAGACATGTGGATGCCGGTGTTTGATCTTGGCATCGATTCCGGAAATGACTTCAGGCATGCGGAATTCACCGTATTCCGTAGCAATCTGGGCGTGCAGGACGATTTGCAGCAGCAAGTCCCCGAGTTCTTCCTGAAGCGCCGCCACATCATCATGGTCGATCGCGTCAAGCACTTCATAGGCTTCTTCGAGCAAGTTGGTTCGCAAGCTCTGGTGGGTCTGCTCGCGGTCCCAGGGACAGCCGTCAGGAGCACGCAGGCGAGCAATGGTTTCCTGAAAACCTGCGAAACTGCTGACCGTTGGAAGCCCCGGCACGTAGAGTGAGCTCAAAGGCCCCAGATCGCGACGGTCGATCTCATACAACGGCAGCCAGCTGACCGATTCTGCGGCTGTTCCCGCAGCCTCAACCAACGCGACCCCATGCTCATCGGGATACTGGTTCATGAGTGTCAACTTCAGCTCTGAAGCAACCGCGCGGCTGTACACCTGCGCGATCAACGCCGGGAAATCCGGATTGACCTGTGGATGAGAAAACGCCATGACGTCAAGAGCATCCAGGATTTGGAGACCTTCCACGAGATCGACCCAAGGTTGGCCCGCCGGCCGTGAAACTTCCAGAGCCGTTAACAAGGGCTCGAGGAAACTCAAACCTGAAATGACCTGGGTTTGTATGCCTGATGTCCGGGCGGTTGCGAGAATACGCGGCACAGTGGCCTCGGCCACCAGCGGATGTCCGGGAACACCATACACCACCCCCGCTTCTCTGCGGCCAAGTTCCACCACTTGCCCGACGATGGCGTTGTACACCTCCTCGAAAGTACGCGAGGCTTCATACAACGCGTCAAATGAGTGAATCTGCAATCCGGCCGGGAACCCGGATACAACCGGATGATGCGAGGTCCGCAGCCAGATCTCCTTGGCGGTGGATAACACAGTCCAGGCTGCGCGTGTGAGGTCCTCTGGATTTCCAGGCCCTAATCCTACGATCACGATGGATGACATACTGCCTCCCGGTCTCTTTTCGCGTTCGTTCCACCCTCAGAGCACGCCAACCGGGTTTTCCCCGCGCGTGGCGGACGCAGAAAACAAGGAGCAGGTAGGCGACGCGCGCACGTGTCGCCTACCTGCTTGATACCGTATACAACCAAAACCGGAATTAGCGCTTGGTGTATTGCGTGGCCTTGCGGGCACGACGCAGACCCGGCTTTTTGCGTTCCTTTTCACGCGCATCGCGGGTAAGTAACCCCGCCTTGCGCAACATCGGGCTGAAATCGGCATTGTACTTGAGTAAAGCACGCGCCGCTCCCATGCGAGCCGCTTCAGACTGCCCGGTGATCCCACCGCCATCGATCACAATCGTCATGTCGAACTGGCCGGCAGTCTGGGTCGCCTCAAAGGGCGCCACAAGGCAATAGCGGTCGATATCGCGACCAAAGAATTCCTGGTAATCCTTACCATTGACGAGCATCTGACCGCTGCCGCCAGGATAAATGCGCACACGCGCGGTTGCCCGCTTGCGCCGCCCGATGCCTTCGAAGTACTGTCGTCCTTCCATTATGCCTCCTTAAAAACCAGCACCTCAGGCTTCTGCGCCTGATGTGGGTGCTCAGGACCGGCGTAGACCTTAAGCTTCTTGAACATTTTGCGTCCCAAAGGTCCGCGCGGCAGCATCCCCTTCACTGCGGCCTGGATGACCCGATCGGGGAATGTCTCCAACTGGCGCCTGAGGGTCACCGACTTCAACCCACCGGGATACCCCGAGTGACGATGATACAGCTTCTGATCCAGCTTACGACCGGTAGTCGCTACTTTTTCAGCGTTGATCACAATCACGAAATCTCCCACATCCACGTGCGGTGTGTATTCCGGCTTGTGTTTGCCTCGCAGCATGCGAGCGATCTCCGTTGCCAAACGGCCCAAGGTTTGATCGGTGGCATCCACAATGTACCACTTGCGATCCACCTCGCCGGGCTTGGCCATATAAGTCTTATGCAGATTTGCTTTTTTCACTTTGTCCTCACTCACCCTGGTTATCTAGTAGCCGTTCGACATGCCCGGTGGCATCTCAAGCGCTCAATAAGTAACCCCCATCAAGGTCAGGCCGCTTGCCGGTACCGCAGGCCCGGCTCGCCGGCGATCCCGCGTGCGCAAGATTTCCGCGAACGATGCCGTATCGAGGTCGCCTCTCCCGACACGGAGCAAAGTCCCCACAAGCATACGCACCATACGGAAAAGAAAAGCATCCGCCTCGATATCGAAGCGCAACAGCTCCTCCTCCTCACGCCAATCGGCCCGGAAAACCTCTCGTATCGCGTTGTCTCCTTGCGGAGGAGAGCCAAACGCATAGAAGTCCTGTCGTCCGACCAACATCTGGGCCGCAGCCTGCATCTCCACAATGCTCAACGACCGGCTGACGTGCAGATAAAAGCGTTGGTAAAACGGGTGACGCGTGGCGCCCCGATAAATCCGGTACCGGTACCAACGCCGGCGAGCATCGTAGCGCGGGTGGAATCCAGGCGCACTCTCCTGCAGATCCAGAATGGAAATCTGCGCTGGAAGCACAGCATTGAGACCGCGCTGAAGGCCCTCCAGACTATGCCGCCACTCCAGATCAAAAGCGATCACTTGTCCCACCGCGTGAACACCGGCATCCGTGCGACCCGCAGCCAGGGTGCGAACGGATGCGCCGGCAAGTTGTGCCAACGCAGATTCCAGTTCCCCTTGAATGGTCGGAGCGTTCTTTTGAATCTGGTAGCCGCCATATCCTGTGCCATCATACGCTACGACGGCCTTGACACGCACGCCCCAGTCCTCCGGACCCGATTCAAACCGGCTATTCTTCTACCAGCTCTAAAAGTACCATGGACGCTGCGTCGCCCTTACGCAGGCCCAACTTCAACATGCGTGTATAACCGCCAGGTCGATCCATGTAACGAGGGGCGATTTCATCGAAAAGCTTCGTCACGATCTTGCGATCGTTCAACTTCGCCGCCGCAAGGCGTCGTGCATGTACACCTTTGGCAGGTTCTTCCTCTGCAGCTTGAAGACCCCGCTTCGCCTGAGTGATCATGCGTTCTGCCTGCGAACGGATGGCTTCGGCCTTCGCCCGCGTGGTTTGAATGCGCTCATAACGGAAAAGATCCGTCACAAGACTGCGACGCAACGCGGTGCGCTGCCCCGATGAGCGATGCAACTTTTTTCCAGCGACGCGATGTCGCATTTCAACCTCCTCGATCAGGGAACAACAGCCTATTCGGCCTCATCCCCAGTGTCTTCTTCTGTGTCGTCTTCTTCTAAGAACCCCTTCAGTTCCAGCTGCTCGGCCAGTTCCTGAAGGGATTTTTCGCCGAAGTTACGGATAGCAAGCATCGCATCCTTACCACGGCGCATCATTTCCAGAACCTCTCCGACATTGGAGATCCCGGTCCGTTTCAGAGCATTGTAGACGCGAACCCCTAGCCCCAAATCCTCGATCGGCATCGCATAGGCCCGATGGGGGATCGCTTCGGCTTCCGGTTCTTCCACCACGGTTTCTGCGGCTTCGGGTTCGATCTCTGCACCGGCGATCAGATGCAGATGTTTGACCAGCACGCGCGCAGATTCCTTCAGTGCATCCAAAGGATCGACGCGACCATCGGTCCAGATCTCCATCACCAACCGGTCGTAATTGGTCAACTGCCCCACGCGCGCCTGGTCCACCTGATAGGCGACGCGGCGCACAGGACTAAAAATCGCATCGACGGGCAGCTGCCCAATCGGCAGTCTTCCACGATCCTCTGAAGGCAGGTATCCCCGACCTTTCTCCACCGTGAATTCGAAATCCAGATGAACATCGCTGCCGTCCACGGTGAAGAGATAGAGATCAGGATTAATGATCTCTATCTCAGGTGGGGCAATGATATCTCCTGCCGTTACCACACCTTCACCATCGACGCGCAATGTCATATACTGCGGGCCTTCCCCATCCATCATCAGACGGATTTGTTTGAGGCGCAGAATCATCTGGATGACGTCCTCGCGCACTCCGGGGATAGCCATAAACTCATGGGAAATATCCAATACCCGCATCGCGGTGATAGCCGCCCCTTCCAGCGAAGAAAGCAGCACGCGACGGAGAGAATTCCCCAGGGTTACCCCATATCCTCCCTCAAGCGGGCCGATAACATACCGGCCATACTTCTGGGTATTGACATCAACCTCGACCTTTGGCAGAACTGGCGCTGCTAACACGTCGCCTCCTGTCTGCTTAGCGTGAGTAGAACTCAACGATCAACTGTTCCTGCACCGGCACATCAATCTCTTGACGGGTCGGCATCGCCAAAACACGGCCTTCCAGCTGCCCCTCATCCAGACCCAACCAGGCGGGAATAGCACGTTTTCCCAACAGGTCGCGCCGCATCTTGAAATACTGGTTGCGCCGGCTCTCGGCACGCACCGCGATGACATCCCCGACGCGCGCGGCATAGGAAGGGATATTGGTCTTGCGACCGTTCACCGTGAAATGACCATGCTGAACTAACTGGCGCGCCTGTGTCCGTGAATCGGCCAACCCGAGCCGGTAGACAACGTTATCCAACCGGGTCTCAAGCAACACCAACAGGTTCTCACCCGTCAGCCCAGCCCGACGTTCCGCGGCATGGAAGTAACGCCGGAACTGACGTTCAAGAACACCGTAGAGCCGCCGAACTTTCTGCTTCTCGCGGAGCTGAATCGTGTAGTTCGACGAAGTACGGCGCCCGCGGAAGGCAGCTTCACGACCATGTTGTCCGGGGGGATAAGAACGCTTCTCAAACGGGCATTTCTCCGAGTAGCACTTATCACCTTTCAAGAAAAGCTTCATTCCCTCACGCCGACAAAGCTTACAAGCAGGGCCTACATATCTAGCCATGCAATATCCTCCTGCAGATCAGACTCGTCGCCGCTTTGGCGGACGACACCCGTTGTGAGGAATCGGGGTGACATCGACGATCGACCGCACCCGCATTCCGCCAGCAGCGATGGCGCGTAGCGCGGCTTCGCGACCAGGGCCAGCTCCCTTAACAAAGACATCCACTTCGTGCATGCCATCTCCCGACGTGGCTTCCAGCACAACCTTTTCCGCCGCAGTGCGGGCAGCAAAGGGCGTACTTTTGCGCGTCCCCTTGAAGCCAACCGCGCCCGCGCTGGACCAATGTAGAACATTACCGTCGGGGTCGGTTACTGTGACGATCGTGTTGTTGAACGTCGAATGAATATAGATATGTCCGCGAGGCACATTACGCTTCACACGACGCGTTGTCCTCACGCCCCGGCGACGAGATGTGGTTTTAGCCATGAATCCTCCTCAGCAACTCTATCATAGCGTTTTCGGAATAGTTGAATGACCTACTTCTTCTTCGCGCCACGCCGGCGACCGCGACCGGGCACCGTCTTGCGCGGCCCCCGCTTGGTCCGGGCGTTCGTGCGCGTGCGCTGACCCCGCACCGGGAGATTGCGCCGGTGGCGCAGCCCCCGATAGCTGCCGATTTCGATCAGGCGCTTGATATTCATCTGCACATCACGTCGCAGATCACCTTCCACGAGATAATCACGATCGATCATCTCACGCAGCAGAGCCACTTCGCTCTCCGTCAGATCCTTGACGCGCGTATCGGGATTGACCCCCGTCTGCGCCAGGATCTCGTTGCTCGTCGAACGCCCGATCCCGTAAATGTAAGTCAGCCCGATTTCCACACGCTTGTTGCGAGGCAAGTCAACGCCTGCGATACGTGCCATTTGTCTCCTCCAAACTACCTATTCTTTGCTACAAATCCCAGCGCCGCCTAGCCCTGGCGCTGCTTATGCTTGGGATTCTCGCAAATCACGCGCACAACCCCACGTCGTCGAATGATCTTGCACTTCGGACAACGCCGCTTCACCGATGGTGACACCTTCATGAGTTCTCTTGCTCCTCCCTACTTTAGCCGGGTAAAAATCTCCGGCGTTCCATCCATGATCGCTACAGTATCCTCGAAATGGGCTGTGAGCGATCCATCAGCCGATACCACTGTCCAGTGATCACTCAGAACTCTCGTGCGCGACGTTCCCACAAGCACCATCGGTTCGATGCAGAACGTCATGCCGGATTGTAAAGGAATCCCATGCCCCGCGTGACCGTAATTCAACACCTGCGGAGCTTCATGCAGATTCGCGCCAATGCCATGTCCGCTGTAGTGATGGGTCAAATAGAACCCTTGCGATTCGATATGGCGCTGCACTGCGCTCGAGACATCCCCCAGGCGCTTACCCACACGAGATTGAGCGATCCCGGCCTCTAAGGCTCCCTTGGTTACCGCTAGTAGACGCCGGGCATCCTGGGAAATTGCCCCCACTGCATACGTGCGGGCCGCGTCGCCATGATAGCCGTGATAGAAAGCCCCCACATCCACAGTGATGAGGTCGCCTTCCTCCAGAACGCGATCCCCAGGAATACCATGGACCAACTCCTCGTTGACCGAAGCACAGATCGAAGCCGGGAAAGGCCGGGGGCTGTCAGGAGGGTACCCGAGAAACGAGGGGGTTGCCCCACGCCGACGAATCCAATCCTCGGCCAACCGGTCAAGTTCAGCCGTCGTGATGCCCGGACGCAGGTGCTCTTCCAGCAAAGCGAGCACCTCCGCCACGATCTTCCCAGCCTCACGCATGGCCGCCAATGCCTCTGGGCGCTTGAGATTTACCACAACCTCGCTCCAGTCAACGAAACCGTACAACTTTGAAAAGTGCTCGGGACGCCATAGAGCGTCTCTGTGCCCGGCGACCCGAATATAACATCATACCCGATTTTGCGTTTTTCACAAGGCCAGCACACCCGTGCTACTGCAGGAATCCCTCGTAGTGACGCATCAGCAGCTGCGCCTCCAACTGGCGCATCGTATCGACGACCGTTCCCACCACAATCAGCAAGCCGGAACTGGCGATCAACATGACGTTGGATTGCAGGAATTGCAGATACCCGATCAGGTAAGGCAGCACAGCCACGACACCCAGGAAAAGCGCCCCCGCCAGTGTAATACGCCGGTAGATGTTGTTGATGAACTCCTCGGTCTTCTTTCCCGGACGTACACCCGGAATGAAGCCCCCCTGCCGCTGCAACGTCTCGGGTAAGTTCTGTTGCTGCACCATGACATCGGTATAGAAGTAGGTGAATCCCACAACCATCACAAAGTACAATAGCGCATACCAGGGACTATTGCTGCTGAAGAAGGCTACGATGCCACTGGCGAGATTCTCCTGCCCCGGTTTCACGAAAAACTGCGCGATCACGGCCGGGAACGTCAAGAATGACTGGGCGAAGATGAGTGGGATCATGCCGGCGGTATTCACCTTCAACGGAATGTAAGTGCTCCCGCCGCCATAGACCTTCATCCCCCGCACGCGCTTGCCGTATTGCACCTTGATCCGGCGTTCACCTTCTTGCACGAAAACGATAAACAGCACCGTGACCACCGTCAGCACCAGGAAGATCACGACGCCCAACACTTTATCGGTCTCCCATAGTTGCACCAGATTGCGCGGCAGACGCGCCACGATACCCCCGAAGATGATCAGGGACAACCCGTTACCGATACCCTGTTCGGTGATGAGCTCGCCTAACCAGACTGCAAACATCGTGCCGGCAGTCATGGTGAACAGGATAGAGATTGTGGACAAGATTTGTCCTTGTTGAAAACCGAAGTTCGGCAGAATGTTGGCCTGCACCGATAGGGATTGGGCCAGACCGAACGAGTAGAGCAATCCCAACGGGACAGTCAGGAAAAAGGTCCACTGGTTCTGTTTGCGCTGTCCCGCTTCCCCTTCCTCCCGCAACTTCTGTTCCAGGCTGGGGAAAATTGGGACTAATAGCTGGATAACGATAGAAGCGGTCACGTACGGCGAAACACTTGCCGCCAGGACGGAGAAGTTAGCGATGGCTCCCCCCGAAAGCATGTCGATCAAATTGATCAACTGCCCGGTTGCCGAACCCCCGGTCAACAACTGCTCGAGGGCCACGCGATCCACCCCCGGCACCGGGATATTCGATGCCAGACGGAAAATCACAAGGATCAACCCCGTATAGAGCAGCCGTCTCCGTAAGTCAGGCAGTCTCAGAGCGTTACGCAAAGCCTCAATCATGGTATTGCCTCCGTGAGCAAATTAGGTTAGCGCGTACGATACCCACCACGCTGCCAGGGCAGCAGTTCCACAGTCCCACCGGCGGCCTCGATCTTCATGCGTGCACTCGCCGAGACCCGCTGAGCCTTGACCGTGTAAGGGTGATCGACTTCACCCTGTCCCAAGACAGCCACCAGATCGGTAGCATGTTTGATCAACCCGCGCTCAGCCAATGTTTCCGGAGAGATCTCATCCCCTGATTCGAAGTACTTCGCCAGTTTCTCAAGATTGACCGGCTGAAACTCAACTTTCCAGGGATTGAAGAAATTGTAACCACGGGCGAAGGGGAGTTTCCGTACCAGGGGCAGCTGACCACCCTCGAAGTACGGGCGCACACCACCGCCACTGCGCGCGTTCTGGCCCTTGGTGCCCCGTCCGGCAGTCTTACCCTGCCCAGCAGCAATACCCCGGCCTACCCGCCGTTTGCGCTTCTTTGACCCCTCAGAGGGGTGCAAATCATGTAGTTTCATCCTAACCTCCACAACCCGCTATGCCTCGTCGGCGCCAGCACTCTCAATCGGTTCAACCTGAACGAGATGTGCGATACTGGCTACCATGCCGCGCACGGCAGGATTATCAGGTCGCAGCACGACCTGGTGCATTTTCCGTAGTCCCAACGCTTTGGCCGTAGCCTTTTGTCGCACGGAGTAACCAATCGGGCTGCGGACCAGCTTAATCCGCAACATCTTTGCCATCAGGCCTTCCTCCTTCGCCAGAACGGCATCACGTGCGCTTCGGCGACGCCACGATCGGCAGCGACGTCCTCAACCCGGCGCAGAGAACGCAACGCCGTTATCGTCGCTTGCACCACATTGACCTTCGTGGCGCTCCCCAGTGATTTCGTGAGCACGTCACGAATGCCGGCGGCTTCCAGAACAGGACGCACTGCGCCACCTGCGATCACGCCGGTGCCGGGTGTTGCCGGCAATAGCAACACGCGAGCCCCACCACAACGTCCCGTGACCTCATGGGGAACCGTCGTCCCTTCCAGAGCAATGGGCGCCATATCCCGGCGCGCCCGCTCGGTCGCTTTGCCGATCGCTTCGGGGACACGGGGCGCTTTGCCAATCCCGATCCCTACCTGGCCTTTGTTGTCGCCCACGATCGCCACAACGCGGAAGTGAAACGTGCGGCCACCCTTGACCACTTTGGCGACGCGCGCAATATCTACTACGCGCTCGTCCAGTTCTTCTTCCATACCTTCTTCTTTTCTTCGACGATCTCGTCGCTCCATTGTTCCTCCTGCCGACCTGAACTAGGCACAGGTGCGCATTAGAAATCCAGGCCCGCCTCACGCGCAGCGTCGGCAAAGGCCTTGACGCGACCGTGATACTTGTACCCGGCGCGATCGAACACTACCATCTTGATACCCTGTTGCAGAGCCCGCTCTGCCAGGACACGCCCAACGATTTTCGCCTGTTCCGTTTTGTTCTTGTCCGCGACCTGATCACGAATCCCCTGATCAATGGTTGATGCAGAGGCCAGCGTATGTCCGACGCTGTCATCGATGATTTGAGCATAGAAATGATGCAGACTTCGATACACATTCAGGCGTGGACGTTCTGTCGTGCCCTCCAGCTTGCGGCGGATATGCGCACGACGGCGTTCGCGGGCTTTTCGACGATCAACTTCTGGTTTCATTTTTCTCTATCACCCTCAGTTCCACGCAAGTATTGACTAACCGGCCTTACCAGCCTTGCCCGCCTTGCGGCGAACCAGCTCACCGGCGTAACGAATGCCCTTGCCCAGATAAGGCTCTACAGGACGCCACCCGCGGATCTCAGCAGCCACCTGCCCGACCACCTGCTTGTCGATACCTTCCACTGTGATCGTGTTAGCACGTGGATTCACGTTGAAAATCACGTCTTTTGGCGGCTCCATAACCACCGGGTGTGAATACCCCAGGTTCATCACCAAGTTCTTGCCTTGCAACTCAGCGCGGTAGCCGGTTCCATGGATTTCCAACGTGATACTATACCCTTGGGTCACGCCAATCACCATGTTATTGAGCAACGCCCGCGTCAGACCATGCAAGGCGCGGAACTGACGGGAATCGCTAGGGCGTTCTACCCGAACCACACCATCCTGGACCGCAATAGACATTTCGGGATGGAACTCATACATAAGCTCCCCCTTGGGACCGCGCACGGTCACACAGCTTCCAGCGATCTCTACCGCGACCCCCGCAGGAATCGAAATCGGCATTTTTCCAATACGTGACACACTACACCTCCTGGCGCTCTCGTGCTACCACACGTAGCAGATGATCTCGCCGCCCACATTGAGACGACGCGCCTGCTGGCCAGTGAGGACGCCTTTAGGCGTGGAGAGAATCGCGATCCCCATACCACTGCGCACCCAAGGAATCTCCCCGGCCGGCGTGTACACGCGCCGACCCGGTTTACTCACCCGCTTCAGGCCCGAGATAACCGGGCGCTGATGCTTGATATCCTTGCCCACGTATTTCAGGCGAATGATCAGCGTCGGCTGCGGCTTCTCGTCCGTAACCCGGTAGTCGTCGATGTAACCTTCCTCTCTCAAGATGCGGGCCAAAGCGACTTTGATCTTGGATGAGGGCATCGAGACGGTTTCATGCCGCACCATCAAAGCATTGCGGATTCGCGTCAGCATATCAGCAATAGGGTCTGTCATACCTACAACTCCCTCACCAACTCGACTTAACCATGCCAGGGATCTTTCCTTCGAGCGCCAACTCGCGAAGACAGATCCGGCACAGACCAAAGCGACGGTAGTACGCTCGGGGACGACCACACCGGCTACAGCGGTTGCGAACCCGAACCTTGTATTTGCGCCGCGTTTCACGAATGGGCATTGATGTCTTTGCCATAAAAGTCTACCTCCCCTGCTTTATGAACGATGGAAGGGCATGCCCAACAGCTCCAACAACCTGCGGCCTTCCTCATCCGTTTGCGCCGTCGTATTGATGGAGATCTCAAATCCGCGGATCCTATCGATCATATCGTAGTCGATCTCTGGGAAAATGAGCTGTTCACGAATGCCCAACGTGTAGTTGCCGTGCCCATCGAACTTGTCGGGCACCCCCCGAAAGTCGCGGGTTCGGGGCAACGCAACGTTCATCAGGCGATCCAAGAACGCCCACATTCGTTCACCCCGCAGAGTAACCTTCACGCCAATCGGCCGCCCCTCTCGCAACTTGAACGCCGCAACGGACTTGCGCGCTTTCGTCACTACAGGCGCTTGTCCCGTAACCGTCTTTAGATCACGCACAGCGTTCTCCATCGACTTGGGATTATCCATAGCTTCGCCCATTCCGATGTTCAAAACGACCTTGCGAATGCGTGGCACCTGCATAACATTGCCGTATTCGAATTCTTTCATCAAGACCGGAACGATCTCATCCTGGTAACGCTTCTTTAGTTCTGGCATGCTTCATACTCCTCAGTCAATTGCTTCGCCGCACTTCCGGCAGATACGCACTTTACCACCATCATCAGCAACCTGGTAACCTACGCGCGTCGCAGCCTTGCATCGTGGGCAGACCAACATGACATTAGAAATATGAACCGGCGCCTCGAACTGAATCCGCCCGGCCTGCGTTTGCGAACGCCCGGCACGGACCGGCTTCTGGTGCTTTGTGACAATGTTGACCTTGGAGACCACAACCCGATTCTCCTTCGGCAACACACGCAGCACGATGTTGCGCGCACCGCGATCATCTCCGGCGATAACCTCGACCGTATCACCCTTTTTGATCCGATTCATCTTCCTCACCTCGCCACCGGTTAAAGCACTTCCGGCGCCAGAGATACGATTTTCATAAAGCCTTTTTCACGCAGTTCCCTGGCCACAGGCCCAAAGATACGAGTGCCCCGAGGATTGGTGCCGGAACTATCCAGAATCACAGCAGCATTCTCGTCAAAGCGGATGTAAGACCCGTCAGAACGACGGTATTCCTTGGCCACGCGCACGATAACGGCGCGTACGACCTCACCCTTCTTGACCGAAGCCGTCGGCGTTGCCGACTTCACCGTGGCCACAATCGTATCTCCGATATACCCATACTTCCGTCTGGAACCACCCATCACTTGAATGCAAAGGATTTCCTGAGCTCCGGTATTGTCCGCAATCTTAAGGCGCGTTTCACTCTGGATCATCGTCGCCTCCTTATGCAGCCCGTTCCAGAATTTCTTCGACAACCCAGCGCTTGTGGCGGCTCAACGGGCGGGACTCTATAATCCTCACACGATCACCCACGCGACAAGCATTCTCTTCATCGTGGGCCATATACTTCTTGGCCGACTTCACCACTTTCTTGTACAGTGGATGACGATACTTGCGCTCCACCCGGACCACGACAGTTTTCTGCATCTTGTCGCTGGTCACCAAACCGACCAAATTTCTGCGACGTTCTTTCATGCCGCGCCTCCTTCAGTCGACGATGCGTCTTCATTCTCGGTCAGCAGCTCGCGCTCACGCAGGACCGTCAAAATGCGGGCAATATCCCGACGCACATGCCTGATGCGATTGACATCCTCCAGGCTACCCGCATACCACTGCTGGCGAAGGTTGAACAACTCGCGCCGGGTTTCCTGCAAGCGATTTTTCAACTTATCGGAAGTCAGATCTCGCAATTCACTTGCCTGCATTGTCTATTCTCCTGCCGTCTCACCCGGCTCCAGGCGAGCAATAACCTGAGTCCTGATGGGTAGCTTGTGGGCAGCCAGTCGCAGTGCTTCGTGAGCGACGTCATCCGGCACACCCCCGACCTCAAACAAGACACGCCCGGGCAGCACGACGGCTACCCATTGATCTACAGAGCCTTTCCCTTTACCCATGCGGGTTTCCGCAGGTTTGGCCGTAATCGGCTTATCAGGAAAGATTCGAATCCAATACTTGCCACGACGCCGCATGTGGCGTACGATGGCGCGACGCGCAGCTTCGATTTGACGGGCCGTTACCCACGAAGGCTCCAGGGCCTGCAGGCCGATATCACCGAACACGACCTCTGCCCCCCGGTAAGCCTTGCCCTTCAGGCGCCCACGATGTTGCTTGCGGTGTTTGACCCGCTTGGGCATCAACATGGCATCCTCCTAATAACTTTAGCGACGGCGGCGCCGTTCACGCGGCGCCTTTTCGGGTAACGCTGAGGTTTGCCCAGGCAGCACTTCACCCGCATAAATCCAGACCTTGACGCCGATCCGACCATAGGTCGTCAACGCCTCTTCCTGGGCATAGTCAATATCTGCACGCAGAGTCTGGAGAGGAACCCGTCCTTCACGCATCGTCTCGCGACGCGCCATCTCCGCACCCGACAGCCGTCCGCTGCAGATAACTTTCACACCCTGCGCCCCGGCGCGCAGCGCTTGCCGAACAGCCCGTTTCATAGCGCGGCTATGATAGATGCGTCGTTCGAGCTGGGCGACAATGTTCTCAGCCACCAACTTGGCATCCAAATCCGGGTTCTCCACTTCCTGCACGTCAACGTGCACGCGCTTACCGTTGGTTAACGCCTCCAGCTGGCTACGCAAATTCTTGACATTCTCACCTTTGCGTCCAATAACCATACCGGGGCGCGCGGTCCAGATGATGACCGAAACCTGGTTTGGAGGGAAGCGCTCGATCTCCACCCGCGACACACCGGTCTGACCATCCTTCGACCGGCTCTGCATATCCTTGAAAACGAGTTCACGAATCTGGTTGTCTTCTTCTAGTAAGTCAGCATAGGTACGCCCCTCGGCATACCAACGGGACTTCCAATCTCGAATGACCTTCAACCGGAAACCATAGGGATGAACTTTGCGACCCAAGATCTGCCTCCTTACCTAATCCACACGCTCTTCAAGGACCACAGTGACATGTGAAGAACGCTTACGAATTGGTCGATAACGCCCGCGGCTTCCCCACCGTGCACGCCAGCCTTTGCCCGGCATGACGCCTGGGCCCTCGTCAGCCGTAAGGTGCACGATAAACAGGTTACCGGTATCTAGCCCCTTCTCATCGGCATTGGCGATAGCAGACTGCAACAGTTTCGCAACGGGCACTGCCGCGGCATGCGGCATTTCTTGTAATAGAACCACCGCCCGCTGAGCTTCCATGCCCCGCAACGGCTCCAGGATTCTCCGAACCTTACGCGGCGTCATGGGAATGTGCTTTACTTGCGCCCGGACTTTCTCCAGCATAGCTCCTCCTCTTACCGTACGCGCCCTTTCTTCTCTTTGACGATGTGGCCACGGAAAGTGCGCGTAGGTGCAAACTCACCGAGGCGATGCCCAACCATATTCTCGGTGATGTAGATCGGCACATGACGTCGTCCATCGTGGACGGCAATCGTATGCCCCACCATGATTGGGAAAATCACGGAGGCGCGCGACCAGGTGCGGATAACGCGTTTCTGCCCGGTGCGATTCATCTCTTCGATCTTCTTGTACAGCTTCGGCTCGATAAACGGGCCTTTTTTCAAAGAACGTGACATGCTTGCCTCCTCTAACCTTAACGGCGTCCCGACCGGCGCCGACGCACGATATACTTATCCGTCGCCTTGTTACGACGCGTCTTGCGACCCAACGTGTACCAACCCCACGGCGACTTTGGACCAGGCAACCCGATGGGTGTGCGACCCTCGCCGCCCCCGTGGGGGTGATCCCGTGGCGACATAGCCGAGCCACGCACGGTAGGGCGCCAACCCATCCAGCGCTTGCGGCCGGCTTTACCCAGCTTCACGTTGGCGTGATCCACGTTCCCCACTTGTCCGATCGTGGCCATACACTCCTTGCGTACCAGGCGCATCTCACTGCTTGGCATTCGCAACGTAATGTAGTCGCCTTCTTTGGCCAGCACTTGCGCAGCGGCGCCAGCCGCGCGGACCAACTGCCCGCCCCGACCGGGATAGAGTTCCACGTTGTGAACCACCGTACCCAGAGGGACGTTGGCCAATTGCGTTGCATTCCCCACCGAGATTTCCACCGATGCCTCGTCGCTGACAACCGTGTCGCCGACCTTCAAACCCAAAGGGGCTAGAATGTAACGCTTTTCGCCATCAGCGTAGTGCAACAACGCAATGCGCGCCGAACGATTCGGATCGTATTCGATCGAAGCCACGCGGGCCGGCACCCCATGCTTATCGCGGCGAAAATCGATCACGCGATACTTGCGACGGTGTCCACCACCACGGTGCCGAACCGTGACGCGTCCGTATGAGTTTCGCCCGGCGTTCTTAGTGAGCGGTCGCAACAGGCTCTTCTCGGGTTCAGTTTGAGTGATTTCCTCGAAACTGCTCCCGGTCATCCACCGGCGACCGGGTGATGTAGGCTTATATTTCTTGATCGCCATTTTACGCCTCCAACGCTTCGATCCGCTGACCGGGAGCCAGGGTAACCACAGCCTTCTTCCAGGTCGGAATGCGCGTCACACGGCGGCGACCACGCATCCGGTTGATCTTAGCGGGCATGTTCAGCACATTGACCGACACCACACTGACATCGTAGATGGTCTCGACAGCATGCTTGATCTCGATCTTGTTCGCGCGACGATTGACCTCGAACGTATACTGGCCTTCGTCCGCTTTCAGGATTTCCGTTTTTTCCGTGACAACTGGGCGCACGATTACATCGTAAATGTTCATCACACTACTCCTCGTTCGCGCCCGCGGCAGCTACGTCTGGGGATGTCCCCAAGATCGTTTCCAACACCCCGAGTGCACTCAAAGGCATCAGAACGTGATCGGCTCCCAACAAATCGCGCACATTCAAATAGCTCGCCTTGAGGGTCTGAACCTTCGGCAAGTTACGCACGGAGCGCTCCACCACGGCGTCACGCTCTGGCAGCAAAACCAGAACTTTGGTATCCACCAACGACAAGTTCCGCAGGAGGCTAACAAACTCCCGAGTCTTGGCAGTTGGCATTTCCAGGGTTTCCAGAACAACGATCTGGTCAGAAGCAGCCTTCACAGACAACGCAGAGCGCAATGCGGCCCGGCGCATCTTGCGAGGCATCTTCTTCCGGTAATCCCTCGGCTTGGGACCATGCGCGATACCGGCGCCCACAAAGATGGGAGCATTGCGGCTGCCATGTCGCGCGCGACCGGTTCCTTTCTGCCGATACCACTTTGACTTGGAGCGGTTGTTTTCACCCCGAGTCTTGGTACTGTGTGTGCCCTGGCGCGCGTTTGACAGCTGGAAAACCAACGCCTGGTGCATCAGTGACACATTGACGGGAGCTTCGAAAATGTCGGGATGCAAATCAACCTCTTTGACTTGCTCACCCTGCATGTTGACCACAGGAACACGCATCTCTACCTACCTCCCTTTGCAACCTTCTGCTTGCGAGCCTGCTTGACCAGAACTACACCGCCGTTCGGCCCAGGAACGCTGCCGTTGACGGCCAAAAGGTTACGTTCAGGATCAACCAACACAACTTCGATATTCTGAGAGGTGACGCTTTTCGCCCCCATCTGACCGGGCATACGCATCCCCTTCCACACACGACCAGGCGTAGCACAAGCGCCGATAGAACCGGGTGCACGCTCGCGATCGGACTGACCATGGGTACGCGGACCGCCAGCAAACTTATGCCGCTTCACCACACCGGCGAAACCACGTCCTTTTGACGTACCGACAACATCCACGCGCTCGCCGGCGGCAAAGATATCGGCCTTGATCTCTTGTCCCACCTCGTACGCCTCATCCTCACGAATGCGAACTTCACGCAGATGTCGCAGGAGGGGAACACCGGCCTGCTTACAGCGCGCTCCCCGGCTCTTGGTAAGGCGGTGCGCGTGCTTGTCCTCGACGACCTGGTAGCCCAACTGCACAGCGCAATACCCATCGTGATCCGCCGTTCGAAGCTGGGTGACGTAGCAAGGACCGGCTTCAATCACCGTTACCGGCACCACCTCACCATTCTCTTTGATGATCTGGGTCATACCCACTTTCTTGCCCAGAATACCCTTCATTGAATCCATTCCTCCTCGGGACTGCCAGCGTCCTGCCGCATCATCCCGGTAAAATTGCATTTTCGATTACTGCTGCGGTTCGCGCCACGAACTTCGCCCATGCCGCCCCCCCCTGGTCTTAACGCAACGCAAGAACCAGGGGGGGCAAATCGCCGTTACAATTAGTGCGCTAACGACTAGCGCGCCAACGTTCAACTGCGACTTACAGCTTGATCTCAATGTCCACGCCGGCAGGCATATTCAGCCGCATCAGCGTGTCAATCGTCTTCGAATCCGGCTCCATGATGTCGATCAGCCGTTTGTGGGTGCGGATCTCGAAGTGCTCGTGGCTATCTTTGTCAATGAACGTAGAACGCCGCACCGTAAAGCGTTCGATACGCGTGGGCAACGGCACAGGCCCTACCACGCGCGCCCCCGTACGCTCCGCGGTTTCAACGATGCGACGCGCGGACTCGTCCAAGATGCGATGGTCGTAACCTTTGAGCCGAATGCGAATACGTTGTTTACTCATAAACCACCTGATTTGCGGTTGATTTTACTCGTACACCTTAGTGATCGCACCGGCGCCGACGGTCAAACCACCCTCGCGGATAGCGAAGCGGGACCCCTCTTCCAGGGCCACCGGCTCGATGAGTTCGACCAGCATTTCGGTGTTATCGCCAGGCATCACCATCTCGACACCCTCCGGCAGCGTAACGGAACCGGTGATGTCCATCGTGTTAATGTAGAACTGCGGCTTGTAGCCGGAGAAGAAGGGCTTGTGACGGCCACCCTCATCACGGCGCAAGACGTAGACGCGCGCATCGAACTTGCGGCGAGCCTTGATCGAACCCGGCTTCGCAACCACGATACCACGCCCCACATCGTCCTTACCGACGCCACGCAGCAGCAAACCGGCATTGTCGCCGGCAACGACCTTGTCGAGAATCTTGTGGAACATTTCCATGGAGGTCACGACGGTCTTACGCGGCTTTTCGCTCAACCCAACCAGTTCCACCTCGGTATTGGGAACCATCGTACCACGATCCACACGACCGGTAACCACTGTACCACGGCCCTTGATTGAGAACACATCCTCGATGGGCATCAAGAAGGGCTTATCCTCGTCGCGTTCCGGCGTGGGGATATATTCATCCACTACCCGCATCAGCTCCCAAATGGGGGCATAGTCGGAATGATTAGGGTCGCGGCTCTGGCAGTTCAACGCGGCAAGCGCAGAACCCTGCACGATGGGGGTCTCATCGCCGGGGAACCCATACGTGCTCAGCACCTCGCGAATCTCCAGATCCACCAGCTCCAGCAGTTCGGGATCATCCATCAGATCAACTTTGTTGAGGAAGACCACAATCGCGGGAACTTCAACCTGGCGCGCCAGAAGAATGTGCTCGCGGGTCTGCGGCATGGGGCCGTCAACTGCCGAAACCACCAGAATGGCGCCATCCATCTGAGCCGCACCCGTGATCATGTTCTTGATATAGTCACGGTGACCGGGACAGTCAACGTGCGCGTAGTGGCGGTTCTCGGTCTCGTACTCCACGTGTGAAATGGCTACGGTCAGGATTTTGGTGGCGTCACGGCGGAACATCTTAGCGTCAGCCTTAGCCACTTCATCATAACCACGGAACGTCGACCACCCCTTCAACGAAAGCGTGTGCGTAATGGCCGCCGTCAGGGTCGTCTTACCGTGGTCAATGTGACCGATCGTGCCAACATTCACATGTGGCTTAGTTCGTTCAAATTTCTCCTTACCCATTCCTTCCCTCTCCTTATGTACTATGAGTTCCTTTGATGTCCTTGTTAACCTACACCATACAGGACAGCGTCCATCTGCCGTGAATCCACCGGTTCGTAATGGTGGAATTCCATCGTGAAAGTACCTCTACCTTGCGTTGCACTACGCAAATCGGTAGCATAGCCAAACATTTTCGCCAATGGAGCATACGCTCGTACAGCCTGGATCCCTCCCGGGCGCGGTTGCATGGCCTGTATACTGGCGCCACGAGCGCTCAAATCACCCAATACTTCCCCAATGAATCCGGCGGGAGCAACCACCTCCAGATCCATAACCGGTTCCAACAACACCGGCTTTGCCGACTCTACAGCTTCGCGGAATGCCTGGGCAGACGCAGCTTTGAAAGCCATCTCTGAAGAGATCTCCGGATCATCTTCAGCGCCCACCAGGGCAACCTTCAGACCCACCAGCGGATATCCGGCCAGGAAACCACTATCCAAAGACTCCAAGACACCGCTTTTCACAGCTTCGATATAACGGGGCGTCAGCGCATTAACCCGCAACCCATTTTCGAACACCGCGTCTTTATCGCTCAACGCCCGAGAAAAACCCCGCTCACCGAGAGCCGGTCGCACTTCAAGTGCAACGCTGGCAAACTGGGGCTTTCCCCCCAGCACACGCTCAAAGGTCACACTCGCGGCGCCAATCTCTGTAACCGTCTCTTTGTAGGCCACTCGCTGCCGGCCCACATTGGCGGCCACGTTGAACTCGCGCAGCATACGATCCACCAAAATCTCAAGATGAAGTTCACCCATTCCTGAAATAATGGTTTGCCCCGTGGACTCATCCAGACGCACCCAGAAAGTGGGATCCTCCTCCGAAAGACGCTGAAGGGCTTCATTCAAGCGATCCTGGTCGGCAACTGTCTTCGGTTCTACAGCCACCGAAATCACCGGCTCCGGAAACTGGATAGATTCCAACACGATAGGAGTATGAACCGCGCTGAGTGTATCGCCTGTAAAGCTCTGCTTCAAGCCCACCGTTGCCCCAATGTCGCCGGCTCGGACTTCCTCGACTTCCTCTCGGTGATCCGCATACATCCGTAGCAGCTTAGTGACGCGTTCCCGCGCACCTTTGGTAGCGTTGTGGACCACCCCACCCCGGCGCAAAACACCGGAGTAGACACGGAAGTAGGCCAACCGCCCCGCGTAGGGATCCGTAGCAATTTTAAAGATCAGAGCAGCCAGCGGCGCCTCAAGAGTTGCCGGGCGCTCTTCAACACCCTTTTTGGTTTGCCCGCGAACGGGTGGAATATCAAGTGGCGAGGGCAGCAAATCGACAATTGCATCCAATAACGGTTGGACCCCTTTGTTGCGTAGCGAGGTGCCACACAAAACCGGCTGCATAACCCCCGCAATAGTGGCCCTGCGCAACGCTGCCCGCAAGTCCTCTACGGCCAATTCCTGGCCTTCGAGATATTGCTCCATCAGCGCATCATCGGTCTCGACAATAGCCTCAAGCATTGCCTCACGAGCCGCTTCCGCATCTGCCCGCACCGTTTCCGGGATTTCGATCTCTTCCGGACTTGCGCCCAGTTCATCGGTCCAAACAATGGCGCGCCACTGCAGTAGATCAACGACCCCACGGAAACCCGCCTCAGCGCCGATAGGCCAATGCAGCGGAACCGGATTGGATTCAAGACGGTCCTTTATCGTTGCGACCGCGTGAGCAAAATCGGCGCCCAACTTGTCCATTTTGTTGATGAACACGATCAAGGGCACTCGAAACGCCCGCGCCTGCCGCCACACCGTCTCGGATTGCGGTTCAACCCCGGCTGTACCATCGAACACCACCACACCGCCATCAAGCACCCGTAAACTTCGCTGCACCTCAGCGGTGAAATCGATATGTCCGGGGGTATCGACGATGTTGATTTGATGATCCCGCCAGAAACAGGTTACAGCTGCCGAGGTAATCGTAATACCTCGCTCCCGCTCCTGCACCATCCAATCCGTGACCGTGGTCCCTTCATCGACGTTGCCTATACGATGGGTCCGGCCTGTATAGAACAGAATCCGTTCCGTCGTCGTGGTCTTGCCCGCGTCGATGTGGGCGATGACACCGATATTCCGAATCTTTTGTAAAGGTACTACATCAGCCATCGCCGCTTACCTCTACGATCATATGATCGGCGACAGCAATGCACCAAACTTACCAGCGCAGATGCGCGAAGGCCCGGTTGGCCTCGGCCATCTTCAACGTGTCTTCACGCTTCTTGGCAGCAGAGCCGCTGCCCTCCGCAGCTTCCATCAATTCGGCGGCCAACTTCTCCGCCATCCCACGACCGTGCCGGTTTTGGGCCGCGGCCAAGATCCAGCGGATCGCCAGGGAAATTTGACGGTACTGAGGAACTTCGACCGGGATCTGATACGTGGACCCACCCACACGACGAGGCTTCACCTCAACCGGCGGGGACACATTGCGAATCGCGGACTCAAAAACCTCAAGCCCGGACTTCTTGGTGCGAGCTTCCACAATCTCCAAGGCATCATACATGACCCGCTGAGCGACGCTGCGCTTGCCGCCATGCATCATGCGATTAATGAACTTCTGAATTAGAACGCTGTTATACCGGTGATCGGGCGCAACAACCCGCTTGGGCGGACGATTCCTTCTAGGCATACCTCACTCCCATCCTTACTCGGGCTTCTTCGTACCGTACTTGGACCGCTGCTGGCTGCGTCCATCGACGCCGCTTGTATCCAGCGCACCGCGAACAATGTGATACCGCACGCCAGGCAGGTCTTTCACACGCCCACCACGCACGAGAACCACGGAGTGTTCCTGCAGATTATGCCCCTCACCGGGGATGTAAGCAGTCACCTCGATACGATTCGAAAGGCGCACACGGGCGATCTTGCGCAACGCCGAGTTGGGCTTCTTAGGCGTTGTCGTACGCACCACGGTGCAGACACCTCGCTTCTGGGGGTTGCCCGCCTGTGCCTGCTTCCGCCTATTACCCTTCAAGGTGTTCAAGTCATACAACATAGCCGGCGACTTGGACTGACGCTCTTTCGGCTTGCGCCCCTTGCGCACCAACTGATTAATCGTAGGCACTTTGTCCTCCTAAAATTCCACTGAAGAAGGCCATCGTCACAGCTTTGATGGCCCCTTCGATACGACCTTGCTTTCCACCTATATAAGGAGCAGGGTATCTGGCTGCTCCACCTGTTTCGAAAGCAAATTCTACCACAAACATCGAAAAGGTCAACCTAGCTCGATTCGCCCCGCTCTGGAGCAAAGCCCAGCAGTCCCATCCCGAGCTTAGGTACCTGTGTACGGCGCTCCTCACGTCCAAAGCGGAGCACCTCGCCCGAGTCGGTGACCGCCTCGACCGAAAGCGCAAGGCTTTGCAACTCCTTGACCAACACCTTGAACGATGCAGGAATCCCCGGCTCCTCAATCAGCTGCCCTTTGACAATCGACTCATAGGCTTTCACACGCCCCTGAACGTCGTCCGACTTGATGGTCAGCATTTCCTGAAGTGTATAGGCAGCGCCGTACGCTTCCAACGCCCAAACTTCCATTTCACCGAAACGCTGCCCTCCGAACTGGGCCTTCCCCCCCAACGGCTGCTGTGTGACCAGCGAGTAAGGTCCTGTCGAGCGGGTATGCACTTTGTCCTCAACCAGGTGGGCCAGTTTCATCATATAGATAATGCCGACCGTGACCGGCTGATCGAACTTGTGACCCGTCTGACCATCGAAAAGTACCATCTTTCCCAGAGTCGGCAGAGGGTCGCCAAGTTTTCGGCCGTACTCAGTCGCGCGCAAGATAACATCCTCATCCGACAGCTCCTGCGTTTCCTGGCCGCGTTCCTCCAACCACAGACGTAGGCAAATCGCGTGCACCTGGCGATCCGCCGCTTCGCGCTGGCCAGCGCCGAGATCACCCTCCTCGAAGATCAGAACCGCGTCAGGATTGTAGTTCATCTCGCGGAGCCACTCCCGCAGAACGGAACGGCGCGCGTAGACACGGTCATCACGCAAACGATTCACGTCGTAGCCAAGCGGGGAGAGCCAGGAAGCCACGTAAATCAACCGGGCCTCCTCATCATCCACAAGATCCTCGACATCGTAGTCCTGGGCCTTGAACCAGCTCCAGGCGCGTTCCATCACCTCATCCCAGGCGCGATCGATCAACCAGGCGCGCGCCAAATCGGCTGCGATTTCACCCTCGTTAGCGCCGTCGAAGACGGGCGTGACCGTGCGCAAACCCAGACGATGGGCTGCCCACCCCAGGTGCGTCTCCAAAACCTGCCCGATATTCATACGGCCCGGCACACCCAGGGGATTGAGAATGATGTCGACCGGTGTACCGTCCTCAAGAAACGGCATGTCTTCGACAGGGACTACTTTCGAGATCACGCCTTTGTTTCCATGGCGCCCGGCCATCTTGTCGCCAGCGGTGATCTTGCGCCGCTGGGCAACACTCACCCTCACAACTTTCTCGACCCCCGCCGGCAAATCGCGGTACTCGTCGCGGTCGAACACCTTGATATCAACCACTTTACCATGGGCGCCGTGGGGCATGCGTAGACTTGTGTCCTTCACATCGCGCAGTTTTTCGCCGAAAATAGCTCGTAGCAGTTTCTCCTCGGGGGTTAGCTCCTTCTCACCTTTCGGCGTGATCTTACCCACCAAGATGTCCAGGGGGCCAACCTCCGCCCCGATACGAATGACGCCTTCTTCGTCCAGGTCGCGCAACGCATCATCGGACACATTGGGAATTTCCCGGGTGACCTCTTCAGGTCCCAGTTTGGTATCCCGCGCGGTCAACTCGTGCTTCTCGATATGCACGGAGGTGAATTTGTCATCTTGTACCAAACGCTCGCTCAGCAAAATCGCGTCCTCGTAATTGCCACCCTCCCAGGAAAGGAAGGCGACGAGAACATTTTGCCCCAGCGCCAGCTTGCCCCCCTCGGTCGAAGAGCTGTCTGCCAGCACTTGCCCCTGCGCCACCCGCAGCCCCTTGCGCACAATCGGACGTTGATCAACGCAGGTACTCTGATTGGAGCGCGTATATTTGCGCAAGGTATAGGTCTCCAAAGCGCCGTCATCCTGCAGGATGATGATTTTGTCGCCACTGACACTCAGGACCACACCGGCATCTTTCGCAAACAACACCAGACCGGAGTTAGCAGCTGCCGGTTCTTCCATTCCCGTACCCACCAAAGGCGCTTCCGGAAGCAGCAGCGGCACAGCCTGGCGCTGCATATTGGAGCCCATCAATGCGCGGTTGGCGTCATCGTGTTCCAAGAAGGGAATCAACGCCGCCGAAATCCCCACAATCTGAATCGGCGCCACGTCAATGAAATCCACGCGCTCCGGCGTGGTAAAGACAAACTGGTCTCCCTTCCGGGCAGAAATCCGGTCCAGCGAGAAATGGCCCTCTGCGTCAAGCAGAGCATTGGCCTGGGCGATGATATAGGGTTCCTCGCGGTCAGCAGACAAATACACAATTTCCTCGGTCACACGCGGCACAATTCGCACCGGATCCTTCAAGGAAAGCGCGGCGAGTTTCTCGGCGATTTCTGGCGTCACTTTGACCCCAGATTCAGCAACAACCTCTCCGGTATCGGGGTCCTGAATCTCATCGCGCAGCACCTCCCCCGTCAGCTGATCCACAGCATTGTTAACCACCCGTATCACACGCCGGTAAGGAGTTTCGATGAACCCCAGATCATTTACCCGCGCATACGTTCCCAAACGGCCGATCAAGCCGATATTGGGACCTTCAGGGGTTTCGATCGGACAAATACGTCCATAGTGGCTGTGATGCACGTCGCGAACGTCGAAACCGGCGCGCTCGCGGCGAAGACCGCCGGGGCCGAGGGCCGAAAGCGTGCGCTTGTGTGTCAGGCTGGATAATGGATTGGTCTGCTCCATGAACTGTGACAGCTGACTCGAACCGAAGAACTCGCGAATCGAGGCCACAACCGGACGGATATTAATCAGACTCACCGGCGTGGGGGATTCATCCCGCAAGCTCATACGTTCCTTGACCACACGTTCCATGCGCACCAGACCCACGCGAATCTTGGCCTGGACCAGCTCGCCAACGGTTTTGACACGGCGATTACCCAGATGGTCCATATCATCCGGACCGGCAACGCCGTTGTTGATGTGAATCATCCGCCGCGTGAGTGCAACGATGTCTTCTTTCGTGATCGTGCGAATGGACATGGGAACCTGCAATCCCATGCGCTGATTCAACTTATACCGTCCCACTCGCTGGAGATTGTAACGCTGGGAATCGAACAACTGTGAGATCAGGTATTCCTGGGCATTGTCCAGCGTGGGAGGGTCGCCGGGACGCATGCGACGGTAGAACTCCACCAATGCTTCCTGAGCCAGGGTCCGCCCACCTTTAGGCTCCCAATTAGGTTCCTGGCGAATAGTGGTGGCGATCCAGGGATGATCGGGGTCGCTGTCCGCCTCGCTGAAAAGTCTCAGGATTTCCTCATCTGTGCCTTCGAACAAGACGTCGCTGTGCTGCTCATCATCGACTGCCGCGAGGGCGCGGAGCAGAATCGTGATAGGGATGGTGCGTTTGCGATTGAAGCGCAGCGTCAAGTATCCTGACTTGCGCGTTTCGAATTCCATCCACGCACCGCGATCAGGGATTAGTTTCGCTGTAGCCAGACGCCGCCCGCCCTCCTCATCGACGCCGAAGTAGACGCCCGGCGAGCGAATGAGCTGGCTAACGACGACACGCTCAGTTCCATTGATGATAAACGTCGCGTTTTCTGTCATCAGTGGGAGGTCTCCCAGGAAGATTTCCTGCTGGACAATCTCACTCGACTCCTGGTTGAACAGCGCGACGTCAACATAGAGCGGGATGGCGAAAGTCAAATCGCGATCCATACACTCTTGTTGGGTATACTTCGGCTCCCCAAACCGGTAGGAGAGCTCAAACTTTGCCTCGGCGGCTTTGCGACCGGGCAAATAGAGACTCAACAACCCATTATAGCTTTTGATCGGGGATATTTCGTCAAAGAGCGCCTGAAGACCCTCTGTTTTCAACCACTCATACGACTGCAACTGAACTTCAACCAATCCAGGCAACGACAATGCACTGGAAATTCGCGCGTACGACTTGACGCCAAGATCAGCTACTGACATTCTGTTTTCTATCCTCCGGAGTCACCTGAACCGCACTCCGCTTGTCGAACCACACAGACAAGCAACAACGGAAGCGGCAAACCCCATACCCGCTTCCCCACTGTTACATACATATCGACGGCCTTTTGACGAACGGGTATTATAACACAGCTGGGACATTCGTCAAAACCGAAAAAGCAAAGACCGGTTGCGTATCACAAGCACAGTCCGCCATTGACTACCACAGGCAAAGAGAACCGCAGGCAACTCGCCGAACTGCCCACGGTTCTCCTCAGTTATCCGCGTGTGTCGCCCTCACCCATACACCCGCGCAGCGCGCGCTACATCGAGCGCGACTGATCAATAACACTCACATCAAGCGTTTTTCATCACCACCGGAAGGAATGTATAGGCCACCGAAATCCGGTAGGCCACCCGCAACCCGCAGAGACGCATCGAGTTGCCCAGCTGATTGGAACGCCAGTTGAGCACATACGAGTTGTTAAAGGTATCAACGACGTGCCCCAAGTAGGGGCTCAACGTCGCGTAACCCGCGCTGCCGCTCGAAGTGACGCTCGTGCGATCCACCAATCCTCCGGCATTGTTGTAGCTCGTAACCCAGGCGGAGCTGGTCGCACCGCTGGTATCATAGTAGAAAAGCCGCAGATAATCGACGCGGCTTCCCGGCGGCAAATCCAGGTGGATGTTGAAGATCTCACCGGTCGAACCAGCAGTCTGGAACAGACAACCGCCGATTCCATCGTTGTCCCAATCCAAACTGCTATCACGGGGTCGCAGAGTGGTTCCCGCCACGTTCCAGTAGTAGAAATTGGACCAACCGGAAGCCATGGTTTCCGCAGCAATCGCCTCGCGACCCAAGACGGCGCCCGGCCCGGCCGTCATGAGGAGCACCAGCATCACGCACCCGCCCAACAGCCACTGTCTGAGTTTTCTAGACCTTGTCATGGTACATCTCCTTTTGATTCAGGTTTTGCAACCAGAGCTGCGTGCAGGCTCACGTCAATTAGGTAAGCGATAGGCGACCCGCAATCCACAGAGTCGCATCGAGTTACCGGTTTGATTGGAACGCCAGTTGAGCACGTACGAATCGCTCGCGTAATCAACCACATGGCCCAGATAGGGACTCAGCATCGTCCCATAGCCGCCGGAGCCGCTTGAGGAAACATTGATCAGATCATCCACACCGCCCTCGTTATCGTAGGTAGTGACCCAGGCAATACTGCTGTTACTACTGGTGTCATAGTAATAGAGACGCAGGTAATCGATACGGCTTCCCGGTGGAATGTGCAGGTGGATATTGAAGATCTCAAGGGTCGATCCTCCGGTCTGGTACAAGCACCCACCGGTCCCATCGTTGTCCCAGGTCACCGTGCTATCGCGAGGACGCAATGCCGTTCCGGTTACATTCAGGTAATAGAAGTTGGACCAAGCGTGGATGCTAACATCATCTGCCGCCACGCCCGCATCTTCATCAGGCTGGGGCTCCGTGAAAAAGGCTTCCCAATCCACGGGCGCGGCTGCTCCCCCCTCGCCGCTGGCTTCTCCCCCCTCAATCTGTGCTTCAACTACGGGACCGGCATACCCATCCTCATCCGGCATGGCGCCGGCGACGGGCATCTCCGAGAGGCCGGCTGGCTGAGGCTCCCTGTACAGCGTCGCACTTGATACTTCCGGCGCAGGTGGTTCTGCCACCACAAATGCGGCGCCGCCCAACGCTGCAATCCCCACCATCGTCATCAGAATCATGAGAAGTCGTTTGTGTTTCATCGTGTCCTCCTGTTTGCTTGACTGACTGGATTGGTACATCACAAAACGTCTTTTTCAGCTGCGTTTTTGGCGGTTCACACGCCTACATCTCGCAACGTAAGACCCCGGGGTGAAGCCCTTACTTGTCTAGGCCTCGGAATTATATGATCATTGTATCAAAAATTAGGGGTAAGTCAATAGGTCTCTCGCGTCACCGGACACGATTTTTGCTGTAGAAACGTTAAATGTAGATCAAGGTTGTGTTAAGATCAGCAATCATCATCGATTGCGAAATCACAGGGCAGTTGCGCGTTACAATGCTCCCGTGTAGTTCAAACTTTGACCGGCTGTACAGCGTAGACGCCGCGATAGGCGGGGGGCAGCAGGGCAGCGATCCGGCGCATCGTCAGCTCGGTTCCCGCGGCCAACTCCTGAGGCGTCAGCTTTCCCTCCCTGGGAAGGCGAAACGGCGCACCGAAGACAACACGAATTCTGGGACGGCGCAGGCGCAAATAATCAGGCAACATCCGCTCAGCGCCGGTAATCGCCACGGGAACAATCGGCGCGCCCACCCGGGCAGCGAGGAACGCCACTCCTGGCTTGCCTGGCTGCAAGGACGCCTGCGGCGACCGGGTACCTTCTGGGGCAATCCCTAGCACGCCGCCGGATTTCAACACATCCAGAGATTTCAACAGGGCTTCCCGGTCAAAATCGGTGCGCCGCACCCAGATTGCCCCGACCTGGGTCAAAAACCAGCGAAAGAAGGGGCTTGACCGGTATTTAATCGCGACCAGGGCCGTGACCGGGCGGGGACAGGCCACGCCCAGCAGCGGCGTGTCCAGACGGCTGATATGATTGGTGGCTAGGATGAAGCCCCCGGCTTCGGGAACGTGTTCCAAACCCACGATCTCGACGCGCGTCAGGACCCCAAACAGGACTTTTAGAACGGCCCGCACTCGGAAATACCGCTGATCCATTATGACGCCTACCCTATCCGCGTGCCCCAGACAAGCACCTGGAATGAGCCCGGTTCTTCTATGCCTTGCGGTGTGATCAGGAGCGAGAAACCGAGGCTCTCCCCCGCCGCGACCTGGCGCCCATTTTCCAAAACCGCCTGCCGATACCCAATCACGCGTTCCGCCTGGTCATAGAGCGTGATGACAACCGTCACACGTTCGACTGCGACGCCCGCATCATTCATCACCGACCCAGCAACGCGATATTGCGGTCCCGACACGCTGCCCTCAACAGCAGAAACAGCGAGAGGGGTAAAGCCCGCCGTGATGGCACTGAGAGTTTCCCCACGCAACAGAGCCACACGAACATCTGCAATGCCGGGCGGAGGATCTGAAAACAGAATGGAAAAGGGCGCCGCCTTGCCCGCCGGCAGATAATCGACGGGCGCCAGGGCCGTATTGGTGACAATCGGATTCCCTGCTGCATCGACCAGCGCCGCCTGAATCTGCAGATTTGTCACAGGTTCCGCCAGCGTGTTGCGCACCTCGCCCATGCAACGCAATCCTCCGACGGCCGTGGTTGCCAGGGAGACGCCAACGATTTCCAGCGGTTGGGGTGTGGGCGTCGGGAGAATCAAATTGCCGACCGGCTCGATGATTTCCATCTCGGCCTGGGGATCCGGAACTTCCAGAGGAATGATCAAAGCTTGACCGATCCGGAGATAGTCATCGACCGCAATACTGTTGGCATACGTGAGCGCCTCAACCGTAATCCCATACTGGATGGCAATACCGAACAGCGTATCACCCTCCACCACGTAATGGAAGACAGGGGTCGGAGAAGGAGAAGGGGTAAACGTGGGTGTGGGGGGCATGGGGGTGACGAAAGCCGAAGCCGGCAACGTGGGCGTCGTATTTGAAGGTAACGCACCTGCCGGCGTAGCCGCCGGGCCCAACGTCGGAGTAGGCAAGGGCACAGGCGTGATGACCCGTCCACAGCCCACAAGGAGCAACAGGCCGAGCGCGACCGGCGCCCAGCCTCCAAGATGCTTACCGATGTTATGTACGCCTATCACAAGATGGGATTATAGCATAGTTGCGAAGTTGCGGAACAAGCCGATCCACACAAACCACATCTACAACAGAAACCGCAACAGCACACGCGGATGCAGGAGCAGGCGCGGGGACTGATACCCCAAGATCACGCGCCCGAACAACAACGCGAGGTTCGCGTCACGTTGCAGGCGCGTGTAGACGTGGTTCAGGAGTTGGGGAGCAAAGAGGGCGCGTTGCAGGAAGCGCGCCGCGCGCCAATCGGCAGCATACCGGCGCCTCAATTCTCTTGAATAGGCAGTCAATGCTGGGGATGGAAACGCGCCGTTCTCCAGCGCGGTCAGAATGTGCCGGGCCGCCAGCTCACCGCTTTGCATGGCAGCGGCAACCCCCTCTCCCGAAAGCGGGCTGACCAAACCCGCAGCATCCCCGGCCACAAGCACTCGCGAGGCATGCGTGCGCCCCTTCCCAAAGGTGGAGCGGATCGGATGTCCCCGCGCATCGCTCTCCGGCACAGCACGCGCAAGGCGCCGCCCGTTCGCCGTCTGAGATTCCAGGAACCGCTGCATCGCTTTCCGCAGGTCCACGGCGTGACGTTGCACCCGCCAGGCAAAGGTGCCGGTTCCCACATTGGCCCGTCCCGAGGCCACCGGGAAAATCCAACTGTATCCCGGCAGAATGTCGAGGTTGAAATGGATCTCCATCTCCTCTGGAGATGCCGCGTCCCCCCGCACGTACTGGCGCGCGGCAATCAAGTCGGGCGGGGAAGTCACGAGTCCCAGACTGCGCGTCACCGGAGCGTGACTGCCATCTGCCAGAAGTAACAGAGAGGCAGTAACCGTGGTAGACCTGGCCCGCACCACGACGCCATTGCGCTCAGCTATCTCCACAGCCTGCACCCGTGTGCCTTCCAAGAGCCGCGCTCCGGCGTGAACCGCGGCCTGCGCCAGGGCCGCATCCAATTCCAGGCGCGGGATCACGCGACCGTAGCACGTGATGTCCCCTTTCGGCGCCCGCCCTTCCAGAACCTGCCCGTTGGGGAAAACCAAGCGCAGCACAGTAGGCGCACGGAATTGTTGAGACCAGTCGGCAAGTCCCATGCGCGCCAGAATCTCCAGGGCGCGCGCCGAAATGCCATCCCCACAGACTTTGTCTCTCGGAAACGTAGCGCGCTCCAACAAGGCTACCTGCGCCCCCGAGGCCGCTAGCCGATAGGCAGCAACCGAGCCAGCGGGGCCGGCGCCTACAACAACCACATCAACGTGCATCAGAAAACCTCACGACGTATCCCGCCTGTTGTGGACGCCTCAACTCAGCTCAAGCGGCTCGGCCTCGGCGATCCGCTCGGCTTGCTTGAGGGACTCTTCTGTCCTGGAAACGGCGGCTGGCTTACGTTTTTCCAGAATGTGAACGCCCAGCAGGATTGCCCAGGGGACGCCAAGGGTCAGCAGGAGATAAGGCGCGGCGGGCAGCCAGGGCCGGTCCGAAAAACGATCCAGGTTGAAAAGAATCAGGATCACCGCGGTCCACACTGTCAAGAAATTCGGCAGCGGGTCGCCGGCGTGAATCCAACCCAGACCCGGGATTCTCCGGCGGGTGAAAGGCCAAAAGAGGTTACTGCCCATGTGCCCCAGCTGATCTTCCAGGATATGAGCAGCATACCCTAACCCGGAGACGATGCCGGCCCACAGTCCCGTGCGCCAACCGCTCAGGCCAGCCACAAGCGCCCCGCTCAATAAGCCCATCCACAGGGCTAACACCAGGCTATGGGTCCAGCGGTGGTGCCAATCGAGAAAATCGATGACCAGTTCGTCCCCGATCCGGGTGAACCGAAACGACGGCCCATTGAAAACATTGATGCGGTACGCTTCACTGTAGGTATGCACCAGGGGAACGCCCGCCTGGCGACGCGCCTCCCGCCCCCCGGGGGGCCAGGTGCCGGCGAAAGGCGCCTGACCGGTGTTGACCAGCGGGCCGACAGCCACGGCAATCTCTCCGGCCTCAGGAACGAAGCGCACGACGTATTCACGCCAGAGATCCGCGCCCAGTCGAACGGTATGCAGGACCACATTCTGCGAGACGCCGGTTTCGTAGGCTTTGCGCATGGCGTCCACCAAAGCCTCCACCATCGCCTCCGGGTCCGGATCGATGCCGGGATCGATCTCCAGATCGAAGCGCTCCCAATACCGCGCAAACTTGAAATCCAGCGTGTCGGGGAGGAGTCCCCCCACGCCCCCCAACACCGGCAGCAAGGACCCCAGCGCCCCCGAGCGAACCACTGCGGGGAAGAATGTGGCGACCGCCACACCGGTGATGAAATGCGCAATCCCTTTCATCGCTATTCGGAACGCACCTGCTCAGAAAGCGAGGCCGGGAGCCTGCTTCCGTAGATGAATCGGATACCGGCTTCGCAGCCGCCCGCCGCTCCGTTTACCCCAACCCAGAGGGAATCCATCCACGGTTACCAGAACGAATCCCGGCGGTCCGGCATCCTGCCAGAACCCACCCCGCACAAACTGGATCAGACGGCGGTCCTCCGGCTCCAAATCGACGCGCGCCTGCACCTGCTCCGGAGCAAGCGCCATCGCTAGAGCGTGATCGGGATTCACTTTCCCGTGACGTTGTGAAGCAACCCACCAACCGGGACGTAAGATACGCAACCCTTCCAGCAGCTTGGGATCGACCGGACAGATGTAGAGTTGATCATCCTTGTTGAGGAAAAGACCTTCCTCCGGCGGCGCGCCTACCAACACGGTTCCGAGCGTCTCGCGGTACAGGTTCAACACGCGTCCCGGCGTTGCCGTACCGGCCCACAGACCGGGTAAATCCGTGGCCTCCCCGCGCCGTCGCAGAAGTGCATAGAAGTGGCCATGCCCCGGACCGGTGTGCGGCCAAAAACGTCCTGTACGGCGTAGGAGAGCCGGAGCTCCCACCCATTCCGGATGCCCAGGATGAAGCCCGGCGATGTCAGGCAAGGGGGAGAGTTCGAAATCAGGGTGCTGTTCCAGGAATCCGGCGATGACGCCTTCGTTTTCTTCCGGCGCAAACGTGCAGGTGCCGTAGAGCAGTCTCCCACCCAGACGCACCAGGGGTGCAGTCTGGTACAAGATATTGGATTGCCGTCTGGCATTGCCGGCGATAGTCGCCAGGCTCCAATCGCGAATGGCCTGGGAATCCCGCGAGAACGTTCCCTCGCCGGAGCAGGGAGCGTCGACCAGCACGGCATCGAACAGGCCGGGCCAACGCCCGGCCAGCCGCTCGGGCATCTCATTGGTGACCACAGCATTGGCGACCCCCATGCGCTCCAGGTTCATCGCCAGAATAGGAACGCGGTGCCGCATGATCTCATTGGCGACTAACACCCCCTGCCCCTGCATGCGTGCGCCAATGTGAGTGGCCTTGCTACCCGGAGCAGCGGCCAGATCAAGGATCCACTCGCCCGGACGGGGATCCAACAACACGGCGGCCGCCATGGCGCTAGGATCCTGCATATAATAGACGCCCGCCAGGTGGTAGGGATGCCCTCCGGCCGGCGCCTCCTCTTGTAGCCACAACCCTTCCGGACACCAGGGAACCGGCGCCGTCTGCCAGGGAATGCGCGATGCGAGGGCATCCAACGCCCCCCGTCTGGAATTGAGTCTCAGCCCAATATCACGTTTCGCCAGAGCCGTGAAAAACTCAGGAGCTTGCGGCCCTAACCATTCCGACATCCGTGAGATAAAACCAACCGGCCAGTGAGAGGTATGCGTATCCATACGCAAAGTTTAGCACGGTGCGGGAAAAATGAGAAAGCGCACGGCGAGGCCAGCGATACGCAAAAATCGCAAAACGACACGTGCTGCGTTTCCCCATGCGCAGCACGTGTTCGAAGACCAAAACCGGGCAGAACCCGAACTATTCCTTCTCGTAGGGCGCCCCATCCGCAGCCGGAGGACGCGATTGTCCCACAACCCCCGCCAGCACGATCATGGTAACCAGATAAGGAGCCATCAGCAGGAATTGTGAGGGTATCGGGACCTGTAGAATCGCCAGTTTGGTCTGCAGCGAATCTGCAAAACCAAAAATCAGCGAGGAACCGAAGGCCCCGATGGGATTCCAATTGCCGAAAATCATCGCCGCCATACCGATATATCCCTTGCCGGCGCTCATCAATTCATCGAAACGAGCCACAGAACTGAGAACCAGATAGGCCCCGCTCAGCCCCGCGACCATGCCGCCGATGATGACATTGATATAGCGTGTCCGGAAAACCTTGATGCCCAACGTATCCGCCGCCCGGGGATGCTCGCCTACAGCGCGCGTCCGCAATCCCCAACGCGTCTGATAGAGCATGAATTGGATGGCAAACACGAGGAAGAAAGCGAGATAGACCACAAAGGTATGGTTGAAGAATGCAGGTCCAACGACCGGAATCCTGCCGAGCAGCGGGATTTGTAGCGGCCGGAAAGTCGGCGGCGTGTTCAAGGCCGCATTGGTCTGCAAATAGCGAGAGCTGAAGTAGCTGGTGAGGCCGGTCGCAAGAATCGTAATGGCGGTCCCGGCCACAATCTGATCCACTTTGTAGTTGATCGCCAGCACAGCCAGCAAGGCAGCCATCAGGCCGCCCCCGGCCAGAGCGGCAAGCAATCCCCACCACTGACTGCCCGTCACACTTCCGATCAGAGCTGATAGGAAAGCGCCGGCAAGCATCATCCCCTCGATGCCGATGTTGACCACGCCGCTGCGCTCGCACATCACGCCGCTCAACGCCGCCAGGAGAATGGGCATCGAGCGCAACAGAGTCGATTCCAACATACCGGTGAGGTTCATCGACTTATCGCGGGCTGCCCACGCGAGAAACGCGAGCACAAACAGCCCTGCGACCACGCCCAGGATCAGATTTTGATTGGGAAACCCTTTCGCCAGTTGCCACGCCCCCAGGAACACGATGACCACGACCAACACGTAGAGGCCCATTTGGGTGCTGAAGATCAAATCGGGTAAAGCCAGCGCTTCCACCTTGGTAGCCGTAAAGGTGAAGGTTGTTTGCTGTTCACCGGTCGTACCAGGCAGAAAGAGCAGCAATACTGCCAGAGCAAAAACCAGGAAAATGATCCCCATGGTGCGCGCTTTGCGCTTTTCTTGATTGAGAATAGTATCCATTTTGCATCATCCTCCTACATCTGGCCCCAGCCCCGGGTTAACACCAGTTCCTCACCCTGCTCCAGGCCGCGAATCCGGTAGATGGCCCGGACGATTGCCGGCGCGGCGATGAAGACGATGATCAAGCCCTGGAGAATCGAAGTGATATCGATGGGAATCTGCGCGATCCCCTGCATGTTAGAAGCCCCCGACCGCAAGGCGCCAAAGAGCAACGATGCCAATACCACTCCCAAGGGATGACTGTTTCCCAACAGCGCCAACGCAATCGCATCGAAGCCGTAGCCGGAAGAGAAGGCATTGGGCATAAAGTGGATGACCCCCAGAATGTCCATCGGAGCCGCCAGGCCGGCCAATGCGCCGCTCAACGCCATCGTGATGATGATGGTGCGAGGGACATTGATACCCGCGTAACGCGCCGCGTGGGGATTCTGCCCTACGGTGCGAATCTCATACCCCAGCGTCGTTTTGTAGAGCAGCCACCAGACGAGGACGGCGAACGCCAGGGCAATAAAGAAACCGGCATTGAAGCGGATGGTAGAATCGGACGGAAAGAACTGCGGCAAGTAGGCGGAAGGCTGCACCTCAGGACTCACCGGCCGGTAGCCAGGCCGGGCCATGGGACCGCCGACGTCCAGCATAAACTCGGCCAGACGATAGGCCACGTAGTTCATCATGATCGTGTTGATGACTTCGTGGGCGCCGGTCTTGGCCTTGAGCACACCGACGATACCGGCCCACAGCGCGCCCCCCACAGCCCCTGCCAGTAGGGCCAGAGGCAGATGGACGAACCAGGGGAGTCCGGTAAGGCTATACCCCACGTAGACTGAAGTCAGACCGCCGATGAAATACTGTCCTTCCGCGCCGATGTTGAACAAACCGCCTTGAAACCCCAAGGCGACCGCCAATCCGGCGAAGATATATGGGGTAGCGATGCGCAGCGTCTCGGTGATATGGTAGAGGTCGCCAAAGGCTCCGAAAAAGAAGGCCCCATATGCTTTCGAAATGATCCGCCAGGCCTGGACCAGGCCCGACCCGATACCACGGCCAAAAGCTGCCAACACCGTTTCATCGGTGACAATAATCAGCAACGCGCCGATAATCAACGCGGTGACCACGGCCAGCAGCGGCACCGCCAGACTCCGCGCGGCAGCGCTGATGCGTGAGGGGGATTTTCCCTCTGCGTTTGCTTTCTGCCTACTCATGCCGCCTCCTGTGTTCCCGGGTGTACCCCGGCCATCAACAGACCGATCTCTTCCTTCGTCGCTTCATCCGCCAGCACAACGCCCATGATCTCGCCATCAAACATCACGAGGATCCGGTCGGCCAGGGACAGCACCTCATCCAATTCTGCGGAAACCACGATGACAGCCGCGCCTTCATCACGTTTGCGGACCAACTGCGAGTGGATGTACTCGATGGAGCCCACATCCAGGCCCCGGGTGGGTTGCGACGCGATGACGAGTTTCACATCCCGGCTGAGCTCGCGGGCCACGATGACTTTTTGTTGATTGCCGCCCGATAGATTCCCCGCCGGCGTGAAGATACCCGGCGTGCGCACATCATACTCTTTGACCAACCGCTCCGCCCGTTCCGCGATGACTTCTTCCTGCATCACAAGCCCCTTGGCAACCGGGGGCAGATAATAAGTGTTGAGCACCAGGTTATCGGAGATGGGGTATCCCAACACCAGACCATCCTTCTGGCGATCTTCCGGGATATGGGCGCTTCCTACCTCAGTGATCGTTCGGGGGGTATGATTGGTGATATCCTGACCTGCCAGGGTTACCGTACCGGTCATCACGGGCCGCAGCCCGGTGAGCGCCTCGATCAGCTCGGTCTGACCATTCCCCTGCACACCGGCGACGCCGACAATCTCTCCGGCGCAGGCCTCGAAACTGATGCCGTCGACAGCAATCTCACCCCGGTCTCCTCTCACGCGCAGCTCCTTGACCGCAAGAATGACCTCTTGGGGGTGGGCGGGCTCTTTGGACACCGTGAGAATCACTTCACGCCCCACCATGAGCGAGGCCAGATCGCGCTCGGTAGCCGTTGCCGGATCAGCGGCGCCCACCAGCTTCCCGCGACGCAGGACTGCAATGGTGTCGGCAAGCGCCAACACTTCCTTGAGCTTGTGTGAGATGAAGATCACGGATTTCCCCTGCGCAACCAGGGTACGCACAACCGCGAAGAATCCTTCGACTTCCTGCGGCGTCAAGACGGCAGTTGGCTCATCCAGGATCAAGATGTCAGCATTACGATAGAGTAGTTTGATAATTTCGACACGTTGCTGAATGCCGACGGGCAAATCCCCAACCAGATCATCGGGGTTCACATCAAGTCCGTAGCGTGCGGAAAGATCGCGGATACGTTTCGCGGCGGCCTCGCGATCCAGGAGTATCCCATGTTTGATGGACTCCATTCCCAACATCACATTCTCTGTCACCGTGAGCACCGGCACCAGCATGAAGTGCTGGTGTACCATACCAATCCCTAGACGAATAGCGTCGTTAGGTCCCGCGATGTCGACCCGTTCGCCACGGATGGCTATCTCGCCCTCATCGGGTGTGTACAGGCCATAGAGCACGTTCATCAGCGTGCTCTTGCCGGCGCCGCTTTCCCCCAGGAGCGCCAGCACAGTACCCTCGTGCAATGTGAGATCGATATGATCGTTGGCCAGCACGCCGGGGAAACGCTTGGTAATGCCTTTGAGTTCCAAAACTGGGGGCATAGTTCCTCCTCGGAATGCCTCTCGCATCATCAGCGTAAACCATATAGCAAAAACGCAAAACGCGGGGGGGGGGGAGGACGATCGGAACACCCAAACGTTTTACGTTTGCGCCACACGGATGAAAAGTGAGGAGGCGAGAGCTTCACGGCCCATCGCCTCCTCTTGCTTACACCAGTCTATTACTCCAAACCCGCCAGATAGGTATCCCATCCGGTGTCGATTTCGCCCGCGATAATCGACGCCTTGATAGTCTCCAGATCCTTGAGCACTGCATCCGCGACCGCGCCGGAAGCCACAGGGGCAATCCCGACGCCATCATTCTCCAGGGTGCCGACGTAGTTCTCGCCGCCGAACCCCGCAAAATTCGGGTCGATGACCTGCTTGATCGTGTCGAAGACTGCGACATCCATGTTCTTCAACACGCTGGTGAGCACCACATCCTTGTACTGGGAAGCACTCACCGTCCAATCGGTATCGACGCCGATGATCCAGGCATTACCGGCTTCCTGCACAGCCTGCGCCGAACCAAGCCCCACCGGGCCGGCCACCGGCATGACGACGTCCGCGCCCTCGGCCATGAACTCCTCGGCCACCCGGCGTCCATCATCCGTCGATTCGAAGTTGCCCACGAACACGCCATTGTTCTCGGCCGTATTCCAACCCAGCACCTCGACACTCGCGCCGTTCTGGGCGTTGTAGTAATCGACGCCAGCCTCGAAGCCAACCATGAAAATGGCCACCGTGGGGATGTTGATCCCACCGAACGTCGCCACCTTCCCGGTCTTCGTTGCAGCTGCGGCCACGTAGCCGGCCATGAACCCGGCCTGGTCCGTGGAG
Organism: Anaerolineae bacterium; assembly: GCA_016926915.1. Classification (GTDB taxonomy): domain Bacteria; phylum Chloroflexota; class Anaerolineae; order B4-G1; family SLSP01; genus JAFGNR01. The sequence goes on from JAFGNR010000040.1 coordinate 56,036, forward strand.
AAGGTCAAGCCGCGCACGTTGTCGCCCAGGGAGCCGAAGTCCACAATGGCAAAGTTGACGTCGGGATTCTCCGCCGCCATCGCCGCCGTGTCATCCGCCAGCAGGAAACCTACCGTCACGATCAGGTCGGTGTCTTGTTTGATGTATTGCGTAATATTCGTGGCGTAGTCGGTTTGCTGTTGGGACTCCAGATACGACCCCGAGACGTTAAGCTCTTCGATGGCGAGCTCCACGCCCTTCCACGCCGTGGCATTGAAGGACTTGTCGTCGATCCCGCCCATGTCGGTAACCATGCCGACGGAAGCGACGGTCTCTTCACCGCCTGTATCCCCGGCGTCCCCGCAACCGGTGAACATCACACTGACAACTAATAACAGACTTACCAGCATCCATAGATTCTTGCGCATGAAACTCCTCCTTAAAGGTACCAACAGGTGATTAACAGCAGCTTGCTCGCACCGATCCTGCGGGTCCCCCCTATTGAAAGGGTCGTTGGCCCCACACGATCAAGGTAAACCACATCACAAGCTACCTTACTACGATTATACCCCAGACTCACATCAAAGAAAAGGCGCAATCACTCCACCAACCGCGAAGATTTGTCACCTTTCGGGCCGTATAGTCGCGTTATGACTTCGCAAACGTAAGCTTTTCGTCCACGAGATCAACGTTAATTTCGTCGCCGGCGCTGAATTCGCCCTCCAAAAGACTGATACTCAACGGACTCTCGACGTAGCGCTGGATAGCACGGCGCAAGGGACGCGCGCCGAATTGGGGATCATAGCCTTGCTCTGCCAGCCAACGTTTCGCCGCCGCCGTAATCGACACCCTCAGTTCATACTCGTCGAGGCGCTCCTGCACCTCGAGCAATTGTAGAGCGACAATCTTCTCGACATCTGCTACCGTCAAATTGCCGAACACGATGATTTCATCGACCCGGTTGATAAATTCGGGCCGGAAACTGCGCTTGAGTTCCGAGAGCATCCGTCGGCGCGCCTCGTCCTCTTGGGCGTCGTTCCCCTTGGTGAAACCAATCGCTCCCCCCCGGCGCATATACTCTGTCCCCACGTTGGACGTCATGATGACCAGGGTATGCCGAAAATCCACCAAATGACCTTGACCGTCGGTCAACCGGCCTTCGTCCAGAATCTGAAGCAGCGCGTTCCAGACGTCGGAATGCGCCTTCTCGATCTCATCGAAAAGAATGACCTGGTAAGGGCGCCGGCGCACGGCTTCCGTCAGCTGCCCGCCCTGGTCATAGCCCACGTAACCGGGCGGCGCTCCAAAAAGGCGAGATACCGTGTGGCTTTCCCGGTATTCACTCATATCGACGCGAAGCAGGGCATCTTCGTTATCGAAGAGGAAAGCCGCCAGGGCTTTCGCAGTCTCCGTTTTACCTACACCAGACGATCCCAGAAACAGAAACGTGCCGATCGGCCGGCGGGGATCTTTCAAACCGGCTCGGGCGCGCCGGATGGCATCGGCAATGGCGTGAATCGCCTCATCCTGACCGATGATGCGTTCCTGGAGCGCTTCTTCCATTCGCAGCAATTTCTTCGCCTCGGTCTCCATGACCTGGGCTACCGGGATTCCGGTCCACGCAGAGACCACGGCGGCAATATCTTTGGCTTCCACGATCTCATCCAACTGATGCGTGTTCAACCACTCGTCTCGTTTTTTATTGAAGACCTGCTCCAGCCGCATCCGCTGCGTCTTGATTTCGGCAGCGCGTTCGTAATCCCGGTTCGCGCCGGCCGACTCTTCCTCGGCTCGCAGGCGGTGGAGTTCTTCTTCCATACGTTTGAGATCTGGCGGCAGTGTATAGAGCGTCACGCGCAGTTTTGCCGCAGCCTCATCCATCAAATCGATGGCCTTGTCGGGCAAATGCCGGTCCGTCACGTAACGGTGCGCCAACTGCGCCGCAGCAACCAGGGCCTCCACACTGATGCGCACCTTGTGATGCGCCTCATAACGAGGTAACAAGCCCTTGAGCATCTCGATCGTATCTTCGACCGAAGGCTCATCGACGAAAACCGGAGCAAAACGCCGCTCCAGCGCGCCGTCGCGTTCGATGTACTGGCGGTACTCGTCCAGCGTAGTCGCGCCCACACATTGCAACTCTCCACGAGCCAGCGCTGGTTTGATCATATTGGAGGCATCCAAAGCCCCGGCAGCGTTCCCGGCCCCCACCACGGTGTGCAGCTCATCGATGAAAAGAATGATTTCCCCTTCGGAACGTTGTACTTCCTCCAGGATACCCTTCAACCGCTCCTCGAATTCACCCCGGAAGCGCGTCCCCGCCACCAGGGCCCCTAAATCCAATTGGAGCAGATGACGTCCCTTGAGAATCTCAGGGACATCATCGCGCGCAATTTTCTGCGCCAATCCTTCGACAATGGCGGTTTTGCCAACACCCGGTTCACCGATAAGCACGGGATTGTTCTTCGTGCGCCGTACCAGAATTTGAATCACGCGCTGGATTTCTGCATCCCGCCCGATCACCGGATCGAGCTTCTGTGCGTGGGCCATCTCCGTCAAGTCACGGCTGTACTTATCCAGAACCCGGTATTGGGATTCGGCCTGGGGATGCGTGACTCGTTGCCCGCCTCGCATGGTGTTGACCGCTTCCAGAGCGCGCTCGCGGGTCAGGTTGTTATCTTGTAACAATCGGGCTACCGGAGTATTGCGTTCCTGAAGGATAGCCAGGAACAGGTGCTCGGTGGAGATGTACTCATCCTTGAGTTTAGCTGCTTCTTCGCGCGCCTGTTCGACGACGCGATTCACCCTGGGAGTGCTGAAGACTTGTTGCCGTCCTCCGGCGCCATAGATGCCAGGCCGCACGTTGGCATGCAAAAGGGCATCCAACTGGTCGGCAAGCGCTGCCGGAGTCACCCCCATGTCCGACAACAACGTCGACACAGTGCCCTCGGGCTGGTTGATAAGCGCCAATAACAGGTGTTCGATATCCACCTGACTGTGACCGTAATGAGTCATCAATTCGACCGCGCGCCGGGCCGCCTCTTGAGCACGCTCTGTAAAGCGATCAAAACGCATCATACTTCGACATCCTCCCTACAATTCCCAGCAGCGACCGTCATAACGAGATGGCGCAGAGCGCTTGCTCTGCGGCGCTCTGCTCGGCAGCCCGCTTACTCGATCCCATACCCTCGCCCACGACGCGCCCATCCAGCAGCACTTGCGCAGTAAAACGCTTGGCGTGATCGGGTCCTTCCTCTCCGGTAATCCGGTAAGTTGGCGTTACCCCGGTTTCTGCCTGCGCCCACTCCTGAAACCGCGACTTGGCATCCACGTACGACTCGGCAGACAGAATCTTCCGCGCCTCACGATCGAACCACGGTTCCAGTCGTGGCCAAACGGCTTCCAATCCCCCATCGAGATAGAGGGCGCCCACAGTAGCCTCGAGCGCGTCGCAGAGATTGGCAGACCGTGTGCGTCCACCACTCTCTTCCTCGCCATGCCCCAAACGCAAAGCCCAGGGTAATCCCAGATCATTGGCCAGGCGTGACAACGTCGAGGTGCGCACCAATGTAGCCCGCAACCGGGTCAGAGGACCTTCGGGAAAGTCGGGATACCGGCTATAAAGCCAGGCAGCAACCAGGAAATCCAGGACCGCATCGCCCAAGAACTCCAGCCGCTGGTTGTGATGCTCCTCGCCCCCCTCATCAGGATGCTCGTGGGCATAAGATGGATGGGTCAGCGCCAAACGTAGCAGGTCTGCTCGTTCAAAAGAATACCCAAGTTGTTGTTGCACGACTGCCGATGGATCTTCTACGTCCACCATACCTAAGCACCTCCCACAAGAGGATTGCCTTGCATTATAGCACACGCCGGCATCGTGCCCAATGTAAGGCACATCTCAAAACAGATATGACTTCCCCGAAAGAATTAACGTTTTCACCACAGAACGCGGAGGACACTATTCTTTCAAATTCCATCAAATCATCTTTAATATTTTCTTAGTGTTCTCTTTGCCTCCGCGGTTCAGAGGTTTTTTCAGGAGAGTCAGATATGATTTTGCTTGAACAGTGGCTGAGTCGAAACACTCAGATGCAAGTCTTGCTTTTCGCCTGAGAAAACAAGAAAACACGTCCCGCAAAAATCGCGGGACGTGAAAAGGGCGGATCTGCGCGCCTTGGAAATTCACTTACTTCAGTAGATGGGGTCCCAAAGACTCTCCCAAGCTCGACCGGAAGCTGCGGCTAGACGGGCAACCTCAGGCTCATCCGTGTACATCAAAGCCAAAGCATTCAGAGTACGCCGGCTGCGCTCCACGTAAGGCAAGATATGACCGTTCGGAGATCCCCATTCGTAGGGATGTTCTGTCACGGACGTCAGCGCCTCCTCGATTTCGACAAAAAGCGGGTCTGGTACAGATTGTCCCGTTGCGAGCAAGGCCCCGACCTCCTGGACACGACGATCCAGTAATTCCAGTCGAACCGTACCCCGATTATCCTCCGGAGTCGCTGCGATCCATACAACCTCGACACTCCGCTTGATCGTATACAGACGCTCTCCTGGGAGACTGCCTCCCGCCAGGAAAACAATCTGAATAAGGCCGACAAGCAGCGCCAGGGTGAAGATAAAAGTTGCCCCTTGGCGCAAAGTCAAACGCATACGGAAAGAAAAAGGCGCGCGACGAGACTCCGCTTCTTGCCAGACCCGAGCCTTGTACCATATCCGGGATTTTGCTCCAGACGGAATTTGAACCTCTTGCATGTGCGAAAGATATTGTTCGACTAACTCAACTTCTGACATGTTGGGGACAGGTCCCTCAGTTCGACTCATCTTCCATGCCTCCATCAACAGAGAACGCAGCTTTCGCCTTCAAAACCCCACGAAGTTTCATCAAAGCACGCCGCATCTTGCTCTTCACGGCATTGGCGTTACTGTGAACAACTTGCGCAATTTCCCCATTATTCAACCCACCGGCAAAACGCAAGATGATTACTTCACGTTCTGACGCCGTCAAATACTCCAAGGCCTGCACTAATCCTTCGTAAGCGAAGCGGTCTTCAGGAGTAGCGCCTGGTAACATTATCTCGAAATCTTCCGACAATACAATTTCATGCTCAGCCTGTCGGTGAACGCGACGCCAGTAGTCCGCACGACGCGCACGGGCGATACTGAACAACCAAGCAGCAAAAGGGCGGCCTCGCTCTTTGTAACGCTGGATGCTGGTCAGCATACCAGCAAAAACCTCCGCAGTCAGGTCTTCCGCCACCGCACTATCACCGGTGTGATACAACATATAACGGAAAACTTCATCAACGTAGCGATTGTATAGCGACTCCAGCGCCTTTGGATCGCCCTGGCGCGCTTGCTTAACCCAATATTGCTCATCTTTCTGGAGGGGCATGTCATTCATTTTAAGCTATCATCCAGATTCTTGGTGAGTATTGTTGCTGCCGCCCCAGATCATCAATGGATTTCAGGAAACATGGACGTGACACACTTCTCGACCCCGTACACCACATCACGCAAAAACTATATACATCTGATAAACCAAAAATAACCTGAAGAATAACCAACTGGCTTCCCTGGCATCCAATTGTCAAGGGCCTTTATACTAATTATCGTGTTATGCCCCCTCGAATGGTACGCCCACTTGGTAGGAATTCACTGAAAATCCCCCAATAATTCCGAAAGTCAACGTACCCTTTAGCCGTTCTCTAACGATTTTCTAAGTAAGAGAGGGCAAATGGCTCCCTCCAGACTAGGGAGCGAAATCGCACACAGATTCAGATGTTAAAGAGCATACTTGATCCTAAGAATACTATACTGCAATTTACGAATAGTTTCAAGTGAGTAGGAAAACAGTATAGCCCAGCGACGACGCCAAACAACTCAGTTCAAACCTGACTTCAGCATAATGAACTCGAGAAGGCAACGCTACAAGGCTAGATACACCATCAGCAAGCGCATGGATGGACGGGCAATCGGGAGAGAAATCGTGAAGGCAATAGTAAGACGGACAAAAAAGGAAGGGCAAGCCTTGGTGGAATTTGCGCTTATTCTACCTTTGCTGCTCATGATCATTGTAGGCATTTTCGAATTCGGGCGTGTATTATTCATCTACAGTAATCTCTTCAACGCGGTCCGAGAAGGTGCGCGGTATGGCATTACCAACCCACGGGATTGGAATGGTATTCACCAGGAGGCCCTCAACCTGATTGCGCTGGTGGATACAACGGATGTTACTTTCAACTTGATTGTGGAGTATGACAACGGACCGGGAACGCCACGCTTCGGCATGGATCAGCTGGGAAACGTTATCGTCGGTGATCGCGTTGTCGTAACCATCCAATATGAAATTGTGCCGATCACACCGCTCCTGACTCCGATTGTAGAAGTGTTCCCTTTACGAACCGAAGCAGCCCGCACCATACAGACATTAGGCACTGTGGTATCCACGCCGCCGCCCACAGCTCCCCCCACCGGGAGTGTGACCCCTCCCCCGCCGACGGCAACCCCCACGATAACGCCGACTGCTACAGCAACACCGACAATGCCGCCGACTGCCACAGCCACACCGACAACCCCGCCGCCCGCCACGGCGACGCCGGCGACACCGCCGCCCACAACGCTGCCGCCCACACCGACCCCCATCATCATCACTGAACCACTCAACGATGGCGACACAGCTGTGGAAGGCACCGCCGAAACCGGACAGATGGTAACGCTCCGCGTGGTCCAAACCGGCTATCAAACCAGCGTCATTGTGCAAAGCGGCACTTTCCTTTTCAGCAACTTGCCCCCGCTGGTAGCCGGCCATACCATCATCGTGGAAGGATATGGGCAGCAAGACCTGGCTATTGTGCAAGGAACGCCGACAACACCCCCCCCGACAACGGCGCCGCCAACGGCCCATTTCCAGGTGGAACCGGACTGTGGACCAGCTGGCGTCAACTCGCTTACGGTTCATGCTTACAATTGGCCAACAGGGAATTACGTCACCATTTTCTTGAATAGCACCATCATCGTTCCGTATTTCGGCAAAATCAGCGATCCGGATTTCTCGAAGACCTTCACCGTTGATTTAACCGAAGGCATGCACACACTTACGATGCAAGCCTGGACCAAGAAAGATCAGAGCGGTTCACTGGTCGCACAGTATTCCCAACCTGTCGAGTGCCCGTGTCCCAACCCAGATCTGACCATCACCCATCTATCCCTGCAGAACACGGCGCCCTTTGGTACTTATGAGAGAATCAAGTTCGAGGTTGCGCTGAAGAATCAGGGCGCCAAAGGTATTGCATCGGTCTTTTGGGTAGATCTCTACGCCGACACTGTCCCCACCTATACGAACGCGAGTGTTGACTACGTCGCCATCAACGGCTTACCAGCAGGCGGCTCGATCACCTTCACAATGTGGATTGAGGAAGGCTTCACAGTAACCGGCACCCATACTCTAACTGCGCTAGCAGACACCTGGGGACAGATCCCGGAATCGGATGAGGAGAATAACACCAGCAACACGCTTGATGTTTATATAAGCAGCGAGAATCCTACACCAACCCCCACCCCCACGCCATCAGGCACCCCAGGCGCCCCAGCCACAATTCAGGGAACGACATACATGGATGGGGTGCCACAAAACAACGTCAGCATCTATGTTTACGATATTGATGGACGGCTGACCTGGTCAGGGATCTCCCACAGCCAAGATATCGGCGGCATCATCATCGACGGGTACTACGAGGCCATCTTGCCAGCAGGCGACTATACAGTAAGTGGACAGGTGCGTATGGCCAACGGTCTGTATGTAGGACAAGTCGCGGTCATGAATCTGCTACCCGGCGAGTTCCGGCAGCTCGTGGATATCAACCTGTCAAAGGTAAACTGAGCCATGAACACAAACCTGCGAGCTTCACTCATCACAGTTCTCCTGATCGTCGCCATCACGACGCCGGTACTCGCTGCCGACCGCGACTGGGGAGAAAGTGATGTAATCGATCCGGTCAACCTGTCCAACAGTGGTGATGTCCGCCAGCCAGCTATGGCATTGGGGCCAGGCAACCAAATTGCAGTCGCCTGGTCAGAAGTCGGCGATGCAGACATCGTGGGATCGCAAGCCGGCATTCGCATCGCAGTGGGCGCCGGACAACCTGGGACACCACCACTGTATACATATCTAACTGGAACCGAAGACGTTTGGGGACCGGATATCACCTACAATGGCTCTCAACTTCTAGCTGCCTGGGTACAGGGAGAGTACGACAATCCCATCGCACCTTACGGCGTGTTGATTCAAAAAGACGTGGGTTCTGCTAACCCACCGCTAGTGGTCATGGATCCGGTGTTGGGATTTACAAATCCTTGCATCGCAGCAGCAAGCAACGGTATCCACATGGTGTTTTCGACGGCCATCAGTCCTACCTGGTCTCAAGGGAATCTTTACTATGCATACCGGGCTACAGGCACTAATACCTGGGAAACACCTGAAATCGTCGTCACGAGTGGCCAGGTGACGCCGCCAGTCGGTGGGGTATGGTTGCCGCATATAGCACTAAGCGCCGACGGACAGACCATGCACATCGTGTGGGAGCAAACCGATGCGTATAGCATCCGGAGCGTCTGGTACATTCGCGGTACCTGGTCGGCTGCCCCACAGAAATTCAGCTGGGGAACACCGGTACGTCTATCACCCCTCGGTACTATCGCCGTACGGCCCAAAGTCGCACTGGGCGCCGCGGACGTGGTGCATGTTACGTGGGTCGAACAAGTCACCATCCCAGGAATCGACCGGAAGCAACAGTACATTAACTACCGGGGTCTCGACCAGGGCGCCTGGAGCGAAGCAATCTATCTGGATAACGAAGCTGTACAGGTCAACAGCTACCGTCCGACCTGGTCGACCATCGGAATAGTGGCCAAAGACACTTTACTGTGCGTAGGGTGGCATGGCTACCGAGGAGTACCGGGGGCCATAGGAGAAGAAGAGATTTTACTACGCTGCAGCAATAACAACGGACTCTCCTGGAGCGGGGTGAGCACTAACGTTTCCGGAAGCCCAAATCACCTATCGTTGTTCCCTAAACTGCAGATCGATGATAACGAGATACTGCACGTGGCGTGGGAAGAACACCAGGGTGGCGCGCTTTACACCACTAACTACGATACGTTTTTCCGGCATGGAAGCTTGCCCCAGGGGCGCGTTTACCTACCGATGCTCTTTAAGAGTTTTTCATAGAGTGAACACATGCAACGACAGCGGTGGATTCTCATTGGACTGATCGGGGCCATCCTGATGGCAGTGGTGTTGATTGTGGGATGGATCTTTGTAGAACAGCTGCTACAACCGCCGATACGGTTCGAGACAAAGTGGGATGGCTTGGCGCCGCCGGTACTCCTCGAGGAAGCCAAGCGGCGCGCCGATCCCCAGGCTGAAACGTGGGCTGAAGATGCCATCCTGATCAAGGCCGAAGCAACGTGGCGGCCATCTGAGGATTGGCTCCAGACTGAATATCCGCCGGTAGCGTGGTCACTGAACTATTACTCGGCTCAGGAAAGCGCGGTGGCAACGGTGACGGTACATGGCGAACAAATACTGTGGGTACCCGCCATCAATATTGATAGTACACCAACACCGTTGCCCCGCATTCCACCACTGCAAGGCGTCGACGTAGCATGGCTTTCGTTTCGCGCAGCCGGAGGAGAGGATTTCCTGCGCGAGCAGCAAGGCGCAGCCGTCCAATTCAGGTTGGAACAGACGTCAGAGGGTCCGCAATGGACAGTCATTAGCTATTCACCAACGGCATACTACTCGGTGATCGTGGATGCAGAGAACGGCCAGCTGATCGCAGTAGAGGAGAAATAACATGGCAAGAATATTGAAAAGAGAAACGGGACAAAGCATCGTTGAAATTGTCTTGCTGTTCCCTATCCTGATTTTACTTCTGATGGGGTTACTGGATTTCGGGCGGCTGTTCTATGCAATGGTTGCACTGAACGATGCCGCGGAGGAAGGCGCCATCTATGCCGCAATTGATCCCACAGATCTCACTGGCATCCAGAGTCGCGCATCAAATGCAACCACAACCCTAGTAACAATAAGCGCAGCGGATGTTAGTACGACTGTCGGCACCATAGCAGTCGGTGCACCCATTACCGTGACCGTAGAGTTTGATTTCGAGTTCTATACGCCTGTGGCCGTAGCCTTCTTCGAGAATAACCAAGTGCGCTTGAGGGCAGAGGCCGTGAATCCAATTATCAATACTCACTGAGTCCATCTCATATCGATCGAAGCTTTTTACTGGAGGAAATATCATGAAGGACGAAAAGGGACAGGCAATTGTTTTGGTAGCCTTTGCCATCATCGCGCTGGCTGCGGTGATCGGCTTGGCTATCGATGGCGGGCGCCTTTATCAATCGCGCCGGCAAGTGCAGAACGCGGCCGACGCCGCCGCGCTCGCAGGTACGCGGCTTCTGACCGATGGGCTTTGCGGCACATCAGTGAATCCAGCCAACGTAGTCAATGCTATCGTCGAATTCGCCGCCCAAAATGGTGTGGTATTCAATCCCCTGGACCCGGCTGCCACCCCGGATGCTAGAATCGAAGCCTGGTATGTGGATGCAAATGAAACCCGGATCGGCGTCGTAGGCACAACGGTTCCCAGCACGGCAAGAGGCATTGCAGTCTCCTTGCAACTCACACAGACCACGACCTTCATGCGCATCTTGGGACACCGCGAGATAATGGCGCCCGGTACCGCCACGGCCATGTTCGGGCCTGTAGTACAGATGCCAGCAGGTAGTAAGGTGCTCCCCATCGCAGTCCCGGATGATGTCGTCGTGGGGATGCCCCCTGGCACGAAATTTACAGTGGAAAACGATGTCTTCTGCCAGGTTCACGCGGCGCAATGTATTGGAGATGCAGGCGACGCCAGTTCCCAACGCGGGTGGTTGAACTTCGATTATATCTACAATACTGTGCACTACACCGAGGATGATCCCTTGCGGCGCACCCACAAGCCAACGACCAACGCCAATGATATCTTGCAGTTCATCATCCCCTCAGAATTGGGCGGACGAGAGGTGCCTCCTATCTTTCTGGGCACGCCACCCATTCCTTCCGCCCCTGCCATTCCGACAACGCTGTACATCGATGGCGACTTCATACACGGAGAGCCCGGTCAAAAGCAATCAGACTCCAAAGCCGTATTCGACTACTATCCAGACCAGCTGGTCTACCTACCGGTATTCGACGTCGTGTATGCACCCAATTACATGGATGACAATAATGCTAGCTTCCCCGATCCATACGTCGATTCCGGCCAGACCTGGCCCAACCAGAACCAATATCTCTATCATATCATTGGCTTTGCTGGCGTGCAGGTCTGCAACGAGAATACCGACAGTGATTGCGACAACAATACTGAACAGAAAGAGCTTGTGGGGACCTTCCGGAATCTGATCATTGGGCAAGGTCAAATCGATCCTTCTATACCTATCAATGGCTGCGATGCCACAGTCGTGGGATTGACGCTCTGGAAGTAACGCCGCTCCAAACCGTTGATGAGAACAGGACCCTGCGAGTTCGCAGGGTCCTGTTTTTTGTCCGGTACCGGGCGAATTCCTTTGCAAAAACACGTAGATGGTTCTAACGTCCTATTGACAGGTGCTGAAAAAGGGTTAAAATATGGTATAGGTACAATAGCGTTGTAGTATACCCATGGGCCATTGAACGAGACGACAGCCATTGCGTGAAACAGATATCGCCGTAAAAGGTCAGCGCCCCTGGGAATCACGGGGCGTTGTTCCTGTGAGGGGGCTGAGCGGAAAACAGGCCAGTTATCGGGCGGAACATACTTTCATACCAGCAAAGGCATGATACACTAAGGTCCAGGGCCATGGTCACGAAGTAGACCCTATACGTCCCACCCGATCAGTTACACAACAAAAACAGGGAGTCCATCATGCGGCAGTGGAAAAAAGGTCAGTCATTGGTGGAGTTTGCGCTCATACTTCCGCTACTCCTGATCGTGCTGTTGAGTCTCATCGACGGGGCGCTTCTGGTTCAGGGGTATCTCACCGTGCACCACGCAGCGCGAGAAGCGGCGCGCTGGGCCATCGCCTACCAACCCCCACAGGGCGACTGTTGGGATGCCAATGGAAATGGAACTATCACCGACGAGCCCTGGCCTTATTGCCCAGTGCCGGGATACCAGACAAACGCCTACGAAACTGACGACGAGTATCACCTGCGCCGCGTCCAACTGATCAAGATGCGGGGCGTCGAAGCGACGCTGGGCTTACGGACTGAGGTGGTCTGCGATGGCGTGCCCACGGATCCCAGCAGCGTCGACAGCAGCGGGTGCATCAGCACCACGCTGGAATCGGAAGGGATGTTGGGCGTCCAGGTCTGGGGCATGCGCGCCTTCCAAGACGACGGCACAGGTGTGCCGCTGAACCTCGAGGATCATCCCGGTCTTCAGGGACTGCCGGTGCAAGTGCGCGTGACCCATAACGTGCCCCTCGTCATCTTCGCGCCGCTCTTGAGGCGCCCGTTTGTACGTGTCTCGAGCACTGCAGAAATGATCAACGAGGGCGTCCAGGTTGGATACGGCAACCAACCCCCGCCGACGCTGCCGCCGCCCCCCCCCATCAATCCACCGGGCACGCCGCCGCCGACGGTGACCCCACAGGCGACGCCGACAGGCGGCCCCAGTCCCACACCAACGCCGTTGCCGGTCTACACCATTGCGCTCAACTTCGAGACGGCAACCAACCAGCTTCCAGATGAGCGCGAGCACCTGGTGATCGCGACCGTCAGGGATCCCCTGGGACAGGCCGTGTCGGGAGCCCAGGTGACCTTCCGGACCTCTGGAGGCAGTTTCGATTACTCCGGCATCGGAAATACCAGCGCCACACGTTACACCGGCGTGGATGGCGCCGCGCGTATCTTCGCCTATACCAACCGGCCCCGCGCGGCTGCTATCGAGGCCTGGTTGGATTACAACGGCGACGGCGACATCGACGCCGATGAGCCTTACGACGACGCCGTGAAGATCTGGGAAGCCACGGGGCCATACCTGGTCGTATCGGATTACAATCCCGAACCGCTTTACTGGCTGGCCATAGACCTCATGGATCATCCGTTTGACGACAATCCCTATTCATTGTGGTGGTGCCCGATTTCCGGGACGGTCATTACGGAACAGATGGCCTTCCCCGTCGACGTCGCTATTGACACCTGGGACGCAGAGGGTATCGCGGTCCAGGTGCCGGAAGGCGTCACAGGGTTCTATCGCATTGAGTCGCACATCGGCGACGGCGGGGGCAATGCCTGCGGAGCGGGGACGCTGGTTGCCTATAGTTCGCCGATCCAGATTGCCGATCTTCCCCCGGATCTGATCATCAGCCATATGGAAATCGATCCGGCAGTGGTGGCAAGCGGGGTCGCTCCAGGACGACCGATCACGATTATCATGGAGATCCAGAACCTGGAACCCGTACCGGTCACGGGGGGGCCGTTCGACATTGATATCTACATGGATCTGGAATTCTCCCCCACCGTCGGTATGCTGGGAGCCGCTAAACAATGGGTACTGACGCTAGGTCCCAGCGAGAGCGCCATCATTACCGACACCATCATCTTCGAAACCATGGGGGAACACACAGTGTGGGC
>JAFGNR010000216.1 GCA_016926915.1 Anaerolineae bacterium
CACAGCCAAACACCCACGAGCCCACGGCCGCGCGCAGCGCCTCGGGAATCGGGCCCCGGTTCTCGATGGTAAGATAAGAAAGACAACGCCGGGCATCCACGACGCCTGGGGCAATGATGGCGCCGGTTGGGCAGGCCTCTATGCAGCGCGTACAGGCGCCGCACCCCGGCATCTCAATAGCCGGGGTGGACGGCAGGTCTACGTCGAGGAGCGCGACGCCGAGAAATACATACGATCCTAACCGGGGATGGATGAGATTGCTATGCTTCCCGAACCACCCCAGACCCGCGGCCTGCGCCCAGGCACGTTCCAGGACCGGACCGGTATCGACATAACACCGGGACGTCGCGGCAGCCTGTCCCTCCGTAATACGGCCTACCAATGCCTTGAGCTGCCGGAGCAACCAACGGTGATAATCTTCTTCTTGCCAGGCATATCGTGAGACACGCCCATGTAAAGGAAGCAGCGAAGGATGAGAAGGACCGGCATAGCCGGTCCCCACAATCAACACAGACCGGGCTGACGGCATCAGTGTACGAGGATCAGCACGCTGCGACAGCGCATCCGGACGGGTCAGGTACGTCATATCACCGGCATAGCCTTGCGCCAACCACTGCCGATAGACATCCCAAGTTGGGGCAGGCCCGGCCGGAACCACGCCGACCATATCCAAGCCCTCCCGCCGCGCCAGATGCTCCAGCTGCTCCCACGTCACGTCACTCTGCACACCCAACCGCCTACACTCCGAAGATCGCTTTCGTAAAACAGCAGCGGGCTGACCTGAGGTCAGCCCGCTCTTGTAATTCTTACCGGGCTATTCGCCCTCATTCAGCATAATCGTCACACTGGCTCCCGCGTCATCCTCCGAGATCATGAGCTGCAAAGTGCGACCGTCCTTCTCCCACTCCGGGAAGAATTCATCGCCGCCCTTCGTCCACCCGAAGGCAGCCAGCTGCTCATCGTAGAACGCCGCCACCGTATCGACGTCGTCGGGCGCCGTGAAGGTCACAAAACCCGCCATAGAAGTAATGCCGGTGGCATCCGGGTACATGGGCACATCCTCGGGCAGGCCGCCGCTCAGCGCCTCAGCCGGAGGCTCGATAGTGAACGATGCATTGATATCGTACACCTCGTGCTCAAATATCAACTTCCCGGTGCGACCGTCGTCGAGTTCGCCCGTGGCCGTCCAGGTAAAGCGGACCGAGATGTCCGGCAGATCACTCTCATCGGCAATCCAGACCTCACCCTCGACCTTTTCCCAATTCCACATATCGCCTTCTTCACCTTCAAGGTCATAGATGAACCCCAGATCGTCAGGATCGGCCTCGAAACGATAGTGGCGACAGCGCACACCGCTGATAGTTTCCTTGCCAAGATACTCGTAGTTGGAACTATCCGCAATCGATTCGATGTCCTCGGCGGATACCATAGCATCTTCCTCGAAGGTCGACATCTCGTCTTCCACCGTTGACTGCATCCACTCCTCGCCGAAGCGGATGTATTGCTCAGAACCAACCTGGATCATCTCGAACGAGGTGTCGCCGCCTTCATCCTCACTCATGCCTACACTGGTCATCAACATCCGCGAGGCATAGGGTTCGCGAATCGCGTCTTGTTCGATCGTCATCTGCTCGACATCGCCATCATCGTACTCGAAACGGCTCACCATGCGCGCGCGATAGCTATCGAGTCCGTCGAGGCTTTCTACCTCAATAGCCAAATCCGCATCATCATCTCCGGCGTCGCCGTCTTCCTCGCCGGCGGTTTCTTCCTCCTCACCACCAGGCTGTGCAACGGCATCCCCGTCATCATCTTGCGTATCCTTAGGTTTGTCCCCGGACTCCATCTCCGTAGGAGGCTCTTCAGCAGAATCACTGTCCCCCCCCAGCCCAAAAGCGGAACACGCCAGCGAGACAACAAGCAAAGCAACGACCATCAGCCACATCCAGCGCTTCATCGGATCTCTCCTTCTGTTAATGGGTGAAATGGTATGGTTCGGAAACGATAGCAACACGTTTCGATAAACAACAGGGAACCATCCTGAACCGCATTATAGACCTGTTGGGCCACGAGACAAGCGCCCCAGTGTGTTGGTAAATTTCAATTCTTGCCCTTTGTTCTATCGGTGCTATCATAGAAACCAGGTCTATGGAAACAGAAGAAACTTTACGCGCGTTACCGGATCGCCCTCCCCGCCACTGTCCTGCATGTGGGACCCGGGTGGCGGAGGGTGCAACAATCTGCCTCATGTGCGGCGCAGCGTTGGATGAGGAACCGCAGGAACCTGAAGCCGGGCCGCCAACGACGCCTGGTAGGCGACATCGCCTCACTACCCGGCAAATCCTCATTCTGGCCGGATTCGCAGCGATCGTCCTGGTAGTGTCCGCGATCGTCGGCATGAATCTCTCCAAAAACGCCGACCTGCCGCCAACGGTTACGCCAACGATTACGGCAACGTCCACACACACACCTACCCCGACCCTTACCCCAACGCCAACGGCGACGCCCACGACCGCCCCCACGCCAACACCGGCGCCCCCGCAAACCTACAATGTTCAGGCAGGGGATACTCTGTTGACCATTGCGGCGGACTTCGGGTTGACCGTAGCCGAGATCAAAGCTTACAACGGGCTGGATTCTGACATCATCGTGGCAGGGCAATCGCTGCTGATTCCGGCACCAACCCCCACGCCAGGGCCTACCCCCACGTTGGATCCCGCGCTGCCTACCCCCACGATCCCGCCTTTTGTCGCCTACGTGGTGAAGTCAGGGGATGTCCTGTCGACCATTGCGGAACAATTCGGGATCAGCGTGCAAGATATTCGCGCCGCCAACGGATTAGAATCCGACGTGATCCAGGCCGGACAAGTCCTGCAGATTCCGCAATTCACGCCAACACCGGTGGGCACCGTCGAAGTTGTCACCGGGGGAACCCCCGTCTCCAGGCCAGTCTATCCGGCGCCGACACTGCTATACCCCCCAGATAGCGCAGTATTCACAGGGCCGGAGGCGCTGGTCGTGTTGCAGTGGACCTCCGTCGGCATTCTCGATTCTGAAGGGGAAGAGTATTACCGGGTCGAACTGACATTGCCAGCAGCCGAGGGGAATACTACGATTTTCCATACCACGCGCGCCACAGCTTGGCGGGTGCCAGCCGAACTCTTGCCGGACCCCAGCCTTGTCAGCCGTACATGTACCTGGCGTATCATGATCGTCCGAGATACCGGAACCACGGACAATCCCATTTATTCTTTGGTTGGACAGCGTGGAAAAAGCCGGTCTTTCGAGTGGTTGGCTGAATCGCCCTGACGCATACAGCAGTATCGCGTGTGCGAACACGCCCGCGGGAAGGAGATAACAGATGCAAAACCGCCGTTCTACAGAGGTTATCGCAGAGTTTTTCGCCCACGGCTATCGTGTTTCCGGATCCTTTGATGCACGGCAGCGGACGCTTGGCGACATGATCTACGACATCAACACATCCTATCTCACCGTCGAGAATGCCTACGTTTCGTCGATCCAACAACCCGGAGAAATCAGCATCAATTATCCTATCGCCGTGATCAACAAGACCGACCTGACGTTTGTACTCACCATTGAGACCGAAGATGCCTTGCGTCGCGATCAGCGCTACGGGAGTTATCTGGGATTGAAACTCACTCCGATCTTCATCACGCTCCCATTCTTCGAACTCAAAGGCTTCTTGCGCATGCCAGGACGCTTCGACCCTCTGGTGCTGCTCAGTTCCGGGAGCGAACGTTTCGTCACCCTTGTAGACGTCACAGCCCGCACCACCTTCGATTCGGAAATCAGTTTCCAGGGCGGCGCGGCCCTGGTCAACAAACCGCAAATCAGTTTCGTCGGCCTGGAAAAGCTATAGCCTGGAATAGCGCGACGGCCCCCTGATTGTCAAGGAGACCAAAGTGGCACGCATATTGATCATTGATGATAACCCTGAAATGCTGGAGATGCTGCACCTGATCCTACGGGAACGCGGCAAACACGAGGTCATCCTCGCTGCCGATGGGCAGGACGGGCTAACCAAGGCGCTTGCAGAACGCCCGGAGATGGCCATCGTTGACGTAATGATGCCCGAGATGACCGGATACGAAGTAGTGCGCAGAATCCGCGCCAATCCCCGCATCGCCAAAATGCGCATCATCATCCTTACTGCAAGAGGGCAACCCGTCGATAAAACAGCGGCCATGGCCGCCGGAGCAGATGCCTATCTGGTCAAACCCGTGGCCGCAGCTGCCCTATTGGACCAGATTGATGAGCTTATCAACGTGGGCAAGGAAAAACCCAAGAGCGTCGTTATCCCCGTCTTGAGCCTGCGGGGCGGCGCCGGACAGACCACCCTGGCCGTCAACCTCGCGCTGCTGTTGCAAAGACTCGCCCCTACCCTGCTATTTGATATGGCGACTAACTCGGGGCACTGCGGGTTCTATATGGGACTGAAACAGTCCAACCGGCATTGGGGATATTTGGTCGACAACGCCGGCATCACCATCGATGGACTGATCCAGGCCCATGAATCGGGGTTGAAGCTCCTGGCAGCGCCCCCCTTGCCGATGCAAAAAGAGGGGTTCTCGTACGATCAAACCGCCTTCATCTTGAACGTGCTGAGCAAAGCTGCCCGGATTATCGTCGTCGACATGCCGCCGATGCTCAACCCGATGGCGCAAGCCACAATCAAAGCTGCGCACAAGATTCTACTGATCACCAATGACGAACCCTTGGGAATCCAGACCACGTTGAGGACACTTCAGGCCCTTGACGAAGATCGTGAAAAGGTCATACTCGTGATGAACAGCCTGCGAAGCGGGCCGCATCCGCCTCTGGACGCAGTGCAACGCGCACTGCAAACCCCCCTGGCGGCACATTTCGTCTTCGATCCCCAGCAGATTGTATCCATGCAGCGGGGGACGCCCATACTTCTGAGTTATCCCGACGCTCCAACCGCCGTCACGTTACAACGCCTTGCCAAAATCATTCTGGCATGAGCAGTGCAGCCGAAAAAACGCCCCTGTCTGGTGAGAAGACAGGGGCGTTCAGTTTCCGGTAAACTTGACCGTCATCCAATGTGCACGTATCCCAGAATCACCAGGAACAGGAACCCTACCACGGCAACATCGAGAAATAGCAACAGAGAAAGGGCAAAGCGTTGCCAGGGACGCAGAGCGCCCAACATCCCCATGGATGATGTCTTGGGCGCCTCAGGCTGCGCTGACGGGTCCTCTTCATAGTCGACAAGCAGGTTTCGATCTTCCATAGATACCAATTGCGTATACTGGCTACACACCGCACCCGCTGAGTTTTCGCCTGCCGGGTGTTGTACTGAACTCAGGAATATGTTACAATAACCATACTCCATAAGCGGGAAAACGTCAAATTGTCACAAAAACTATCGCGGGATTTCTTTGACAGACCAACGCTCACCGTGGCGCGAGAGTTAGTGGGACAAAGGTTGGTGCGGCAACGCGAGGGGATGCGCCTTGCGGGGTATATCGTTGAAGTCGAGGCCTACATCGGCATGGACGATCAAGCTTCTCATGCCCGATTTGGAAGAACGCCACGTAACGCAGCGATGTTTGGCCCCCCGGGGCATGCCTACATCTACTTAATCTATGGCATCCATCATTGCCTGAACCTGGTCACAGAGCACGAAGGGTTTCCTGCCGCGATTTTGATCAGGGCACTGGAACCGGTGGAGGGAGTCCCAGAGCAGCAGGCTTTGCGCGGCACACAGCATCCGCTCCGCAACCTGGCCCGGGGACCCGGACGTCTGTGCCAGGCGCTGGACATCAACCTGCGGCTGAACGAGAGCGACGTATGTGCTGCCAATGCAATGCTCTGGGTCGAGGCAAGCGACGCTATCCCGTTAACGGAGATCGCCTATGGTCCACGTGTCGGAGTGGCAGGAGACATCACCGCACGATCTGCACCCTGGCGACTGTGGATCAAAGATTCACCCTGGATAAGTAGACGCGCTCCTGGATAATCAGGAGGAACACCGGGCATAGAACCGGCTCAGAGCACATCATTGTCTCGCACCCGCCACAATGAAATAGGAGGGGGAAAATGGCACTCAGAGGAAAGGGGTTGTGGGCCTACCAGCGGTGGGAACTCACCCGCGCACTCAGTATCGCACCGGAAATGGACGTGACGCACATCCTGTACAAGGTAGGACAGGGACCGCGTCCGGGAAAAGCGCCCTGGTATATCGATAACGCGGCGGAGCTGGCCCAGCTGATTCGGAATGCCGGATTCATTCCCATGGCGTGGAGTTTCACCACCCTGGCAGATCCGGATTTCGAAGCCCACATGGTCGTCCGCGCGCTCAACGATGGGTATGAGGGCTTCATTTTCAATGCAGAGGATGAAAGTGGAGAGCGACGCCAACAAGCGATTCAGATGGGAAACCACCTCCAGAACGCCGGCGTCGATCTGACCAAGTTGTATCTGTGCTCGTATCCCACACCAATCACCCACCATCCGGATATCCCTTACAATGAAATGGGGCCTTATTGCCGGGGGGGATTGATGCCCATGGCATACGGGACTTACCTTCTCCCTCCTGACATCGTGATCGATCGTTGGACCTATGAACAGAACACCACCTGGATGCAACAACAGGGCCTGCAACTTCCGATTCACCCGGTTTTAGGACCGCAGTACGATGAGTTCGGTCAGCAACCGATGCCCCAGGCGGAATTCAAGGTATGGCTGGATCATCTGACGGCGCACCACCCCACCTTCTTCAGTGTGTACGCATCCCGAACAGTCATTCCAGAACACTACGCCCTGGTACGCGCCTTTGAGTTAGGACCGGGCGACGAACCTGGCGGAGTTGCCTGGGTCAAAGATCTCGGCGGAGGGGTGCTCTTGGGCACTCCCGGAAAAACAGGGACGGAGAAAAAGGGGCTTATGTACGGCACTCAGGTTGTCATCCTGGGACCCGCCGTAGTGGTAAACGGCGTCCCCTGGCAACAGGTCAAGGCCGGAACCGCGCAAGGATGGATGCGGAGCGACGGCCTAGCCAACCTCGACCCCGGTCCCTGGCCCCCGCTCGCTCCCCCTCCAACGCCAGAACCCGGACACCTCGTAACTGTATGGAACATAGAGGATCTCAACACCCGTAACCAACCGGTGGTCAAGCCCGAAACGCTGGTGGGCCGGATACCGGCAGGCGCCAGACTGCGGATCGTACAAGATACCCATAAAGCCGGCGAATGGGTCGGGAAACCCGGTAGATGGTTAAAAGCGCAGGTCGAACCTGATGGGCCGCAAATCTGGGTCGCAGCCTGGTACCTCACCAGCGTAGACCCACACGCTCCGGTCGTGCCCGGTCTGAACATCCAGGTACACAGCCCCGAAGTGGGATTCCTCAACATCCGCAGTGGGCCAGGCACCAGCCATCCCAAAATTGCAGAGGTGCTGGACGGCGCCGTGATGCATGCCCTGGAGCCGGATCAGGAGGTGAGGAACAAGATCGGCCAGACCGGGGAGTGGCTTCACGTGCTGACCCCCGAGGGCCTCGAGGGCTATGCGGCTGCCTGGCACCTTATGTTGTTCGTAGAAGGTGGGCCGGAGAAAGTCCGCTACGTCATCGTGGATAGCGGCCCCACGGGCCTGTTCCTACGTGAAAGCCCTAGCCCCACAGCGCAGGAACTCTTGTGGGTCGCCGACGGCATCGTCCTGGAATCACTGGAAGATCCGGGGGTGACGGGAAGTAAAATCGGCCAACCTGACACCTGGCTTGAAGTGCGTTCACCCTCCCGGCGACAGGGATTTGTTCCTGCCTGGCATCTGAAAGCGCCCGAACAGCCCGACGAACGGCGCCCGGTTGTGGATACGCTGCTTCCTCTGGGATTTTCTGCCTGGGTCTTTGGCATGCATGCTGCCGGCATCAGTGACGACACCGCTTCACGCAGGCAACGCATCCGGCAGCTCTTCGAAAGCAAAGGAAAACGCGGTTGGGTGTTGTTCACCGAAGGCATCGGCGCGGATCCAAATGTGCAGTTCAATCCAGAACTACGCACGCGTTTATGGGATTGGGCCGCTGCCGGCTACGGCGTCGTTGTCCGGCTGAACTACTCCTATTTCCCGACCGGAACACTGCCTGTTTCGTCGAAGCACGAGCAGTTCGCAGCCACTTGTGCACGTTGGGTCGAGCTCTACCTGAAACACGAGGAAGAGCCCGCCAATCGCTACACCTGGGTGATTCAAATCGCAAACGAGCAGAACAATCCCAAAGAACATCCCCGCGATGACGGCCACAATATTCTGGAGAACATCACGCCTAAACGTTACGCCCAGGCGTTCAATCAAGCCTACGCCCGTATCAAGGCGGTGCTTCCGCAGGCTATGGTCGCACCGGGCGCCATAGACCCCTACAACTCTCAACACATGCATCTGGTCAACAAACGCTACCGCCCACTCGACTATTTCAAAGAGATGCTGGACAACATCCCGGAACTGGATGCCATCATGCTCCACGCATATACACACGGCCCATCGGTGGACGCAATCACCGCGCTAACCACGTTTGGCGACGGTTTTTTGAGCGATCACTACTTCCACTTCCAAACGTACCGGCAGTTCATGGAGCGCATTCCCGCCAAATGGCGGAATGTGCCGGTGATAATCGGGGAATCCAACCATATCTGCCGGCCTCCAAGCGCGCCAGTGTGTGACAAACCGGAACACCAAGGATGGATCAACACCAATATCGGCTGGGTGCGTGCTGCCTATGAAGAGCTTCAACGCTGGAACAGCATGCCTTACAGCCAGCAGATCGCCGGGTTGCTACTGTATCGCTGGGTGGCGGATCAGTGGGAACTCTACAACAAAGAGCAAATCCACAACGACTTCATGGAAGCAATGAACCACGACTACCGCTGGCGTGCATAGTGCGCGCAACACGATTGCAGCGCACGCTACACGCAAAACGGGGCCGACCTGGGAGGGTGGCCCCGTTACACGTTTTGGCGAAACGCTACTTGATCTTCTCCTGTAACACTCCCTCAAGAGTGGGCGTCCCAATCACCTGGAGTTCATAGCGCACGCGCTCCATGGGGTGCTCGACCTTGAGGATACGGGTCAAATCGATGGGGGTCCCCACGACAACCAGATCACACGGTGTGTTGTTAATCGTCACTTCGAGATCGCGCATCTGCTCGTGTCCATATCCCATAGCGGGGAGAATCGCCCCCGTCTTCGGATACTTCTCGTACGTAGCACTGATGGAAGCCATGGCATAAGGCCGGGGATCGATGATCTCTTTAGCACCGAAACGCTCCGCGGCCACGTAGCCGGCGCCATAAGCCATTTCACCGTGCGTCAGCGTCGGACCGTCCTCTACCACCAGCACCCGCTTTCCCCGGATCAATTCAGGATGATCGACAAACAGCGGGGAGGCAGCCTGTATGACAACAGCCTCCGGGTTTACCTCGGCAATACTCGCATAAACCTTGCGCACATTGTCGTAATCGGCTGTGTCGAGCTTGTTGATGACAATAACATCGGCAGCGCGAAGATTGGTCTCACCCGGATAATAGGTCATCTCGTGACCGGGGCGATGAGGATCGGCCACGGTGATCCACAAATCAGGCTTGAAGAAAGGGATATCGTTGTTGCCGCCATCCCAGACCACGACGTCGGCTTCTTTCTCTGCCTTACGGAGAATCGCCTCGTAATCGACACCAGCATATACGACAACGCCACGGTCGATGTGAGGTTCATATTCCTCGCGCTCCTCGATGGTGCATTCGTGCTTATCGAGATCGTCGTAGGTTGCAAAACGCTGAACGGTCTGCTTCACCAAATCCCCATAGGGCATGGGATGCCGCACCGCGACCACCTTCTTACCTAACTTTTGGAGGGCGTCGCACACGTAGCGGGTGGTCTGAGACTTGCCCGAACCTGTACGCACAGCACACACCGCCACGACCGGCTTGGCACTCGTCAGCATCGTAGCCTTGCCACCCATCAAACGGAAATCCGGCCCCAGCGCGGTAACCTGCGAGGCCTTGTGCATCACGTACTCATGGGGAACATCAGAATACGAGAATACCACCTGATCAACGTCGAATTTCTCGATAAGAGCGGGAAGCTCCTCTTCCGGGAAAATCGAAATCCCATCAGGATAAAGCGGGCCCGCGAGCTGCGGCGGATACATACGGCCCTCGATATTGGGAATCTGCGTTGCCGTGAAGGCCACGACTTCGTAATGGTCGTTATCCCGGAAGTAGGTGTTGAAATTGTGGAAGTCACGACCGGCAGCCCCCATGATAATCACGCGAATTTTCTCCATACAGACTTCTCTCCTTTCAAAATCGTAAGGTTTCGATAATGCGAATCACAACAACAGCGGTCCATTATCACAAAAGGGAGCGATGTGCGGTTCTCTCATAGCGCCGGATTCCCCTGCAAGAGACGCTCCACATCGCTCAGCATACTCTGCTTGAACCTTGATCAACAGCGGCTCCCATAGAGAAGCCCTATTGACCGCCACACTAAGCCTAATACAGGGACATGGAAAGAACAAGTGAAATTCCGAAACAAAAGCGGCGCCAATCCTCACATCGGACGGCGCCGCAGAAACGGCAACAGCAA
>JAFGNR010000217.1 GCA_016926915.1 Anaerolineae bacterium
GGCGCGCGGCCAGGGGCTGCTGGTGGAAGGCCCTCTGCCGGCGGATTCGGTTTTCTTCAAGGCGCTGCGGGACGAATTTGACGTCGTGGTGTGCATGTACCATGATCAGGGCCATATCGCAATCAAGACGCACGGTTTCGAGACCTCGATTACAATCACGCTGGGAATACCGGTCATCCGTACTTCCGCAGATCACGGGACGGCATTCGACATCGCCGGACAAGGAATTGCCGACAGCCGGAGCATGTTACAGGCCATCCTGGAGGCGGCGAAGATGGCCGCGCGCCTGAAGGTCATGCAAGCGGAAAGAAGTGATTGACTCCAGGTCTTATGGTTGTTGCCGCGCTCTGCGGTCAGGCTACCTGAGGCGCCTCGTTTTGATCATTTTCCACACCTGTGGATGCTTTGCATCCGTCCCTGTGGCCCGCTTTCAATGCCCCGTCCTCGGGTTATAATACAGGCACAGACCGCTCCCAAGGTGGTCTTGAGGAGGTAGTCATGATCGAAGTCATGGTAGAAACGATACAGGTCAGTCTCGTGTCGCCGCACCGCGTCGTGGTGCTGAAGGAGGTCGAGGGAGAGCGCTTTTTGCCGATATGGATTGGCGCCTGTGAGACCGAAGCCATCGCCATGCGCTTGCAGGGGATAGATCCTCCTCGCCCGATGACGCATGACCTCATGATTAATCTGTTGGACACTCTGGAAGCAAAACTCCAATACATCTTTATCAATTCACTGAAAGACGAAACGTTCCACGCCCGCTTGATACTCCAGGTGAGGGGCCGGGAAATCTGGGTCGACGCTCGCCCGAGCGATTCTATCGCTTTGGCCGTGCGGCTGGAGATTCCCATTTTCGTGCACGAGTCGGTTTTGGATGAGGCCGGGATCGTGCCTGAACCCGATTTACTGGAGGGCAAAGAGTCGTATAATGATGAGAAACTGGATATCTTCCGGGACTTCCTTAATCGATTGGACCTGGACGATCTCCCTACCGATTGAGTGCATTCCACTTGATTGTCTTTGCCTGCCGGCGTTTGCGTGACCCTACGAGTATAATGATATGAGCGTGCCGGATAAATCCGTTCCCCAGAATATCGACGCGGAAGAGGCGGTGTTGGGGGCGCTACTGGTGGATCCCGAAGGGCTGTTTCGGGTTCTGTCGTTCCTGCGCGCCGAGCATTTCTATCTCCAGAAACACCGGTGGATTTTCGAGACCGCCGTCGCCCTGCACGAGCGCCGCGAGCCCATCGACTATCTCACGGTGACCACGGAGCTGGGAAACCGCGAGCAGTTGGCGCCCGTGGGCGGCGGCGCCTACATCGTGCAGCTGATCAATGCCGTGCCTTCTGCCATCAACATCGAGAGCTACGGGCGCATGGTGGAGACCGCCTACGTGCGGCGGCGGCTTCTGGACGTCGCCAGCGAGATTGCGCGTCTTGCCTATGACGAGGAACAATCGATTGGAAAAGTGGTCGATCAATCCGAGCAGGCCCTGTTTGCCGTCTCGCAGCAGCGCGCCTCTCGCGACCTGCGTCCTATTCAAGAAGTCGTAAACACGTATCGCGACTATCTCTATAACCTTTACGCGCATCGCGGCGAGATGATGGGCGTGCCCAGCGGGTTCAAAGACCTGGATCGCATTTTGGGGGGATTCCAGAAATCCGACCTCTTGATTCTCGCGGCGCGACCGGGGGTGGGGAAGACCTCCTTGATGTTGAGCATGGCGCTCAAGGCCGCCGAATTCGGAAGACTGGTGGCCCTGTTCAGCCTGGAAATGTCTGCGGAGCAGCTGGTGCAGCGCATGATCTCGTCATTGAGTCGCATCGATGCACAACGCTTGCGATTGGGCGACCTCAAAGAAGATGAGATCCCTCGTTTCGAGGAAGCCATCGGACACCTGGCGGAGCTGCCTATCTACATCGATGATACACCGGCCTTGACGCCGCTGCAGCTCCGCACGAAATGCCGGCGATTGCATTCCGAACATCATCTGGATATGGTGTTTGTGGATTACCTCCAGCTGATGACCAGCGACGTCCGGAACGAGAACCGGGTGCAGGAGGTCTCATATCTTTCGCGTATGCTCAAGGCGCTGGCGCGCGAGCTGGATACCCCGGTGATGACTGCCTCGCAGTTGTCGCGCGCCGTGGAGCAACGCGCGGAAAAGGTCCCGGTCTTGTCAGACCTGCGTGAATCCGGCTCGATCGAGCAGGATGCAGACGTCGTGATGTTCATCTACCGTGATGAGATGTATCATCCGGAAACGGAGAAGCCCAATATTGCGGACGTGATCATTGCGAAGCATCGCAGCGGCCCCACCGGGACCGTGCAGCTGTTCTTCAACCGCAATCTGACCCAGTTTCTTGATGCTGCAACGCGCGTTTCTCCCGACGATGTCGCCAAGGGGGTTTTCTAGACCATGGAAGACCGGGATCTGGTGTGGCATTTTTCGGGATTCCCCGAGGGTAAGCTGGCGTTGGTATCGCTGCCGGATTTGCTGTTCACGGAGCTGCTGCCCTATATCGACGATCTGGACGAGTTGAAGGTGACGTTGTTGGTCCTCTGGCGGCTGGCGCAGCGGCGCGCCGAGGTGGCCCCGTGGATCACCCGCGCCGAATTGCTCGCCGACCCCCATGTCGGCAAAGCTCTGGAGGGCGACCTTGAAACGGCGCTCGACCGGGCGCTTTCCCGCGCCGTGGTGCGGGGAACGCTGTTGCGCGTCACCTGGAAACGGGCCGATGGGCGAACCGAGCTGCGACTCCTGGCGAACGGCCCGCGCGGGCGGATGACCGCGCGCGCCCTGGAGCGCGGCGTCGAACCCACCCAGGCCGAGGCGGTGACGCGGCCCAATATCTTTGTGCTGTACGAGCAAAACATCGGCCCTTTGACCGCGTTGTTGAGCGAGGAATTGCGAGAGGCCGAGGAGAGTTATCCCATCGCGTGGATCGAGGATGCGTTCCGGGAGTCTGTTCTCCAGAACAAGCGGAGCTGGAAGTACATTCTCGCCATCCTGGAGCGATGGCAGTCCGAGGGTAGACATGAAATCGATCGGAGAGATAGCCAAACAGATGGGCGACGCTACATCGAGGGAGAATACGGCGACCTCATCCAACATTGACCGCTCTGTCTCGGGGGAAACGGCGCCCGCGCTGCCGGGCGACCCCCATTGTCCGGTGTGCGGCGGTCTGGGATACGTCAGGCTGGACGTCCCCGTTGGACATCCCGATTTTGGGAAACTGTTCCCATGCGCGTGCCGCGCGGCAGAGATTCGCCGTCATCGCACCGAGGTCTTGCGGGCGCTGAGCAACTTGCCGGACCTGGAGCGGTTCACCTTCGATACGTTTTCTCCGGATGGACAGGGCTTGTCACCCGACCGGCAGCAGAATCTGCGCCGAGCCTATGAGACAACTCGGGATTACGCGAAGGCGCCGCGTGGGTGGTTGGTGCTGCGGGGCGGCTATGGCTGTGGGAAGACCCATCTCGTTGCCGCGATCACCAAT
This sequence comes from Anaerolineae bacterium, assembly GCA_016926915.1. Classification (GTDB taxonomy): domain Bacteria; phylum Chloroflexota; class Anaerolineae; order B4-G1; family SLSP01; genus JAFGNR01. The sequence goes on from JAFGNR010000217.1 coordinate 3,501, forward strand.
GCCTGTATCGAACAGGGACACGCTGTGCTGTTCATCACGGCGCCGGATTTGCTGGATCACCTACGAGCCGCGTTTGCCCCTACGTCCCCCCAAACTTACGACGAGCGTTTCGACGAAGTGCGCACCGCGCCGGTGCTCGTGCTCGACGATTTGGGAACGGAGCATTCGACGCCTTGGGCGCTGGAGAAGCTCTTCCAACTGCTGAACTACCGTTACATGTCGCGGCTTCCGACCGTCATCACGACCAATCACGATCTCGAGGATCTGGAACCGCGGTTACGGTCGCGGTTGGCGGATATGGAACTGGTGCAGATCGTGACGATCCTGGCGCCGGATTACCGGCAATCCGGCGTCGACCAGAATCATTCGGATCTCAACACGCTGCCGTTGTATGCGGATATGACCTTCGAGAGTTTCGATTTGCGGCGGGGCGAGCTTCCCCGCGAGCATGCCGATAATCTCCGGCGCGCGGTGGAAGTTGCCCGGATGTACGCGGCCTCGCCCTCCGGTTGGCTGACGTTGACCGGCGTCTTCGGATGCGGGAAGACCCACCTGGCGGCTGCTATTGCCAATGAGCGGGTGCGGCTGGGGCACATGGCGTTGTTCGTCGTGGCGCCGGATTTGCTGGATCATCTGCGCGCCACGTTCAATCCCCAGAGTCAGGTGAGCTACGACAAGCGCTTCGAGGAGGTCCGGCGGACGCCGTTTCTGATTCTCGACGATCTGGGCACCGAGAGTGCCACGCCCTGGGCGCAGGAAAAAATCTATCAACTTTTCAACTACCGTTACGTTGCTAAACTGCCCACGGTCATCACCACCGCCAAATCGATTGAGGCGTTGGATGCCAAGTTGCGCACGCGCATTCTGGATGTGATGCATGGTACGGTCTTTGCTATTACCGCGCCATCGTATCTGGGGGGCGCGGTCCGCTCAGCTACGAAGCCATCCCGCTCCCGTCCCCCGCGTTCGTAGTTGTATTTTTAGAACGTGTGTGCTATAATAGAGGTGGGGTTTCAGAACTGGACGCGCGCCAGTTACTCAAGGGTTTTTCCGGTTGCTGCCGGCGCCGTGCTTCACGGCAGGTCAGGCGCGCGACCGGTGGAGCGAAGTCAAATCTGCGTCGAAGGTTAAGGAGGCAATGCCATGGCGGATGAGGGACGACAAAAGGCTTTGGACCAGGCGGTGGCACAGATCAAGCGACGGTTTGGAGAAGGCGCCTTGATGCGGCTGGGTCAGGCCACCCATTTACAGGTGGAGATCATTCCTACGGGATCACTGGCCCTGGATATCGCGCTTGGCGTGGGGGGCCTGCCGCGCGGGCGTGTCACCGAGATTTACGGTCCGGAAGGGTCCGGAAAGACAACTATTTGCCAACACGTCGTAGCCGAATGCCAGAAACAGGGCGGGATTGCCGCATTTATCGATATGGAGCACGCGCTGGATCCTTCCTATGCCGAGCGCTGTGGGGTGGATATCGAGAACCTTTACATTGCCCAGCCCGATACCGGAGAGCAGGCGTTGGAAATCGCGGAGGCGCTCGTACGTAGCGGCGCCGTCGACGTGGTGGTGATCGACTCGGTTGCCGCGCTGGTGCCCCGGGCAGAGATCGAGGGGGAAATGGGAGACAGCCATCCTGGCTTGCAGGCGCGTCTGATGAGCCAGGCGCTCCGCAAGCTGTCGGGGGCCATCAAGCAGAGCAATACCGTGATGGTCTTCACGAACCAATTGCGCGAGAAGATCGGCGTTATGTTCGGATCGCCGGAGACCACATCGGGCGGTCGCGCTCTGAAATTCTATGCCTCGGTGCGCCTGGACGTGCGCCGCGTTACCTCGATCAAAGAACAGGGCGAAATCATCGGACACCGGACGCGCGTTCGCGTGACCAAGAACAAGGTTGCGCCGCCCTTCCGCGTCGCTGAATTCGATATCATGTTCGGTCAAGGGGTGAGCCGAGAGGGGGACCTGCTCGATATCGGCACCGATCTGGGCGTCATCGACAAGCGCGGCTCCTACTATTACTATGAGGGTGAACGCATTGCCCAGGGTCGGGAGAACGCCAAGCAGTACATCGGCGAGAATGCAGAGTTCAGCGATAAGGTCGAACAGGAAATTCGCCAGAAACTCGCCGGTTTGCACGAGGTTCCGCTCAAGGTCGGCGTCGTAGAGGATGACGACGTCGAGAGTTCATTGGATGAGGATTGACCATCCGCAGGTCGCTGTTACGCCAGGTAACAGCAGCTCCTTCGGGAAACATAGTGGGGAGAAGAAGTAACACAGAGATTCACGGAGATGCACAGAGTCTTTTTGGCTTGGGCTCTGTGTGTCTCCGCACCCTCTTTGTGAATCTCTGTGTAAGGGATGGGGTGTCTTTTATCCCAGTTGCGTGAAAAGGTGGGACGCGCTTTCAGGTCTAGCCCAGTGCGTCCCACCTGAGTGAAGTTTACGAAAGCTCAGGTTGCCAGGGTTGCCTGGAAGTGATCCAGGATACGTTGTAAGGGCGTGATAATGGTGACCTGCTGGGAGCCTGCGAACAACAATCCCACGGCCCGGCGCTGGTCATCTAGGATTCCTGCTCCCGAATCCCCAGGATTGCTCATCTTGCTGGCGATGATCTGATCCACGAAACGCGCGGTTTTGCCGTGATAATCCACATCGACGGTGACGTCGATCTGCCTGACGATGCCCTGGGTGTGCCCGGTGCTGCGCCCGGATTTCTGAATGGTTTGCCCCAGGGCCATGTCTCCCACACCGATAGGCTGTCCGATGCCCAGAACTTCCGGCGCCACCAACTCCGGTTGGCAGGGGCGCGCAAGCGCCGCATCCATGCGGTTGTATTTCTGCGTCTGGCGCACGGCTTGAAGCCGGTGGGTCGAGCCGACGAGGCCGGCGATCTGGTTCAAGAGCTTCGCCAACGTGTCGGCAATCGAACATTCGGCTTCTTCCGTGCCGAAGTCCAGCGGTTCGAAGGCCGCCAGCGTCGCGATCCGGTCGTTATCGTCGCCGCCATCGAGCGGGCCGGGTTGGAAAATTGGGTCGCCAATGGTGGCGCTATTCGAATTCGCCAGCACGTGATTATTGCTCAGGATGAGGCGCTCCCCGGCTTTTTCGACGAGAAACCCCAGGGTACCCGCCGTGATCAAATGGTGCCCGATCGAAACCCCCGGAACGGCAGGTCGGCGACGGGCTTTCGGATCCAGCGGTGTGGCGAGCGCGCGAATGTGACCGGTCTCGATGACGTCGGTGACCAGCCCGTCGACCGATTGCGGAATCAGGTCTTTCGGCGCAAGACGTTCTTTGGGGACCTTGCGCACGACCGAGACGATCAACCCCAGTTCATCGGTTTGTTCTTCGCCGCGAATCTTGTAGCCAAGCCCGCAGGCTACAACGTTCTGGCGTTGAAAGAGGTCCGGGAGTACTTCTGTGTAGATGTGTCGCGCCTGTGCCAGGTAGCGTTGGTTCATGGCGGTCTCCTTCGAAATGGTGAATGGCGAATGGGCGAATGGCGAATCATGTTTCGGGTGATTGCGCCTGGGGGGGCGCGATGCGTTCGATTTTCACGGGAACGCCGTCCAATTCTTCCGGAATCCGTTCTCCGGCGTCCGGTGATTCTCCGGAGGGGGTCTCCCGCACGTTGACGATCAGGGTCAACCGTTCGTCGTGATGTTCGGTCTCTTCGACGCCGATGCCCACACCGATGACGTTGGCCTGCTTCAGCAAGCGACTCTCATATTTCGCCTTGACCTCGCGAACGTACGTCAGCTGATTCTTGCTTTCCATTGACGCGGTCTCCGTTTTTGCGGGGGCGGCTTTCCGGGCTGCGCGCCGGAGGTCCCACAGCCCTTCGCAGCAGAATAACAGGGCCAGCCCGAGCAGCCCGGCGGCGCAGGTCCAGTATCCCCATCCCGGCATGACGGGGGCCGCATAGAGCCGGCGGATGGCGGGCAGCAGGCGTTGTAAGGTAATGAATGCCGGGATGCCGGTCAGGAGCACCCAGCCCATGCCCAACCAGGGTCGCCAGCGGCCCAGGCGGGGACCAAAGGCCGCCAATCCTGCCGCTGCCGCCATGCCTGCGCTGCCCCACCAGAACGGCACGCGCCAACCGGGTTTGCTCCACGCTCCGATGATCTGCGGATAGGGGGGGAGGGTATTGATCAGAATGAAGAGGCTCACTACCGTGGCGAGCCAGCGCCAACCGGGACGTAGTCTGTGCAACGCCAATGGAAGAAGGACGGCGAGTCCCACCAGGGGGAGCCGCAGGGTCTGTATGTCCACGACCAGGGCGAACGTTTCGATCTCCGGCAGCACCCGGACGATATCGAACAGGTCATAGGCATTCCACGCCAGGGCCGCTGCACGATGCCCGATCCACGGGCCGAAATAGCCGGCGAGGGCGATGCCCCACACCAGGCAGGCAAGCCAGGTTGTGAATTTGTGCGGAACCGCTCTTGTTTTCACGCCGACCTCACGGTTGCAATAGCGTGAAAGAGTCGAACGCTGCCGTCGTGGCGCCGCCTGCGACGGCGTCGGTGAACACGGCTATCGCGCCCCGGCTAAAGGTGGCGTCGGCGCGCGAGACAAAGAGGCTGTTGTTGATGTTGAGCGTGAGGATCGTGCCGTCACACCGGGCTTCGATCTGGTTGGTGGCGCGCCCGGGGTTGATGGCTTCGGAGAGCGCAGGACCTGCCAGCGGCATGGGGAGCCCGTTTTCGACCTTGAGGATCAGATAGTATCCATCCGCACTGATGGCGAACAGATAGTAGTTCTCCTCGCTCTGCTGGCGGCAGATCACGCCCATCCAATTGTCCTGCGATCCTTCGATCTGCCTGACCAGGACGTTGACCGTTACATCGTCCCAGCTCTGGCCTACCGGCTGCGAGTAGACGCCCACGCCGCGCCCGCGATCTTCCAGATAGAGCTCCCCCTGCTGGATGAAAGCCGCGCCCTCCGGGGTGTCGAATAACGTCCATCCACCGCCGTTTGAAGAGAAATCGTCGCGGAGCAGGGGGACAGTCGCCGGCGGGGCCGCAGTTTCTCCCGCGCCTGCCGGGGTCGTGGACGTGGGAATGGGGGAGGGTTCGTCAACCGGGACCGGCGCGCAGGCGCCGGCGATCAACAGCAATGACACTACGATGCCGCGCGCTGCTGCCTGCGCCCCGGATAACAGGCGACGTCGCAATAAAGACGCGTGTCCCTTCACCTGGCATCTCCTCCGCCGGCATACACCGGCAGCGAAATCGTAAAGGTCGTTCCCAGGTGGGGACCGGGACTTCTGACGAGGGTCGTCCCCCCATGTTTCTCCACGACCTCCTTAACGATGGAGAGCCCCAGCCCCATCCCCTCATATCTCCGCTTGGTGCTGCCATCGATCTGGTAGAAACGGTCGAAGATGCGCTCGTATTCCTCCTCCTCGATACCGATACCTTCGTCGCGCACCAGACAAAGCACGCGCTGGCCCTCGGTCCAGGCGCGCAGCCAGATGCGCCCCCCCGGTTTGTTGAATTTGATAGCATTGTCGAGCAGGTGCCAGAGCGCCAGGCCCATTTGCTGCGGGTCCACGTTGACCAGGGGCAGTTGCATAGGCAAATCGGTGATGATCTCGAGGTTGTGACGGGCCGCTTTCTGGCGAATGGCCTGGATCGCCCGCAAGAAAACGGGCAAAATCGGCTGCGCCTGGCGCTGCAGCTGCCCGGTCTCCACGTTTTCCAGGGTGGTGATCGACTCCACCAACTCTGCCAGGCGGTTGGTGTGAGTCTGCATAGCTTTCAAAGACTGCTCGATAGTCGGATCGAGGGTGAAACCGAAGGTCGCATCGAGCACCAGGTCCAGGTACCCCTTGACGATGGCTAACGGCGTCCGCAGTTCGTGGGAGACATTCTGGATGAACTGCGATTTCATCGAGTCCAGGCGTCGCAAATCTTCGTACGCGGCTTCGACCCGGCGCCGCGCCAGCTGGGCTTCCATCAGCAGGCGCGCGTTGGTCAGCGCCACACCCAGAAGATCCGCCAGAGATTGGAGACTGGCCAGGTCTTTTTCCGAGTAGGCATTGACCCCATTCTGGATCAGCGTCAGGAACCCGGCGACGTCGTCCTGACTCCGCACCGGCACGACGATCGCCGAAATCGGAGACACCCCCGGAAGGTTCACCCAACGCTCGTCTTCCTCTGAATTGGCGATCAGATACCCCGCGCCGGTGATGTGCACCTTGCGCCAGATTGGGAAGTGGTCCAGATGCACGCCGGCATCGAGCCGGCGTTTGGTTTCCGGATGCAGGCCCTCGCTGTATAGCGTCATCACGCGGCGCCGGTCCTCGATCTGTGAGATGAGCAATGAATGGAAGGGCAGCAGCCCGGAAACCTCTTTGGCGACCGTCTCGATAATGGCCCTTTCATCCAGGGTGCGGGTAAGGTTGGCGCCGATTTTTTGCAGGGTTTCTGCCAGCTGCCGGGCCGTGTGTTCCTTTTCGAACAGCTGCGCATTGCGCAGGGCAATTGCCGCCACCGGCGCCAGCGCCGCGAGCGTCGCGCGATCTTTCTCCGTGAATCGGCCCGGATCGGCGCTTATCACGTTCAGGAAGCCCACGAGGCGGTGGTCGATGAAAATAGGGGCCGCAACGTGGGAGCGAATCCAACCGGAACCCGGCGTCTTGACCCAATAGGGGTAGGCGCAGGTGTCACGGATCAACAACGGGGCGTGCGATTCGGCGGCCGCCCGCAGGTTCACGGTATCCCTCAATGAGAAGTTTACGTCTTCGCGGGTCGTGGGATAGCCGAATTGTTCATAACCCCGGTGATAGGCAACGTAGGCGTTTTCCCCATGCACGAGCAGCACATCGGCCGCATCGCACGGCGTCAGTTTGAACGTTGCATCGAGGAGATGTCCCAGGACATCCTGCACATTGAGGGAGGCCACCAGGGTCGCGCTCAACGATTGCAGGGTCTCCGCCAGCGACCGCGCGTCGTGTTCGGCCTGCAATAGCTGCGTGTTGTGGATGGCGATGGTGGCCAGCCCGGCGAGGTAGCGCAGGGCTTCGTGGTCGCGCATGGAGAACGTTATGCCCTCTTCCAGACTATCGACCGTCAGATAACCGATGAGTTCCCCGCCGACGATGAGAGGGGTCGCCAGGGTTTCCTGGATTTCGGCGGCGCGCCCATAGTCTCTCAGGAGCTGGCCGATATCATCCGGCATTTCATCATGGGTATGGCGGGCAATCTGGTGTATATGTAGGGTTTTGCCTTCTCGCAACATGGCTACAAAGGGATCGTCTGCAGGAATCTTCACGGTCCTGAGCCGGGAGTCGAATCCCAGGAAGCCGCGAAAGGCGAAGCCCTCCTCTTCGGCCATCAAGATGCTGCCGGCCTGCGCCGAGGGCACCAGTTCGACGGCTTCTTCGATGACCCGTTGCAGCAGGGCATCCAGATCGTATTCGGTGAACAAGATGGGGGTCAGCCGCGACAGGCTTTCGTGAAGACGATCCATCGAGGGCGCGGCGCGCGCCCGGCGGTTTGCTGCTACGAAGGATGCGATACGTTCAGCGAGCCGGCGATCCAGCGTTTTTTCGAGTTGGATGAAGAGGATATCGCCAGCCTGGGGCCACTCGATATCCGCAGACTCCTGCCCGAAGAGAATCAGGGGGAACTCCGCAAACCGGCGACAGGCATAGCGGTGCAGGGCCAGGGCCTCTTGAACGGGGAATGGCAGTACCAGCGCCATCGTGCTGAACGTCTTCTGCTGTAGCGCCGCCAACGCCTGTGAAAACGTATGCGCGACGTGCACATCGAAGCTCGCGTTCTGACTCAAGAGCGCGGTAATACGATCGCACACGGACGATCCCGTGGCGACCAGCAGCAGCCGCAGAGACACCGGGCTGCCCGGATGGCTCGCGTGCATAGACGCCTCAGTTACTTTGTCTGTCATATGGCGTTATTCTAGCACAGAATCGCATCGCGAAAATCCCGAAACCACGCCGGTTTCACGTTTCGCTTGTCAAATCGGCGGAATGTGGTACCATGCAAACGCAACGGCGGGGCCCGCTAGCTCAATTTGGCAGAGCAGTTGACTCTTAATCAATTGGTTACAGGTTCGAGTCCTGTGCGGGTCA
>JAFGNR010000218.1 GCA_016926915.1 Anaerolineae bacterium
ACGGGACAGATTCCACTTTCGGCAACAGATCGTATGGCTTATCCGGGACAGTTCAAGACTGTCCGAGAGGTGAATGCCCAAGTAAGCGACCGGATGAATGGCATTATCGACCGCGCTATGGCGCTGGCATGTGATCAGCGCTGGTCCGATGCGGCGACAATGCGGGCTGCGTTTGAAGGGTATGAGCCGAGATCGGATCAGGCGTCTGTCATGGCCCAATTGTTGCGTGCTACATCCAAGCCCGTGATAGTACGACAGGAGCGAACAAAACGTCTGTCTGGAAAATCTCGGATCAACCTGGCCTGGATGAAGTCGGTTCCAGCGTGGGCGTGGGTGGGGGGCTTTGTGCTTTCGGTCGTCATTTTGCTGGCAATGATGGGCGTCCTTGGCAGCGACAAGAATCGTAAACCACCTGTGGTGGTAGACAATACGCCGGCGCTGACTCTCACGCCGTCCGTTACCGTTCGTCCGTCGACCTCGACGCCGCGTCCAACACCCACTCCAACGTCGCAACCGACGCCGGGTATCGGCAGCACACGAGTGCGCGCAGCGGATGGTATGACCATGATCTTCGTCCCGGCGGGTTCATTCGAGATGGGTAGTGATGAGGGCGCGGATGATGAAAAGCCGGTGCATACGGTTTCACTGGATGCCTTCTGGTTTGATCAAACCCAAGTCACGAATTCGCAGTTTCGCAGGTGCGTGGAGGCCGGCGTCTGCAGTGCTCCGGTCAATTGCGAATGGGGTGGGGTTACGTATGACGATAGTGACAAGGCCGACCATCCGGTTGTCTGCGTCTCCTGGAACGAGGCGCAGCTTTACTGCACGTGGGCAGATGCGCGTCTGCCAACTGAGGCTCAATGGGAATACGCCGGGCGAGGCCCCGAAAACCTGCGCTATCCTTGGGGAAATGAACGGGATTGTACTAAGGGTAACTTCACGGCAAACTGTGGTGAGGATTCCTATGACTACACGGCACCGGTGGGCAGTTTCCCTGAGGGCGCCAGCTGGTGCAAAGCCCTCGACATGGGCGGCTTTGTGTGGGAGTGGACAGCGGATTGGTACGACCTTTATCAGTCGGGCGTGCAGGTGAATCCCTCCGGCCCGGAAAGCGGGGAGTCCAAAGTATTTCGCGGCGGCTCCGCGACCCTTTCGAAACGGTATAAAACCGATACTGCTACGTCTATTGGCATCCGCGCAGATTTTTACTCTGTGAAGAGCCTGGGCTTCCGCTGTGCTGTACTTGCTGATGACGGCGGCATCGCGCCGGTCGATACACCAATCCCCACATTGGCGGTGACGTTGCCCCCTGTATTCTCGCCAACACTGCCGCCTCTTACACCGACGCCGGGGATGACGCCGGTCGTCCACAACTCACAGGTTCGGGAGAGCGACGGTATGACTATGGTCTATGTCCCGGCCGGTGAGTTTGAAATGGGGGGTGTCGATACAGGGTCCATGGAGCAACCTGTTCATACAGTTGTGCTCGATGCGTTTTGGTTCGATCGCACTGAGGTGACCAATGCACAATATTCCCAATGTGTGGCCGCAGGGGTATGCGGACCTTCTGGTTTAGCGGAGGCGCCTGAATTCAACGGGGGTGATTATCCGGTTGGGTCGGTGTCGTGGGAGGATGCGACGGCATATTGCATTTGGGTGGGGGCGCGTTTGCCGACTGAAGCAGAATGGGAGTATGCAGCGCGAGGACCTCAGGGGTGGCGGTATCCCTGGGGAAACGAGTGGCGTGCAGGTGTGGCGAATTGTGACGAATCTGTGTGCAAGGATGGGTTCAAGGACACGTCTCCGGTTGATCATTTCCGCGAGGGGGCCAGTTGGTGTGGCGCTCTAGGCCTTTACGGAAACATGATGGAGTGGGTTGGGGATTGGTATGATGTGTATTCAGCAAGCCGGCAGGAGAATCCAACCGGACCGGCTACGGGTGAATATCGGGTGGTGCGGGGCAGTAATTTCGCGTTCAAAGAAGACTCGCCTTCTTCAAAACGCCATGTAGATTATCCCGGAATCGGCATGATGGTCTATGGATTCCGTTGTGCGATGGCGGCGCCGTGAACTCATCGGGCAGTAGCTTGCGTTCCTGTTTCGAAGTGCCCCCCGGCATAAACCCGACTTGAAACTACGTCAAATCACCGCATAATAGAGGAGAAGGGTGGCGGATCGGGTATAGAGGATGGCGGGGCGGAGCGCAATTTGCGGCGCTGACCATCCAATACCCGGCGATTTGGCGACTTGATCACCTGTGCCAACCTGACCAGATAACGGAGGTGCCGACATGCCCCTAACATCAGGAACACTACTTCAGAACCGCTACCGCGTGGCGAAACGCCTGGGCGCCGGCGGTATGGGTGCAGTTTACCGCGCCTGGGATACGCGGCTCAACGTCGGTGTGGCGCTCAAGGAGATGACGCCGCAGTCGGGGCTGGACTCAGGGATGCTTGCCGGCCTACGCCAGCAATTCCAGCAGGAGGCCACAGTTCTGGCGCGGCTCAGCCATCCTAATCTCGTGCGCGTTACCGATTTCTTCCAGGAAGGGGGCAATGCCTACCTGGTGATGGATTTTGTCAAAGGCGAGAGTCTGGCGGACAAATTGGAACGGGAAGGCGCTCAGACTGAGTCCCTGGTGCGTGATTGGGCGCAACAATTGCTTGATGCGCTGGCTTATTGTCATGGCGAAGGGATCATTCATCGCGACATCAAGCCGCAGAATGTGATCATCCACGATGATGGGCGCGCAGTTCTCGTGGACTTTGGTCTGGTGAAGTTGTGGAATCCCAGCGATCCGCGCACCCAAACGGTCATGCGCGGTATGGGCACGCCTGAATATGCACCTCCCGAGCAGTACGATACTCACACGTCGCACACGGATGCCCGTAGCGATCTCTACAGCCTGGGCGCAACGCTCTACCACGCGCTTACCGGGCAGGCGCCGCCCACGGCAACCCAGCGGATGGCGATGCCGCAATCCTTCAAGCCGCTCCGAATGCTCAACTACCGCATCTCCCCGGCGATGGAGGCGGTGATTACACGATCCATGGAGTTGCAGCTGGATCAGCGCTTCCCGTCGGCAAGCGCTATGTCGGATGCTATTACCAGTGTCACGTCTGGTCCGATGTCGATGATGCAGGAACCTGCGCCCTCGGCCCGCCCGGCGCCTACGGTGGCGGCGCCCGGAGCGCCGCAATATCGCGCGCCCTCCGGTGCTGTGTCCCAGATTCCCTATGGCGGCGGGCCTCCCTCGATCATGTCTCAGCCGTCTGCGCCGCCCAAGAAGAAGGCGCTGCCGAAATGGGCCTGGATTGTGGGGGGGATTGGTGCGTTCTTGATCGTGGCCAGTATCATCTGTGGGGCGATTCTCTGGTTTACCGGTGATGATTTGCTCTCGTTTGTATCCAGTACAAATACACCGCGCCCCACCAGCACCCGCGAGCGTATTGATCCCACCCCAACCTCGGCGCCGGAAGCTACCCCTACCACCGAGGTCGTGATTCCTTCGACGTCAACCCCGGTCTGGGAAGGGATCGAGATTGGCATCTTCAACCAGAGCGGCTATGATATCTGTTACGTCTATATCTCCCTGTCGGATAGCGATTCGTGGGGAGCGGACCGGTTGGGCGAGAGCGGGATCATCGGCGATGGATATTCGCAGGTGTTCCCATTGGACTCCGGCATTTATGACGTTCAGATCATCGACTGCAATGATGCTATACTGGGAACGGCGTGGGAGGTCGCATCCAGTACCAATCTCACGATCGGTGGACCGGGCATGATTTCACTGACGCTCTTGAATGAGAGCAGCACAGAGCTCTGTTACGTTTACATCGCGCCGTCTTCTGCTGACAATTGGGGTGAGGATCTGTTGGGCGCTGGGGAGACGATTCTGCCGACTACAGGCGTGCGCCGGTTCTTTGTCACACCCGGCACCTACGATCTGCAAACCCAGGACTGTGAGGGGCAAGAAACAGTGACGGAGCTCACAGTGCTTCTCGACGAACCATTGGTCTGGACGATCTTCGATCAATAGCGAATACGCCATGTCTTTAGAACAGGGACAGATTCTGCAACAAAGATACCGGGTTGTCGCGCAGCCCGGGGCTGGCGGCATGGGCGCCGTCTACCGGGTATGGGACACGCGTCTCAACGTCGCCGTAGCGGTGAAGGAGATGTTGCCCCAGCCAGGATTGGATTCGCAAACGTTGTCGCAGCTGCGGATGCAATTCCGCCAGGAAGCGGTCGTTCTGGCCCGCTTGAATCATCCGAACCTGGTCAACGTCACCGATTTTTTCGAGGAGGGGGGGAACGCTTATCTGGTGATGCGCTTCATCGAGGGCGAGAGCCTGGCAGAGCGCATTGCCAGGGCTGGGGCGTTGCCGGAAGCACAAGTTGTCGGGTGGGCCAACCAATTGCTCCACGCGCTGGCTTATTGCCATGGTGAAGGTATCATTCATCGCGATATCAAACCGCAGAATGTTATCATACGACCGGACGGCAGTGTGATCCTGGTTGATTTTGGCCTGGTGAAACTTTGGGACCCTCGCGACCCGCGCACGACGCAAACGGCGGTACGTGGCATGGGGACGCCGGAGTATGCCCCTCCTGAGCAGTATGATGCCGGGCAAGGCCACACCGATCCCCGCAGTGACCTGTACAGTCTGGGCGCGACGCTTTACCATGCGCTTTCCGGGCTTACGCCTCCCACTGTAACCCAGCGGATCGTCAATCCCCAGGCGTTGGCGCCGTTGCGGGCGTTGCGTCCTCACATCAGTTCTAGCCTTGACGCAGCGATCCAACGCGCACTGGCGCTACAACCCAATGCGCGTTTCCAGAGCGCGCAAGAGATGGCCCGGGCCTTGGTAGGACAAGGCCCGGTGCAGTCGCCGTCCACCCCGCCTCCACGATTCCAACAAGACACTGCTCGATTGGCGCCGGAACGTCATGGCGTCCCGCTATGGGCCTGGATCGGAGGTGGGGGGCTTCTTGCGTTGCTGGTCGTTGTGGGACTCGTTGCGGCGTTTAGTGGTGGAAAAGCGGCGCCTACGTCTGCACCAACCCCGTCGCCGGAAACCGAGGCGGTGACGGTTCCTCCGGAGCCTGTTGATGACACTGAGACGCCAACGCCGGCGCCCCATCCGGTCACGGACACGCCTGCACCCACCGATACGTTTACGCCGGCGCCCACGGCAACTTTTACACCCGAACCCGAGTATCGGGGGCGCATTGTTTTCACCCGCGTCCCCCCGGATACCCGTGATGGCAATTCCGAGATTTTCATCTACGATCTCGACGAAGATCAGATCATCCAGCTCACCAACAACGGCATCAACGAGTGGCTTCCGGCCTGGTCTCCAGACGGTCGTTCGATAGCGTTTAGCCGCTACCGTGTCCGCAGCAACAACGATTATGATATTTGGGTAATGGATAGCGACGGCGCTAACGACCGTGGCGAGATCGTGATCGATGCCTGGGATGACTATCCTGTTTGGTCGCCGGATGGTTCGGAGATCGCTTTCATCAGTACCGGTATCACCTCTGATGTTCCTAACTCTGAGGTTTTTGTCAGTAACCGCGCCGGTACGCTGCGCCGGTTGACCTACAATACAGGCCGTGACGAATGGCCTGATTGGTCGCCGGATGGACGCCGGTTGGCTGTGGGGTCGAACCGTGACGGCGCTGACTACGATATTTACCTTTTCGATACCAATGGCGACAACGTTAGCCGCTGGGCCAGTACGGGGGCTTTCGAGGAACAGCCAGCCTGGTCTCCAGACGGCGAGTGGCTCGCCTTTATTCGCAAGGATCGCGACACCAACGGTAACGGTGTACTCGAGCGCCGCGATGACGGCGATTTCGGCGACATCTGGATTGGTCGCGTGGATGGATCAGACTTCCGCCAGTTGACGTTCGACCGGCGCGCGGCCGACCCTGCCTGGTCGCCGGATGGACGGTATCTCGTCTTCACTTATGTTAGTGATTCATCTGCCGATGGCTATTTCGGTCTTGACGATATGAGTGAGCTTTGGGTGGTACCGGTTGCAGGCGGTGAACCGGCCCCGCTACTGCGGAGCGCGTTCCAAGATACCACACCGGATTGGGGTTGGTGAGCGGCGTGGCGTAAATCATGGCATAAGTCGCTAGTTAGTGGATCAAGATGCCGGTTTCGTTTCCGGTCGAAGTGTAAGTCTCAGGAGGTCGCCGATGCGATGCCCGAAATGTGGATTCAGCAATCGTGATGACGCGCGCTTCTGCAAGCAGTGCGGTCAGACGTTGTCGCCGCCTGTTCAGGGCGCGGGAGGCGCGCGATGCTCGAACTGTGGGGCGCCATTGAAGCCTGGCGCGCGGTTTTGTTCGCGCTGTGGGACGCCCGCCCCTGTCTCGCGACCGGCGCCTCCGGCGTATCGAGAATCGCCCCCGCCTGCATACGGGACACCGCCGCAACCGGTATTCCCTCCCTCCTATGTTCCGCAGGTTGAGACCTCGTCGCCGCCTGCCCCGCGCGCCCGGTGGTTATTGGCTGCGCTGGCGCTGGTTATGATGAGCTGTCTGGCTTTCTGTGGCGTTTTGGGATTTGCGGCGGCGCCATCACTGGACAAAACAGTACCTACATCCTACGAAGATGATCCAAGCTTCCCGGATCTGACGATCGTCGTCAATGAAGCGTTTGCCAATGAGGAGATCACCAACGCGCTGCCGGATGTCGGCGTGAAAGAAGCAGTCCTGGATTCCCGTCCCGGCAATCTCCTGGTCACAACGGCGAAGTTCGAGCTGCTTATCATCGAGCTCAATGTGGAGATTTATGCCCGCATCGGGGTTGTGGACGGCGAAATCCAAGTCAACGTAGATCGTATCGAGGCTGGTGGACTTGACGTTTTTGACCTCATCGGCATCAACGATGTTACTCTGGGCGAAAGCGTCACGGGCACATTGAAAGATGAACTCGAGGCAGAGCTCGGCGAGGGATCCGAGTTGATTGAAATCACTACCGATGAGGATCACATTATCCTCAAGGTCAAGATGTAGCGCAATCCCGGGAGGTAACATGAGCGGAGATTGGAAATCGAATGTATTCGTGTTGGTGGGATTGGGCGTTGTCGCCGGTCTGGTTGCCGGGGGTATCGTCGGCGCGCTGGCGATAAGTGTGTTGGACGGCACAAACACGGTTGAGGCGCTGCCGCCGGTACCTGATTACGATCTGGAAATCCTGGTGGAGGAGGCGTTCATTAACCGTATTATGTTAGAGGAAGGCGGCGGTGATGGGGAAGGCGTCTCTCTGGTTGGAGGTCAAGTGGATCTTATCGCCGATGGGCGAGCCGATTTTGCTGTGAAACTGGGGCTGGGACCTTTCGAACCTGTGATCGAGGGGCAAGCTGCGTTCCGCACTAGCGGCGACGGTGGACTGGCGATTGAATTGGTAGAAGTGAAACTCGGCAAACTTGCCCTGACAAATCTGATTCCACAAAGTATCGTCGACCAAATGGGCGACTTGGTCAACGATGAATTGGTGGGGCGGGTCGCGTCTAAAGGACTGGAAGTGGTCGCCGTGAGCAGCGGAGACACCACCTTGAGTCTTTACCTGGCCTCCACACCCTGAATGCGGTGCGTCTTCTAGAGCGGTCATTCCCAGGGGGCTATTGAGAGCATGATCATTCGTTATACATTTTCGCCGAATCCGCCACAGCAAGTCGAAGTGCCGGGCGATGTCATTGTATTCGGGCGTGATGACGTCTCCGGGGAGTCGGTGAATATCGATCTGGCGCCTGATTGGACAGTGTCTCGGGTTCATGCCCGCATTGTTTTTGAGGATGGCGCTTACTGGGTTGAGGATCTGAATAGTACGAATGGCACCCTCATCGATGGCCTGGAGATTACGGATAAAACCCTGCTTCCACTCGGAACCCAAGCCCAGATGGGCCAAACCTTGATTGAAGTGTTAGCCGCAATCGACGACGAGACGCCGGCGCCGCAGATAGCGGATATGGGAGACGGAGATGCGCCATTGCCTGGTGAAGTACACGCTGCTTCCCCCTCCCCTTCTGTAACAGCGATGGCGCCCACTACTACAGAGCCTTGGTACCAGCTGAAAGCGTTTTACAATCTGAGCCGCAACCTCGGTCAGGCCAAAACCCTCGAAGAGGCGCTGCGCATCGTAATCGAATATCTACAGCGAGCTTTCCCTGTTGCCCAGCGGGGCGCCGTATTGTTGGCAGATGCAGATAATACCTTGTTGCTCAAGGCGCACTGGCCGCTTGGCAGTCATTCGGTGAGCATGACGCTCGTAAATCAGGCGTTTGCGCACCGGGAAGGCTTACTATGGTCCAGCGACCCTGAGATACGCATTGGCTTGTTAGAATCTCCTAGCATGCGGCTGGCTCAGGTGCAGGCGGCGCTTTATGCACCACTCGTCGCCGGGGAGCGTATCTTGGGCGTGATCTACGTCGATAGCTATGAGGCGCCTGATGCCTTTGTAGCGCAAGATCTGGAGCTGCTGAAAACGATTGGCGTGCAATTGGCGATGGTATTGGAACGGTTTGGCCCGCATGGCGATAGCGAGCAGGAGATCTTGCTTCGCACCAGTTTGTTGCGACAGTTCTCCCCCCAAACGGTAGAGCGCATGGTCAACGAATACCAGCGACTCCGCATGGGTGGGGAGCGCGTCAATCCGGTGACGATATTGATCTCCGACGTGCGCAATTTTACATCGATTAGCGCCGCCATGCCGCCCGCCAGTGTGGTCCGTATGCTCAATGAGATGTTCGATGCTTTTGTACCGATTGTCTTCGAGCACGATGGCATTGTCGATAAGTATGTGGGAGATGCCTTGTTGGCGATCTTTGGCCGGCCGGTGGAGGACCCTGAACAGTGGCAGAAAGCCGTCAGGGCAGCTTTGGAAATGCAGCAGGCGATGCAGAAATTGGGTGAGGGCTGGAAAGTCCGGCGGTTGCCGGTGTTCGAAGTGGGGATTGGAATCCATAGTGGGGAAGTCATTCATGGATTCATCGGGTCTGCCGGTCGCATGGAATACACGGTTATCGGCAACACTGTCAATCAGGCGGCGCGCTATTGCGACGGCGCCAAACGTGGAGAGATTGTGATCAGTTCTGCGGTGTATGAGCATGTCTACCGGGTCGTGGATGTCGAAGCCCGTGAGATCCCTCCGAAGCACCCCGGAGAACCTGATCTCAAAGGGTACGGCGTGAAAGGTTTGCGAACTGTGCAGTCTGCAGAGCTGTCTTGAAGCAGGCGTTGTCTATCGACTTGTTGAAGAACGCGCTCCGTGATATGCTTGGTGTACACTCATTTGTGTAGAGAACTTATGGCGTTTTCCAGGAGGGGGCGATGAAGTGTCCGAATTGTGGTACCGAAAACCGGCCTGATGTGCGCTTTTGTCGTCGTTGCGGTTATGCGTTGACGGCGGCGCAACCGGCTGCTGAGAGACCGGCGCCGGCTGTTCAACCTTCTGTGACTCCTTCTGCTCAGCCCTCGGCTGTACCCCCTGCATCCCGTGCGCCGGTGGTTGATCCCGGATCTGGTTCCGGAATGGTTTGTCCTGCCTGTGGCGCGACGGCCAAGCCTGGGGCGCGATTCTGTCCCCGATGTGGAAAGCCGCTTCCGGCAGTGTCACAACCACAACACCCTCCACAAGCGGGAGGGCTGGGGGCGCCTCCCGGCGGCGCGCACTATGCCGTTTCCCCGCCAGCTCCTCAAGGCCCTCCTAATTACCCCCCGCCCGTCCCAAGTACCACGCCGCCGACTAAAAAGGGCAAAGGGATTCCTATTTGGGTTTGGATTGTGTTCGGGGTTGCAGCGTTGGCAATTATCGTGGGGATGGTCTTTCTGGCGGTCAAGCTGCTTGGGAAAGGCGACGATGAGCCTACGGATACCACGCCAACTCCGACGCTGACTGTAACGCCCACACAAGAACCGGGCGACGATACGACTGAACAGCCAACCTCCACACTGCCGTTGCCCACTGCCACCCCTTCCATTATCATTACGCCGACGGAAGAGACCGGAGAGCCAGACGCTGCACGTTTCGATGCAGAGGTGCGTGTGGTTTCTAGGGCAGAAGGCGGCGGACGGCGGATACCGGTTGGTGAATCCTATGTCGTGACTGCCACGATTGCGAATACGGGAGGGGTTGCCTTTCATGAATTGCGGGTTGATATTCAAGTGAAGGCTGTGCCGGATGATTGTCTCGAAGCCAGAACCCCGCTGACAGTGCAGTTGCCGCAGGTTGTGCAGCCAGGTCAGGAGGTCGACGTGATCTTCAAGTTCATTGGCAAAACACGCGGGGGCGGTGTTCTGCAGGTGAACGTCACCATGGAGACCTTGTCAGAGCCTCCGGGTCTGGAGAGTCGCGAGTCGGAAGAGATTGGCTTTTCGGTCCGGTGAATACTTCACCTGTATGTGGGGTTATTGGAAGACCTCAGGTCGAGAATTGAGTTTATTGAACAATTCCAAGGAAGGGACTCTATGAAACGCAGAACACTAATCATTGCTATACTGGCCGTCGGTGGATTGTTGATGGTGGGCGCCGTGTTGTTCATTGTGCTTTCGGATCAGCAGCTGACAGTGCCGCAGCTGCCTGAACTCGATGAGATTACACCCCCGGCTTCTCTGATGGATATTGCAGAAGAGTATCCTGAGCTGGCGAGTGTCCTCAATGACGCCGAGCTGGATGGTGTGTACAAAGAGTTTTTGATCGCTTATCAGGATGGAGGACCTGAGGCCGCCGAGGCTTTAGCTAAGGAGCGCGGTCTGCTGACTCCTGACGGTGAGAGTGTGCGCGTGACCCTGGTTCTTGATACAGAAGATAATGAGCCGCTGGTGAAACAGCTCGCAAGTATCGGTATAACTGTCGTCAGCGCTTATCGCGATCGTATCAACATTGGAGTGCCGGTAGCTCTGATCGAGATGCAGATGGAATCCGATGAACCGGCGGCTATTTTTGCGCAGCTGACGGAACTTTCTCACGTCATTGCTGTGCGTCTGCCGGAAGTTCGCAAGCCCAGCTCCAGCGATATCGAGGGCGAAGGCATCGCACTCATCGGCGCGGATGCCTGGCACGACGCCGGGTTTACCGGCGAAGGACTCCGCATCGGTGTGTTGGACCTGGGATTTTATGGATATGAAGAGCTGTTAGGGCGGGAGTTGCCTGCTTCGGCGCCGATCGAGTACTTCGGCTGGTATGATACGGAAGAGGTGCACGGCGCCGCGTGCGCGGAAATCGTGCATGAGGTCGCCCCTGGGGCGGCCCTTTTTTTTGCCTGGTATGATGGAACCGACGCCGGACTTGGTGAGGCGTATGAGTGGCTGCTGTCGAAAAATGTGAACATCATTACGCACTCAGTCGGCGCCGTGGTAGGACCTCGAGATGGCACCGGCTGGGGCACCGACATGGTGGATGAAGCCGCAGCACGGGGTATTCTTTGGGTCAACTCTGCCGGAAATGAGGCTCAACAGCACTACCGAGGTACCTTCACCGATACCGACGGCGATGGCTATCACGAATTCGACGTCGGTGAAGAGGTTCTTGGTATTTGGAACAACGGCTATATCGAGGTCTTTCTGATGTGGGAGGACTCGTGGGATGCACCCACCCAGGACTACCGCTTGATTTTGGTGGATAGCAATCTGGATATTATCGATTCGTCGACGGACTTGCAGAATGGTTCACTCGGTCAACAACCTGCGGACGTCTTGTGGCTCGAAACGGGTGGAGAGACGGTTTACGCTGTGGTCGAGGCTTTCAATGCGACCCGCGCCGTGACCTTTGACATGTTTGTTCATGGATCTGGGATTGATCTAGGGTACTGGACGCCGGATTATAGCGTGACGTCTCCTGGCGATGCTTATGGAGCGTTGACCGTCGGCGCTATCGACTGGTGGGACGGCGATATTGCTTACTACAGCTCCCGTGGTCCGACCACCGATGGGCGCCTCAAGCCCGATATCTCTGGCCCGGCAGGCGTATCGGGCGCCACGTATGGAGAATCAGCCTTCGACGGCACGTCTGCATCGACTCCTCATGTTGCCGGTGCAGCGGCTTTGATCTGGAGCGCCCATCCAGAATACACACGTCAGCAGGTGATTGATGCGTTGCTCGCGCAGTCTTCCGATATGGGGCCATCCGGCCCCGATACCGAGTACGGCTACGGAACCCTGCGTCTGCCGCCTGCACCGCAGGCATTTGTCCCGCCAACTCCGACGACCGAACCCACGCAGGAGCCTACCCAAGAGGCGACACAGGAGCCGCCGCCCACCCAAGAAACGCTGCCTCCGCCAACGGCAACGCTGCCGCCGGATCAACCAACCCCAACTCTGAAGCCGTTACCTACCAACACGCCAGTGGCTTACGTCACGCCAACGCCGGAACCGGATGATGACAACGAATCGCTGGCCGGTTTCACCATCGCCGGTTTGCTGGTAGGGGGGATGGGATGTAGTGGGGGCGCATTGCTTCTTATTGGCGCGGTGTTGATGGTACGTGGCTCCAAGCGTGGTTCCAGCACGCCGCCGCAACCCAGCTATTATGCGCCTCCGGCGCCCCCCATGTCGTCGCCGCCCTA
>JAFGNR010000041.1 GCA_016926915.1 Anaerolineae bacterium
TCCGGCGGGCAGCAGCAGCGGGTGGCGCTGGCGCGCGCGCTCATCGTGGAGCCCAAAGTGCTGCTGCTCGATGAGCCGCTTTCTAACCTGGACGCGCACCTCCGCGACGATATGCGCGAGCTGATCCTCGATCTGCAGACCCAATTCCGGACCACCACCATCCTGGTCACCCACGACCAGCAGGAGGCGGTGATGATGGGGGACCGGATCGCGCTGCTCTTCGCGGGACGCCTGCGCCAGGTCGATACCCCCAGCGCCTTTTACCGCCGGCCGGTGGACCTGCAGACGGCGCGGTTCTTCGGCGGAGTCAATTTCATCTCCGGGCAGCGGCGCGGCGAGGTGGTGGAGACCCCCATTGGACCATTGCCGGCGCCGGCAGGGTGTGGCGACGGTTCGCACAGCCGGTGCACGGTGACAGTGCGCCCCGAAGACCTGCGCCTCGACGCCCCCGGCGGCATCCGGGTCCCCGGCGTTGTGGTCTCGACAGTCTACCTGGGCACCCACGCGCGGTTCAAGGTCCGCGCCGGGGAGACGCTCCTGATCGTAGAGGATGACGCGGCGCTGGCGGAGCGGATTGGTCCCGGCGCGCAGGTGCAGGTGACGATTCCACCGGACCGGCTCTGGCTGCTGCCGGCCGGCGAATGACCGGCGACCCGCGCACTTGCGCCGTTCGCAATTCGATGTATCCTGCATAAGGTTCGTAGTAGCGACTTCAGTCGCTCTTGGCGCCGAAAACCGGCTGCCGTCATGATGACAAACCCAATATCTCGTGTTTGTATCAAGAATCTCTGCTAGATGTGGCAGTTTCCGAGCGCGGCACACCGGATTCGCTTGTACGGCGCGGCTTCCGCGTAGAGGGGCGCCCCCGGAAGCGGCGCAATGACGCCCTAGGGAGGTCTCAATGGCGCAGACAGACATCCAGACAGACGAAACCGGCCCCTTACGGGTTCTTATCGCCGACGACGTTCAGGAGACGCGGCGCAGCACCCGCTTGATGATGACCCTGGTGGAAGATGCCCGCGTGATCGCCATTGCCCAGGACGGCAAGGAGGCCGTCGCGATGTCCCGCCAGATGCGGCCGGACATTGCCGTGATGGATATCAACATGCCCGAACTCGATGGGCTGACGGCCATCCAACAGATGCTCCAGGATCACCCGAATCTGTTCTGCATCGTCATCTCCGCAGAACGGACCACCCCCACCCTCCAGAAAGCCATGGCCGTTGGCGCGCGGGATTACCTGATCAAGCCCTTCACCGTCCAGCAGTTGGTCACATCCATGGAACGGGCCCGCGAGGCCGTGCTGGCCCTGCGCCAGAAAGCCCGCGAGGAGGCGCAGCTGGTGGCGCAGCGGAACCAATACCTCGAACAGTTGGCCATCGAATACATCCGCGACCGGCGCAGCGATGACGAGGCGGTCAAAGTCCTCGAGGAGCTGGCCGCCCACCCCCACTGCGCGATTCGCTGGCTGCGCATCCTGGCTATGGTCTACGTGATACGCCAGGAGTGGGGCAAACTGCGACGACTTGCCGCGCATCTCGAGAAGCGCGCCGCGTGAGTCGCGTGGAGAAACACCGCGTCCTCTACGACTGCGACAACACCCTGGGACTGCCGCGCAACGAAATCGACGACGGGCTGGCCCTGCTGTACCTCTTGGGACGCCCCGACATCGAAGTCGTGGGCCTCACCACCACCTTTGGCAACGGCGCCATCGCGGACGTCCACCGGGCAACCCAGGCGCTCCTCCGCGCCGTGCAGCGCCCGGACCTGCCTCTTTATCAAGGCGCGGGGCAGCGCGGGCCGGCCCCCACCCCCGCCGCGCACTTCCTGGCAGAAACGGTCGCGGCAGCTCCCGGCGCCATCTCCATCGTGGCGGCCGGTCCGCTGGGCAACCTACACGCCGCCGCCGTCCTTGATCCGGACTTCTTCGCCCACGTAAAACAGATCGTTTGCATGGGGGGCTACCGGCGCCACCCATTGCGGATCGGCTGGCGGAATCTGACAGAGCTCAACCTCTCTTGCGACCCGGAAGCAGCCCACGCCGTCTTGCACAGCGGCGCGAACGTCACCCTGATGGATGGGCATATCTGCCTGCAAGCGGCGTTCGGCTGGCGCGACCTGCGTCACGTGCGCCACTGGGGCGCGGAGATGACGCGCATCGTACGCCGCTGGCTGCTGGCGTTCGGGGCCTACTGCGGCGTGGCGCGCTTCTATCTGTGGGACCTGCTGCCGGCAGTATATATCTCACATCCCGACCTCTTCGCTCCCGGCCCGGTGCGGCACATCTCCACGGTGCGCGACCTGGAGACCGGGACCCTCGTCTTTGACGAGAGCGGGACGCCCCTCAACCTGCCCGCGCGCATTGTGGACATCGCGCGGTTCCGGGCGCTGCTCTTCGAAGCGTGGCGCGCGGTGAGGGTGGTTTTCTGAATCACAGATACCCGGTACGCGTTTTCGATAACGCATCCCCTGTAGCGCGGAGCGGCGCTCCGCTCCCGTGGCTGCGGAAACCACCCGCAGAGTGCGCAGGGCAGCATGTTTGACGCGCAACGCCTCGCGGGCCTGCTCCAATAGCTCTTTCTCCGGCGGCAGTGGCGAGTTGGCGAGAAACCTTCATTGACTTTTGTAGAA
>JAFGNR010000219.1 GCA_016926915.1 Anaerolineae bacterium
CCCTATCCCCCCACCACGCCTCCAGCGCCACGAATGGTACGGAGGGCCGCTGGTCGCCGCGCTTGCCGGTGTTCCAGGTCGCGATGAGCGCGCGCCGCGCGCGCGTAATGCCCACGTAAAGCAGCCGCAGGCGTTCCGCCGCGTAGTCCTCGCGCGCCCGGAGGGTGGCCTGCCCCTCGTCGTACAGGAACAGCGTGGGATTCTCCTGCAACGCGCGCAGTTGTTCCAGCGTCTCCGCGTGCAGGTTCAGGTCGTCGCGCGCGAACCATTTCTCGGCGATGAACTCATCGCCCGGCAGCGCCGACGGGAAGTTGTAAGCGTTGACCGAGAGCAGGTAGACCCGATCCCATTCCAGCCCTTTGGCCTTGTGCACCGTCGTCACGACGACTTGCCCCCGGTATTTGTCGGGGTCGAAGCCGCTGTCGTCGTCGCCCATGCCAATGAACTTCCGTTTGTTGAGCGCCACCGCCGCCAGTTCCTGGGCCAGCTCGCCCAGCCGCCAATCCCCGTGCTGATCCGCCATGCCCCGCAACATCACCGCCAGTTTGTGCGCGATCGCCAGGTCTGCCGGTTCTTCGAAGATATCCTGGGCCAGGGTCAGGAGCAGCTGGTCGATGGGCAGCAGCGTCGCCTCCTGCCAGCGCCGGACCAGACCGCGAAACGCCTCCAGGCGTTCGTGCATCGCCGGACGATCCATCGCGAGATCCAGATCCGCCAACCAATCCTGCCCCGAGCGCGGCCAGAGAAAATCTTCTACCTGGCGGCACTTCCGCAGGGTGCGCGTCGCCCACGTGAGCCGCCGTTCTTCCTCGGGGTCCTCGCGATCCCGGCGGCGCCACACCCGATAGACTGTCGCCAGTTTGTTGGCCGATGTGGGATCGGCCAGATAAGTGACAATGTTCGCCAGCGCGCCGGCGGCCTGCCGGGTCTGGCGGGTGCTGCGTAACAACTCGATATAGGGCGCCCCGGCGGCTTTGAGCAGTTCCACCAGCTCATCCCCGCGCCGGTTACGGGGCGTCAGGAGCGCGCACGTCTCCCGCGCCTCCTCCGGTTTCCCGGCCTGCACCTGGAGCCAGCGTTTCACGGACTCCACCACAGCTTCCAGTTCCTCCTGGGGCGTGTACCGCCGGTCGATAAAACGGATGGCGCCGGGATCATCCGGCGGATTGGGCTGCGGATCCCCCGGCGGGGTCGGTTTGATGTGGGGCGGCGCCAACGCTTCTCGAACCGCAGGGACCGGATGTTCGGCCCCGGTCCAGTCCACGAAATAGTTCGCCACGTCCATGATACTCTGCGTCGAACGCCCCGAGTTCGGCAAATCCAGCGCCCACACGCCCGGCTCCCGCAAAAAGTCGCGCAGAAACTGCGGGCTGGCGGTGGTGAAGGTCTCGTAGATGGCCTGGTTGGGATCGCCCACGCGCACCCAGTTGCCCTCCTCTCCGGTGAGCAGCCGCAGGATCGCCTCCTGCAACCGGCTGCTATCTTGCGCTTCGTCTTCCAGGATATAGGGCCACCGCCGGCGCAGCCGTTCCAGAAACTCCCGGTCAAGCCGCAGGGTTTGCAAAGCGAGACGAATCAGATCGTCGAAATCGACGGCGCCCCGGTAGGCCAGGCTGCGCTGGTAATCGGCATAGATCGCCGTCCCCATCTCGACCAGCGGCAGCGATTCCGGAAACTGCTCCAGGGAGTACCGCAACTCGGCGGGGGTCAGTTCCAAGTCCTTGGCCTGTTTGATGAAATCGCCGGCGATGCTCGTCGCCAGCTGGGGCCATTGCTGGCTGCGCACCCAGTTCGCTTTGCCCTCATCCAGGTCGGGCGCCAGGTAAACATCCAGAGCATTGGGATTAGCGCGCAGCCACGCGTCAGCCGCTTCTTGGAGCACCTCGCGCGCAGTGCTGTCATCGATGACCCGGAAATCGTCCGACAATCCCGCCAGCGCCGGGCGCTCGCGGACGATGTCGTGGCACAGCCCATGAAGCGTGCGCACCCGGTAGCCCACCGCCAACAAACCACGCTCCTCGAGGAAGCGCCGCACTCGGCCCGCGAAATTGTCTACGGCAGAGTTCACCAGCGTGACTACCAGGACTTCCTGATCATCCTCCAGAACCCCACCGGCAATCAGCTGGGCCGCCAACATCGAAAGCGTCCACGTCTTGCCGCTTCCCGGCACCGCAGAGACGCCCATCCGCCCACCGGTATAGGCCAATACCGCTTGCTGTTTAGGTCTCGGTTGAAATGGCAACATACGTTAACATCACGCCTTTTGACGGTTCAAACCTTTACACAGTTTTAAACCCAATTTAATCCATTTTTCCAACATGTCTGTTAGAATACTGTTGATCAGCGAAGGGCGTTTGATTTCTCCTCCATGTGGAAGCGGGGGCCGGGCGCCCCCGCTTCCCGCTTTTTGACCGGGAAACCCAACAATCGCGCATCCTTTGCCAAACCTTTACAGGAACTTAATCCGGCGTTTACGAACATCTGGTAGCATAGGTTCTGACTGATGACAGCAGTTGGTTTCTCCTTCTTGCGGAATCGGAGGTGTGGGCAGCACCTCCGATTCATCATTTCCCACAAGTCAGGGCGCTCCCAACTGTACGCCCCTTAGGACCCGCTGGATTGCGGTCAACAGCGGTCCCTGTTGTTCATACCCTTGTTCACCCAACTCACTCAGCCCCAGAAAGATGCCCTTGCGGCAGCGCTGAAGTAACCCCTGCGTCAGGCGCCGCAAGGACTCCTGGCGGTAGGCCACCTCGTCGCGGTCGGTCCAGAGACCCGCGCCCGCCTCTGTTGGGGCGCGGCGCTCCCAGCGCCGGCTGAGCACGTAAGGATGCGTCAAGGGCTGGTAGAGGCGTTCCCACCACCCGCGTCCCCCGACATTGAGCCAGAATTGGTAATCGACCGGGCGATTTCCCATCAGAAAGGTATAGGCAGGGGCCAACAGCACGGCATCGTCGGATTCTGTACGCCAACCGCGAATATACTGGGCCGCCACAACACCCGCCTGCACCATCTCCACATAGACTTTGCCCAGGGGCGCCTCGCCGGGCAGCGCGCCGGCGATCCAGCGGAACTTCCGGACGGACTCGATAAGATTCTGCGCCACGCGGGCCGCGTCCAAATTGTCGTGAAAGCCAAACCCGGGCTGCGAGAGCAGCTCGCCGAAAAGCCGGCCCAGAAAGTGATCCAATTCGCCCTTGCCCCGGTAACGGTCCCGCTGGCTGATCTCGGCGCGCGTATCGCCCTGAGCGGCGCGCACATAAGCATCCAGCCAGATGCGCAAGGCCTCGTAGCGCCCGCCCAGCAGATAGGTGATGCGCTCCTGCATTTCGGATTTGACCTGCGCAAACGGCGCCAACACCGGCGCCCCCTCCTGAAGGCGGAACAACACGTTGGCCAATAGCTGCGCCCGCACCAGATCCAGACCGGCGATGGCCTGGACCAGCGCGTAGGTTACGTCGTACCGGGTCGGTCGCAGCCCCCACCCCGGATGCGCCAGCATCGCAAAGGTCAAGAGACACTGGGTGGCAGGTTCTTCTCGCAACGCGCGCGAAGGGCGGTGGGAGCGCGCCGGAACGTCGAAATGCGCCAGGCGGTTCATCAGTGAGAAGCGCAACGCATCGGTCAGGAAGGGCGCCAGGACGACGATCTCCCCCGGCGGCGCGCCCTCGTCGTGCACCAATCCGGCAATGGTTTCCGCCGCCCAGTCGAGCATCTCCGGGTAGTAACGGCGCGAGGCGTAGTGCAGCGCCTCCCGCAGCGACCGGTCCTCCGGTGGAACGACCGGTGCGCCTTCCGCCTGCTGCGCGCGCGCGGGCGATACGGCGCGTTCCATAGCCTCTGTCAGGGATCTCACCGGCGGTGTGGAGACCACCACGCGCGTGAAGGCTGCCGTTGCATCACACACTGCCTGCAAAGAGAGGGCCTCTTCCGGATCGGCGCCCAAGAAGACCCGGTGCCCGCCGCCCTCATCGAAGATCACACAGGCGGAAGCGGCCTGCGGGAGCCACTCTCGCAGCAACCGGTGGGCCACGGGGGTATCCTCCTCGACGTTGTCCGCGATAAGGTGCGTGTAGGTCTGCAGCAGGTGAGCGCGGCAGAGGGGTTCGGGCCACAGATGCTCGAAGAAGAGCTGCATCTGGAGAGAGAAATCCAGAAGGTTGTGGGCCAAGCAGGCTTTGCGAAACGCTTCCGCACACGTTTGAGCCTGCTCGTAGACGCGCACATGCGCGGTTTCACCCACCCAGGCAGCCTTCAGCCGCTCTGCGATCTCGCCCACCGGGAAACCGACCACGGCGGACTTGTTGAGATTGTCGAGGATCTGGCTAAAAAGCCGGTTGCGGTCAATGGTGATCGCCTCGAAATACCCCTGGGCGAGGAACGGCGCCGCCACGCGCGCCATGAAGTATTGGGCCGTCTCCAGCGTCAAGAAGGTAGGGCGAGCGTCCGGGTTCCCGAAGCCGGCCTCCTCCGCCGCCAG
>JAFGNR010000003.1 GCA_016926915.1 Anaerolineae bacterium
CGCTCTGGAATTCCGTCGAAATATGACGTAAAATGACATGTATCTTGTGTAGACTGAAGATGGTTTCCGAAAGGGAACGAAACAGCCAAAAGCAGGATAGATGTTCACGTGAGGAGGTATCAGGATGGAGACAAAGATTGTGAAGCAGGATGCATTCACCGTCGTGGGGATGAAGTACCACGGTAAATCGACCGAGGGCGAGATTCCGAAGTTGTGGGGTGCGCTCATGGGCCGGATGCACGAGATTCAGAACGTGAAGCCGAACGGCCTCTCCTATGGCATTTCCGACAACTACGATGAGGCGACGGGGGCGTGGGACTACATCGCGGGCTTCGAAGTAACCGCTGTGGACGAGGCGCCCGAGGGGATGGTGGCCTACGAGATCCCGGCGCAAACGTACGCCGTTTTCACTTGCACGATGCCCACTATCAGCACCACCTATGACGCGATCTACAAGGAATGGCTCCCGCAATTGGGGCGCGAACGGGCTGACGGGCCGGAGTTTGAGCTTTACGGTCCCACCTTCGACCCCAACGATCCGGAGTCGCAGTTTGAGATCTACTTGCCCGTGAAGTAGCGCGGCGCAGACCAACACGAGACCGGCGCGCGCCGGTCTCGTGTTGTGTTTCTCATTGTCCTGCTGAAAGCGCGATCAGCAGCTGTCCCAGGTAGTAGGTGATCATGATCGGGAGCCGGGTGTGTTTGGACTTCACCCGAAAGCGCGCAATGGCAATCACCGAATCCGAGGCGATGAACAGCAGCGCGCCCAGGGCTGCCAGCAAAGGGCGTGCACCCCCGTTCCACAAGACCCGCTCCCAAGCCTGCCATCCCATCGTCAGGATGACGGCAGCGTAGGCGATCACCGGAACGCGCATCTTCCCGAGCTTGGGCCACAGATAGCGCACCAATGCAATGCCATAGATGCTGAAGCAGGCCAGCAGCCACCAGGTGAACGCAAAACCGTGACCGGTCGTGTAGGCGGCGGCGTAACAGAGCTGCGCTGCCAGGAAGCTGCCTAACCCCGGCACGAACTGGTCTGACGGCAGCATCAACAAGATGTCCCCGATGGTAGAAAACACCAACCCGATCAGAATCAGTCCCGTGTAGCGTCCCACATTGCCCCAGGCCGTGGTTAGCGCTACCAGCAGGATGAGCAGGGTCGTCGCCGGTTTGAAAACGTAGATCAGTTTTCGAGAATCCTGGTGTTCTCCCCACAACTCCAACGCTGCGGTGATGACGGCCAGGATGATGAAGAGACTCGTTGTCATGGTGCGCTCCTAACGCCTGAAGGCTGCTATATTGAACGTCACACGACTCAGTATACGCAATCACGGCATTCGGGCAATGTGTATGGGGGCGCGCACTCTCTCTAGGGCGTGCTGGTCAGATTACTGAGATGGGCGTATAATCGTCTTAACCATTCGATAAAACTTGGCTGCGCCTGATGATGCAAATCGAGCCAGGACGCCGCTCACTCATGAACACAAAACGATTTCGAACACTGGTTCTGCTTCTGCTTCTATCGCTGCTTGCCGGCGTGCTGATGGTTGCGCTCTGCTTGCGGTTTGCCGAACCGCAGCCCGTGGTGACGCCCCTGCCGACGCTGGTTGCCAGCGCCAGCACGCCGCGTCCTCGCCCCTCACGGACGCCTTCCGTCAGTGTGCCGCCGACCTGGACGCCGGCGTCTCCTTCCCCCTTTCCTACGGCGACCGCGACGCGGACGCCGACTCCCAGCCAGACGCCGACCGCCAGCGCCACCCCGACGCCGCTCAATCCCGGGCGCCCGACGCTGGCCCCGGTGACAATCACCGTCACGCCCTATTCGACGGCTGTGCTCACGATTCCGACGCCGGTCGCGCCGTTCTATATCCCCAAGGAAGCGGTGACCGTGGTGCTGCTGGGCAGCGACCAGCGCCCTGACTGGGATGACTGGCATACCGACGCGGTGCAATATGTGGTGATCTATCCAGATGTCCCGGCAGTTTCCATGTTATCGATTCCGCGCGACCTCTATCTCTATATTCCCAACTTCTGGATGAGCCGGATAAACTTTGCCGATATGTATGGCGAGCTCTACAATTATGAGGGCGGCGGTTTCGGTCTGCTCAACCAGACGATGCTCTACAATCTGGGCATCACGGCCGATTACTACGTCAAGGTCAACTTCGATGGGCTGATCGGCCTGGTCGACGCCATCGGGGGGATCGATATGGCGGTGCATTGTCGTCTGGAGGATTATTGGCCCTATCCCGACGAGAACGGCGAATACCCCTGGCTGGTGTTGGAGCCGGGCATGCATCACATGAACGGCGATCTGGCGTTATGGTATTCGCGCTCTCGCAAGACCACCAGCGTCTTCTCTCGCGAGCAGCGCCAGCAGCTGGTGCTGGAAGCGATGTGGCACACCGGAAAACAGGCCAACCTGCTCGAGGCGGCGCCATCGTTGCTGTCCGAATTGGGCCATCTCTACGAAACGGATATGGGCGTGGGCAATGTCCTGGAATTGGCCTTCACCGCCATGGAATTAGACGTGACGGACGTCAGGATGTACAACATCGGATATTCCCAGGTGGAATCCTATATCACACCAAAAGGAGGCTACGTCTTCCTGCCGGTGTGGGAAGAAATGGCGCCCGTCATTGCCGACGTGTTGGCCAAGCCCGCCAGCAGCCGCGCTTTCCAGGCGCCTATCCTGGTCGAGGTCTGGAACGGGTCAGGACACGCCGATTGGGACCGGTTGGCTGCTGATCGATTGGAGCACGCTGGCTACACCCCTGTCATCGGCGCTTCTGATGGCATTTATCCGGAGACGCGCATCATCTTCTTCGGCGGGACGACGAAGGGCAGCGGTTTGGCCTGGGTCCAGTCCTTCTTCCGGGTGCGAGAGGAAAACGTCGCCTACCTGCCCGATCCCAACGCGGCGGTGAAGATGCGCTTGATCGTGGGGCAAGATTATGTGACGTGCCGGTAGGCGCCGTTCGCCCTCAGCCCTTAACCGGCAGCGAGGTGAGACAATCTTTCTGGGGGGAAGTCAAGGGGTGATTGTTGTAACGAGCAGAAACGGGATCACCGGCATTGAGGCGGCGATGGCGGCGCTCAAAGCGGGACGTCCGGCGCTGGATGCTGTCGAAGCCGGGGTCCGCGAGGTAGAATCGGATGCCGCCGATCATTCCGTGGGCCTGGGAGGCTATCCTAACCTGCTAGGCGATGTGGAGCAGGACGCCAGCATCATGGATGGGCGAACGCTGCTGGCGGGCGCCGTCGCGGCGCTCAAGGGGTACCCCCACGCAATCTCGGTCGCACGCAAGGTGATGGAGATGTTGCCGCATGTGTTACTGGTGGGTGAGGGGGCGACGCGTTTTGCGGGCGAAATGGGGTTCACACTGGCGGAGCTGCGCACGCCCGATGCTATGGCCGCGTGGCGGGAGCGCTTGCTCAAGGCGATGCCGTTAGCGACGTTCGAGACGCTGCACGAAGCCCGCGATCTGGCACACTGGGTCTATCTGGCGTCTGATCCCGAGCGTGCAGGGGGCACCACTAACTTCATCGCGCTGGATGCTGAAGGGAATCTTGCCTCTGGCGTCAGTACCAGCGGGTGGTTCGCCAAATACCCCGGACGCGTGGGCGATTCGCCCATCATCGGCGCCGGCAACTACGCCGATAACCGCTACGGCGCGGCTACCTGCACCGGCATGGGGGAGATGGCGCTGCGGGCCGGCGCCGCGCGCAGCGTCGTACTCTACCTCAAGACGGGGATGACGGTCGACGCGGCTGTGCGGCAGGCTATGCTCGATCTCAACGACCTGGGCGGCGACTATCTCGACAGCATGAGCATCCTGGCGCTGGATCGCGAGGGCGCCCCTGCCGGGTTCACGAACTTGGAACAGGGCGAGATCTACTGGATGCTTACGGATACTATGACGGCGCCGGCGCAAGTTATTCGCACCTTCGTGCAGACGCACAAACGTTGGGGAAAGCGTTGACCCAGACCGCGCCTATCTCCTAACCAACCTTAGCGTGCTTTGCGCCCTCGGCGAGGAAACTTCCCCGTTCTTCCCTACGACGCTACCCGCTCGAACAGCGGCAGGGCGTCCAGCGGCGCCGGATAGGCTTCGAGCACGACGTCGCCCGCATACACCGTTTCCGTCCCGTAGGCGCGCCACATCCCCGGCGGCAAGTAGACGTCGCGGGCGCGCTGCCCGGCGTGGACCACGGGCGCGACCAGCAGGGTATCTCCTACCAGGTAGGCGTCGTCGCATAGAAGCGCGCGGGGATCGCCGGGGGCCAGCCAGAATAGGGGGCGGATGATCGGCTCGCCGGTGCGCGTCGCCTGCTGCGCCAGCGCCCATAGGGTGGGCGCGAACTCGGTGTGCAGCGCCGCGTAGCGTTTGCATAGCGCGTCACACTCCGGGCCGAATTCCCAGGGCGCCAGACTGAATTGGAGGGCGGGCAGGAGCGCGTTGAGTTGGGTCCAGCGAATCAGCAGCTCGGCGGCGGCATAACCAAAGGCCGGCGAGCGTTCGATGAAACGGGGCAGCGCCGGGAATCCGCCGCCGGGGGCCGCGTTGCCCCGGCGCCGGGCGCGGCGTTCCAGCGCCGGCATGATCACCCTGCGGACGATCCACCGGATGGCCTGGTTCTCGGGTAGGCTGAAATAGGCGTTGCCGCCGACCATATCCGGCAGGATAAAGGGGTAGCCGGTGATCGATAACGAGAGCGCCGAGGGAATCACCGCGCGCAAACCGTTGGCGTGTGTCCAACTGCTGGTGAGATCCCAGAGCCGGAAGAAACGCGGAGCTTGCTGGTTGAGCCACCCGGCGCGCACCTCGCACAACGCGAAGTTACGCGCGATCCAATCGACGTAGTGATGGGTAAAGGCGTTGCGGCTCTCCAGGGGGGTATAGGTTACTGCATCCTCCGGCAGGAACAGCGCTTCTCCGGCATCGAACTTGAACCCATCGAGACCGGTCGCCTCCTGAAGCGCGCGTAGCCGGTCGCCGAACCAGTCCAGCGCCTCGGGATGGGTGGCGTCGAGCAAGTAGCCCGTACCTTGCCACCACCGGATGGGATAGGGCGCGTCCTGGCTGGTGCGAACCAGAAACCCGCGTTTCGCGCCTTCCGAGGCGGCCTCTGAGTCGGGATGTAAGAACGGCATGGTCCACGCCGTGACCTGGAAGCCCAGCTCGTGCAGTGTATCGACCATGCCGCGCGGGTCGGGGAAGCGTTCCGGATCGAAGATCAGGTCGCCGTATTGCACTTGCCAGCGGTCGTCGATCTCCAGGACGTGGTAGTCGTAGCCGTGATCGATGATTTCATGAGCATAGTCAAGCACCACGGTTTGGTTGACCCGGTCCTTAAAACGCGCCCAGGTGGTCCACGTGGGATAGGTGAAGAGTTCCTGGGGCGGCGCGGCGGTTGGGCGTCCCAGGGCGGCGACCAGCGCTGCGTGGGCTTTCACTCCGTCGCGCGCGATCAGGATTTCGAAATGGAGATCATCTCCCTGGAGCGTGAGGCGCCCATCCCCTGCGCCGCCGGGATCGAGCCGGGGGCGCTCGTGAAAGGGGCCGGCATCGAGACCGAAGCCGGACGCGCGAGGGGCGGCATCGTCAGGGGGCGCATTGATACTCACGGAGACCGGCGAGCGCGCCAGGATAACGATGCCATTGGCCGCGAGCCAGGCCGGCGTCTGGATACAGAGCAGACCGGCGGCGCCGTTGTCGGCAGTGAGCAAGGGGGTCAACGGCAGCATCAGCGCGTTGAGCGGCCACCGTTGGTGGACCAGCTCGCCTTGCCCGTACCAGGGCGCCGTCATGGGGAAAGCGTTGGCGATGCCGGTTCCTTGCCACTGCACATCGATTGCGTCATCCCACAGGGTCAGGTCAAGCGCGGCATCCGGAAAAGCGACGGCGACGCGATTCTCCTCCTGCGTGACGGCGTCCGCACTGAGGTGCGTCTCCAGTCGTAAGGCCTCGCAGCCATCCTTCTCCAGGAGTAATGTGAAGGGGGCTGCGACGAGCGTAAGCCGGTAGGTCGTTCGAACGATTTCCATGGCTGGCGACTCCTTTCGGAAATGGCGAATCCACCCTCACGGTTATCACATAAAAAGCAGGACGCGCAACCCGCGTCGCGCGTCCCGGTCTTGTGACTTTTCGTAGTAGACGATTGCGTGGTTGCCGCGTCTGTTCACTTGCTCGCGCCCAACGTGAGCCCTTCGATGAAATAGCGCTGGAGGAAGATGAAGACGATGATGGTGGGCACCGTTGCCAGCAAAGCCCCGGCGACGATGACGGTCCAGTCCATGATCCACTGGCCTTGTAGCGTTGCCAGGCCGGCCGTGACCGGCTTGAGGGCATCGGTGCGCAGCAGCACGATGGACCAGAGGTAGTCGTTGAAGATCCACGTGAACTCTAGCGTAGCCAGGGCGGCGACGGCGGGTAGGGTCAAGGGCATCATGATCTGCCACCAGATACGGAACTCGCCACAGCCATCGATGCGGGCTGCTTCCAGGATTTCCCCCGGCACCGTGCGCATGTAGTTGCGCAGCAGGAAAGTACAGAAACCCAGCTGGAACGCCGTGTGGAAGAGAATGATGCCCAGATGCGTATCGTAAAGTCCCAATGCATCGGTAAGGCGGAAAACCGGCAACATCAACACCTGGAAGGGCAACATCGTGCCGCCCACGTAGAGGAAGAAGATCAACCGGTTGCCCGCGAACCGGAATCGCGCCAGCGCATAGGCCGAAAGTGAAGACAGGAGCAGCGTCCCCATGAGCGCGGGGATGGTGATGTAGAAGCTGTTAGGAAGATAGTTGCTCAACCCGCCGCGCTCCCAGGCGGTGCGGAAGTTCCCCAGGGTCCACTCTTTGGGAATGGCGATAAAGCCCTGCGTCAGAATGTCATTGTTCGTCCGTACCGAGGTCAACAGGGCGGTAAGGAAGGGCAGCAGCCAGATCATCGTGACCAGCAGCAGCAGGAAGAATCCCAGCGCGCGCCACGGAGAACTGAAGAATTTTCGTGTGGTCATGATTGCCTCCTAGTACTCCATCTCGTCTTTCATGATATTCCAGAGATAGATGAAGATGAAGACCGCGCTGATGGCGAACAGAATCACGGAGATCGCCGCCGCATAGCCCATTTTGTAGTTGTTGAACGCCTCGATGTACATGAAGTTGGCGAGCACGCTGGAAGAGTTGAAGGGCCCGCCCCGGGTCATCACCGAGACCAGGTCGAAGGCCCGCAGCGAATCGATGATGCTGATGACCACCACGATGACGGTGACCGGCGCCAGCAAAGGCAGAATCACGTGCCGGAAGGTATTCCAGCCATTGCAGCCGTCGACTTTCGAGGCGTCCAGCAGTTGGGGATCCACGCCCTGGAGTCCGGCGAGGTACAGCACCATCACATAGCCGGCCTGTCGCCAGATGGCGACAATGATGATGGACCACATAACGAGCTTCTCGTCGCTCAACCAACCGATGCTCAGTTCGGGATTGCCCGTGATACGGCGCAGCACCGAGTTGATCAGCCCGCCGGCCGGGTGGTACATCCATGACCAGATCAGGCCGCAGACCACGAGCGAGAGCACCAGGGGAGAATAGAAGCTCGCCTTGAAGAACTTGGCCCAGGGGATCGACCGGTTCAACGCGATCGCCAGGCCCAGGCCCAACACCACCGGTATGGTGATGAAACTGAGGATCCACTTGAGGTTGTTCTTGAGAGACGTGAAGAAGACCGGATCCCGGAATAGCCTCTCGTAGTTGCGGAACGGGTTGGATTGAATCAATTCAGGTTTGGAAAGGCCATCCCACTTGGTCAGGCTTAGATAAAACGTGTAGCCCATAGGCCCGATGACCCAGATGAGATAGAGAACGAGCGGGATGATCAAGAACAGGTAGGGGACGATTTTCTTCTTTGCGAGCATAGTCGCCTCCTTCTTTGGATACAGATCGGGACAAGACTCAAGGGCAAACGGCTAACGCCGGAATAACGGGACTTTATCCCTTGGCCCTGGCGTCGCATCCCCGGTTCGGCGATTGGGGAAAGGGGCGCAGCCCAGGCTGCGCCCCTCGTGACGAGCCGTGGAGGTTATTCCTCGGCGAAGATCTCCAACCGGCTTTCTTCCAACCGGTCGAGGATCTCGGCAATCCTCGCGGGATTGCTCCAGAATTCCATGAAGCCGTTCATGCCCTCATCGGCCATTTCCGGCGTGGTATCGCGGTCGTAGAATTGCGCGACGAAGTCGGCGCCGCCGATCAGATCGAGGCCCTTCTTCTGGGAATCGGTGAAGCCGCTGGTATCAACGTCGTAGTTGGTGGGCAGACGGCCCAGGTTGTCGGCGTTGTACTGCTGCGCCTCGATCGAGCCCAGGAATCCGAGGAAGGCCTTGGCATCCTCAGGATGCTGGGACTGCGCCGCGATGAAGAAACCGTCGGTGGGGGCGTCCTCGCCAATCGGGACGGCGGGATCGATGATGGGGAAGCGGAAGAAGTCAAGCTGGGCATCCTCGGTCTCGTCGGGCCAGCTGTCGCGGATGAAGTCGCCCATCAGGTACATGGCAGCCTCGCCATCGATCATGAATTGCAGCGCCTCCTGCCAGGTGTAGGCGGCGGGATCCTCGATGAAGTAGCCATTCTCCAGCAGGGGCGTCCAGTAGTCGGTGAAGACCTTGAGCACGCGTTCGTCATTGTAGGCTTCCTTGCCCAACATCAGGTCGATGTGGAAGTCGGGGCCGTTGACGCGCATGTTAAGATAGTCGAACCAGGCTGCGGTGGTCCAGCGGTACTTCGTGCCAATGGTGAGCGGCGCGTAGCCATTTTCCTTCAGCGTATCGCAGACGGCCAGGAATTCTTCCCAGGTCTCGGGCGGGGTCAGATTGAGTTCTTCGAAGATGTCCTTGCGGTAGTAGACGGCCCACCAGTACCAGCTCGTGGGCAGGAAATACTGCTTGTCATCGACGGAGCTCATGGCCCGGAAACCGGCGGGGAAGGACTCGTTCCAGCCCTCATTTTCCCACACATCGCTGATGTCCATGATCAGGCCCTTGTCGATGATGAAGCGCGCGCGGTTGCCGGCGAACCAGGTCATAACGTCGGGCGGGGTGGACGCGGTCAGATAGGCGCGGATGGCCTGTTTGAAATCCTCGTGAGCCACAATGCTGTGCTGGACGCTGACGTCGGGATGGGCAGCCTCGAACATCTTGACCAGCTCTTCGTCGGCCGCGCGGGGGCCAGGATCACTGTTGTAGGAGTTGTAGATGACCACACGCTTGTCGACCAGTTTCTCGACTTCGACTTCGACCTCTTCGGTCACCGTGACCTCTTTGGTCACCTCGACCTCTTTGATGACCTCGACGGTCTCGATGATAGTCTCGGGAGTGGGCGTCGGGCCACAGGCGACCAGCACCAGGCTCAGCAATGTCACCATGGCCAGCAAACCAAACAGCGTCTTTTTCATGGGTTTTCTCCTCAATAAGGTTTCGAATAGGGTACGACTGAACAGAACTGGTTTCGGCTTGTGATTTTGGATTTGGCGTTTGCACCTCCCTGGCATATTAGCCGCGATAGATAGCGCCGGTGGATTCGCGGACGATCAATTCCGTGGGCAGCACGATGGGCTGGTTGGAGGCTGCCCGGTCTTCTATCAAGTCGAACAGCAGGCGGGTGGCCTGCTGGCCCATTTCTACGGCCGGCTGGCGCACGGTGGTCAGCGAAGGCGCGCAGGTGTTCGCCATCGGAATATCGTCAAAGCCGATCACGGCGACTTCCTGCGGCACGCGCCGGCCATGGGTTGTCAGGTACTGGATTGCCCCCACGGCCATCCGGTCGTTGAGGGCGAAGATGGCGCTGGGCGGCGAGGGCTGTTGCATCAGCCGGGCCGTGGCGCGGTAGCCGCTCTCCGGCGTGAAATCGCCATGCACGATCTTGGCTTCATCTAGCCGGAGATGATGCTCTTTCAATGCCAGACGGCACCCTGCCAGTCGTTCCTGGATCGCAGTGATGCTGTGTTCGGCGGCGCTGATGATGCCGATGCGTTGGTGGCCCAGACTCAGCAAGTGCATGATGGCCTGCCGGGCGCCGCCCCGGTCGTCGGCATGTACAGCATGAGGGATAGTGTCATCGGGCGCATACCCCAGTATGACCCAGGGGTATTCATGTTCTTCCAGCATGGCGATGCCTTCAGCGGTCGAGGGGGTTTCGCAGATCAGCACCCCATCGACGTAACCTGCCTGGATCACCCGTTCGAACGCGGAGAGTTCGGCCGCGTTGTCATCGTCTGAAGCATCGGGTAACGCGGTGGTGAGCAGCATCGTATAACCGCGCTGGCCCAGTACTTGATCGACCGCGCTCATCTGTTGGAGCAGGTGTGGGTCCGAGAAGAGATAAGCGGGCCGGTAAGGAATGACCAGGCCGATGGTGTTGGTGCGCTGTTGCGTGAGGCCGCGCGCCGCGAGGTTGGGGCGGTACCCTAGATCGTCGATCACATCCTGGACCCGTTCGCGGGTTGTCAGGGCGACGTCATCTCTGTCATTCAACACGCGCGAAACGGTCTGGCGGGATACGCCGGCTGCGGCGGCCACATCTTGAATCGTAACTCGTTTACGTCTCACTTTGCGCTCGCGTCACTACGTTGACGATGAGGAAGCCACGAAATGTGCTATTCCCGGTTCAATTCCCGTGAACGTTCACAGTCTTAGTGTACCATAACTCAGAGGGCATGTCAATGGTTACGAATGTCACATTTTCGGAAGGCAGGATGATGCACACTTACCGGCTTTGGGGGGCTCGTGGGACACGAATCGCAAAGAGGGCAAACAATGAGCAGGGCTTTCTTCGAGGCCATTTCGACCTGAGAAAGCCCTGTAGCCGGAGTGCGTCCTAATTTTCAGGGATTTTGGTAGATTCGCTCGTCATCGTTGGACGTCTACTGAATGGGGTGTGGCCTTATCCCCAGGGGAAACGCTTGGTCCAATTGATGAGGAAGGTATTGACGAACGGGCGCATCAGGAACCCCATACGGCGCCAGAGAAGGCGCTGGAGTTGCGGGCGGCGCAGGGTGTAGATCCGGCGCGCGGCGTCGACGCGCCATTGCAGGGCGCGGCCCAAAGAGGACTGCCGGACGCGGTCGCCATAGTCGGCGAACGTGAAGTCGCCAGCTGCAAAGGCATCGATCAAGGCCCCGGCAGCCAGCGCGCCGTACCCGAACGCCGGACTGAGTCCTTCGCCGAAGATGACATCGACGCCGGCGGCGTCTCCAACAAGAAGGAGGCGCGGCGCGCTGAAGGCGGCTCGCGGATTGAACCAGCGTACAGGATGGCTTTCCAGGGTGTAATCATCAGGCCCATAGCCGTGACGCGCCATCACCCGGGCGAGCGCTTCGGGCAAATTCCCGCGTGAAGCCCCGGTATCGATACGGCTGTCATAGATGCCCCAGCAGCGCATGGGCTCGCCGTTCACTTGTGTGGGAAAGTCCCATACGTAACCCTGAATGCCGCCGGGAATTTCGCAGAACTCGAACGTGGCCTCGTCCGCCGGGTGGGGCGGCGCTTCTCCGGTGCGGGGGGGCACAACGACTTCCAGCGTCCGGGCCACGCGGGTAGGCTCGCGCGGCATCACGTGACGACGCACGATGCTCAGGGCGCCGTCGGCGCCCACCACTGCCTTAGCCCGGTATACGCCCCGAGCGGTCTCTACCGTGACGCCATCTGCAGCGACGTGCATACCGGTGACAGCGGTCTCTTCGTGAATCTCCAGCCCGCGTTCTCGAGCTTTGGTTGCCAGCCACGCGTCGAATTCGTTGCGCCGGATGACGTAGAACGCGAAGTCGCGATCTATGGCATGCATGCGGAAGCCGCGTTCCTGGTAAACGAAGTTGGCCCAGTTGGTGCGGACGTGTGGGACTTCGTTGACATCGAGGTCGAGAACTTCCAAGGCGTTGAATACGTCGGGCAGAAGTCCGCCGGCGCACAGTTTGGGGCGCGGGTGGCGGGCCTTTTCGAGGATCAGCGTCCGCCCTGCAAGACCCGGTGCGCGCCGCATCAGGTGGAGTCCCGTGGCAAGCCCGGCAGGACCGGCCCCGGCGATGATGACTTCGTAGTCTGCTATGATGTTGGCTGGCATGGATACCTCGTCTGGATGGAAGCGCTGTTCATTGCGCCCGGAGACCTGCATCTCCGGCGCCTCGATTATGTCACGACGATGCTGACAAGTTTTCCTTTGGGCACGATGATTTTGCGCACGGTTTTGCCGGCAAGGTACCGCTGCACGTTCTCTTCGGCCAACGCGGCTTCCCGGATGGTCTCTTCGGTCGCGTCCGCTGCAACGGTAATGCGCGCTCGAACTTTGCCGTTGATCTGCACGGGAATTTCGATACTATCTTCGACCAGCAAGGCCTCGTCGTAGGTGGGCCAGGTCTGCTGGTGGACGCTGTAGGGCTTGCCCAACAAGGCCCACAGTTCTTCTGCCACATGCGGCATGATGGGGGCCAGGAGCAGGAGCAGATTGCTGATGCTTTCATCCCATAACGCCGCGCCCCAATAGGCTTCTTTCGCCTTGCCCAGCGCGTTGGTGTATTCCATCAACCGGGCGATGGCAGTGTTGAAGCTGAAGTCTTCCAGGTCTGCCGTGACTGCCTTGATGGCGGCGTGCATGGCGCGCAGCAGATCCTTTTCCATTTGCGGCGTGGTCTCTGCCTGCTCGCGAGGGGACTCCATCACGAGCGCCCAGATGCGGTTGACCCAGCGCACGATGCCTTCGATGCCCTGGCTATCCCATGGCCCGCCCAATTCCCAGCGCCACCCGAACATGAGGTAGGCCCGCACGGTATCGGCGCCATAGGCAGCTACCAACGCATCAGGGGACACGACATTCTTCTTGCTCTTGGACATTTTCTCCACTTCGAGGTGGTAGAGGATGTCCGCCATGGTTCCCTGGCCCTTGCCGGGAATCGTAACCGGGATCTCTTCCGGAACCTGGACCACGATTAGATCTTCGCCTACCTGTACTTTGAGGCTGATGTCGTCACGGTCTATGACCTCGCCGCAGACGCGAATCGCATCTCGAGATGAGGCGGGCCAGACGCCGGGCTGGTCGAAGGGATAGGCGCTGATGCTGGTAGCTTTGAAGGCGTTGCCTTCCCAACTACCGGTCACCTCGACACAGTCTCCCTGCCGGGGCTCGCCCAGGATGATGCCCTGGTTGCGCAGCTGCAACATCGGCTCGTCGAAATCCAGCAGGCCCGCATCCCGCAGCGCCTTGGTAAAGAAACGTGTATAGAGCAGGTGCATCACGGCGTGTTCGGCGCCGCCGGTATAAGTGTTCACCGGCGCCCAATAGGCCATCTCTGCCGGATCCCATGGCGTGTCGTTGCCAGTCGCCGGTTCCCCCTCGCGATAGTAGGGGCTGAGGTAGGCATACTGGTACCACGACGAGCAGACAAAGGTGTCCATGGTATCGGTTTCGCGGGTAGCAGGGCCGCCGCACCTGGGACACGTCGTGTGCAGGAAACCTTCGTGATACTTCAGCGGGCTTTCGCCGGTAGGCATGAACTCCACATCATCGGGCAGGAGCACCGGCAGGTCCTCGTAGGGTACGGGCACGGCGCCGCAGGTCTCACAGTAGATAATGGGAATTGGGCTACCCCAGTAGCGCTGGCGGCTGATCAGCCAGTCGCGCAGACGGTAGTTGACCGCAGCCTTGCCGCGGCCTTGCGCTTCCAACCAGGTCGTGACCTGTTCCACGGCGGGGTGCGGAGCGGGCGCGCCGTCGAACGGCGCGGAGTTGATCATCTTGCCTTCGCCGGGATAGGCGCGGGGCAGCGGCAGCGGTCTGCCTTCGGCAATCCACTCCCCGGTCTCGATGACCACGGGGATGGGCAGCTCGAACTTGACAGCGAATGCAAAGTCGCGTTCATCATGCGCGGGCACCGCCATAATGGCCCCGGTGCCATAGGTCATCATCACGTAGTCGGCAATCCAGATAGGAATGCGCGCGTCATTGACCGGATTGATGGCATAGGCGCCTGTGAAGACGCCCGTTTTCTCTTTGTCGGTTGCCAGCCGCTCGATCTCGTTCTGGCGCGAAGCCTGGAACTTATAGGCTGCAACGGCTTCCCGGTAGTCAGGTTTGGTGATCCGGTCTACCAGCGGGTGTTCCGGGGCCAATACCATGAATGTGGCGCCCCAGAGCGTGTCGGGCCGGGTCGTGAAGACGACCAGGTCCCCTTCGCTGGGGTCTGCGCCGGCCGGTAAGTCCTCCGGCGCCACGGTGAAGGTCACCTCTGCGCCCTCGCTGCGCCCGATCCAATTGGTCTGCAACAGCCGGATTTTCTCAGGCCAGTCGATTTTGGAGAAATCGAGCAGCTCATCGGCGTAGTTCGTGATCCGCCAGAACCACTGCTTCAGATCCTTCTTGATCACCGGCGTGCCGCAGCGCTCGCAGATGTGCTCTTCGCCGACCACCTGCTCGCGGGCCAGGGTCGTCTTACAGCTGGGGCAATAATCTACGGGCGATTGCTTGCGGTAGGCTAAGCCCATCTCGTAAAACTTGAGGAAGAACCACTCGGTCCAGCGGTAGTAACCGGGCAGACAGGAAATGGCTTCACGTTCCCAATCGAACATGGCTCCCATGGAACGCAGCTGTGCGCGCTCGTGCTCGATGTTGCGCAGGGTCCACGTGCCCGGGTGAATACCGCGTTGAATGGCGGCATTCTCGGCGGGTAGACCGAAGGCATCGAATCCCATGGGAAACAGGACGTTGTAGCCTTGCATGCGCTTGAAACGCGCGCGGGCATCGCTGGGCGTCATGGCGTACCAATGGCCGATGTGCAGATCGCCGCTGGGATAAGGAAGCATAGTAAGCGCGTAGAATTTGGGCTTGTTAGGGTCGATGATGGCCCGGTAAAGCCGGTCCGCTTCCCACTGTTTCTGCCACTTAGGCTCGATTTCCTGCGGGCGATAGGATTCCATGACGTCTCCTCCTCGAATCGTTCAGCGACGGGTAATGTATTGGGACACACGCCGCTAATCTCTTTGCCAGGATTGCGTAATGCTGAGCGCACTCCAACCTGTATTTTACCTCAAATGGGGTTGCTGCCAAGTTCTGTCTCTTTGTGCTACGGCGGGGCCGGGCGTATAATAGGGCTACGGGCGGTTCTTGCATCGCTGTAACTTCAAGCTGGATGCCGATCTGAAGATTTCCGGAGGAACCTATGCTGATGCGCCACAAACTGCGCAGACGTCGTGTACTGGGATTGTCCCTGGTACTGTTGGGAGTCGTGCTGGCTTGCGCGTTGTTGCCGGGCGGGACTTCGACCTCGGAGCCGGCAACAGAGGCGCTTCAGGATCCGACGGTCACGCCGGAGCGCCAGCCAGTGTGCACGCCGCCGCCTTGTCGTGAGGACGAGGTCTACTATTGTCCTGACGTATGTCCGGGCGGGTGCGGCACGACCTGCGCCACCCCTACGCCATCCGGCGAACCCTGGGAAGCGCCGGTTCCGGTCTTCGTCTACACCGTGGAACGCAACATCTGGGCCGCGGTTGGGTACAATGCCCCGCGCCAGCTCACTTTCGAAGGTCTCGACAGCGTCCCACGCCTTTCGCCTGACGGGAATTGGATTTTGTTCAACCGTGGCGAACCGGAGGCCCTCGCCGAAGTGGGGCCGTTTGCGTTGTGGGTCATCGGCGTTGATGGGAGCGGCGCCCGCTCCCTGGTGTTGCCGGAGGACTTGCCCGGTGAGCCCGGCACGCCGGCGGGCGAAGATGAAGAGGGCATGTTAGATCGTCTGCCGTACCAGGTGCACTGGCTGCCCGACAGCAGCGGCGTGGCGTTCAACACGCTGCTCGAGACCGGATACGGTTTGCTGACGAAGGATGATCTGTGGATTGCTACACTCGAAAGCGACGCGCCCTTACAGCTGCTCCCTGACGGGACAGGCGGAGCTTTTGCCCACGCGCCTGCTGGCGACCTTATTCTGGTCGCGGACGCGGATTCTGTCGCCATGGCTAACGCAAATGGAACGGACCGCCGGGAAGTCTTGGCCTTCGAACCGGTCAATACCGCCAGCGAATATGCCTATATTCCGCAGCCGGTGTGGCTGCCCGATGGGACTGCCGGACTGGCAGCAATCTCGTCGCCGGCGCCGTTCGAGCCGGGCGCCGAGGGGTTGCTCTGGTCATTGCCCCGGAGTGGGGCGGCGGAACGCCTGGCGACGGCGCCCGGCTTGTTTCTCTTTGTGACCATGAATGATCGCGCCTGGTCGCCCGACCGGCAGTGGCTGGCCTATTTCGGCGAGGATCGCACGACACTTTTTCTGACTTCTTACAATGGGGCCACGCAGATCACTGTGGCGACCGGCGTGGGGCAATTCTTGAGTTGGTCGCCGGATAGCGGCCAGTTCGCCTACAGCCTGTTGGGCGATGGAAACGTCATGATCGGCGCGCTCGACGGCGCTTCGTACCCGTT
This sequence comes from Anaerolineae bacterium, assembly GCA_016926915.1. Taxonomy (GTDB): domain Bacteria; phylum Chloroflexota; class Anaerolineae; order B4-G1; family SLSP01; genus JAFGNR01. The sequence continues at coordinate 16,457 of JAFGNR010000003.1, forward strand.
TCCGGCAGATGAAGGCGTGGGGCCGGTGTGGGATGTGCAGTGGCTTGATGCGACCTCCTCCGTTTACGTCGCCGGCGACTATGGCGACTTCACGCTGTGGACGGGCGCCCTGGATGGGGAGCAACGCATCATAGACGTGGGGGTAGAGGATTTCGACGCGCGTCTGGCGCCCTGAAAGATAGGGGGCAACGCAACAATGCAAGGGAGACAAAGCCAGAGGCCCCCTTACGGATAAGGTTTTGGTCATGTCAATGGATTTAGCGGATCATTTCAGGAGGTACATGATGTTGGATCACCACGAGATTGAGAATCTGTTAGGAGAGGAAGCGGAATCACTGTTGGCCCATAAGTGTCAGACCCTTCCAAAGGAGACCCTGCATCTGCCGGGGCCTGATTTCGTAGATCGCATTTTCGCGCTGAGCGACCGCCCGACGCCCGTCTTGCGCAGCTTGCAAGCGTTATTCGATCATGGACGGCTGGGCGGCACAGGATACCTCTCTATCTTGCCGGTCGATCAGGGGATCGAGCACTCCGGCGGCGCATCGTTCGCGCCGAACCCCGCCTATTTCGATCCGGAGGCGATTGTGCAGCTTGCCATCGAGGGGGGCTGTAACGGCGTTGCATCGACGTTGGGCGTGCTAGGCGTGGTCGCGCGCAAATACGCGCATAAAATCCCCTTTATCCTCAAGTTCAACCACAACGAACTATTGACCTATCCCAACAGCCACGATCAGGTCTTCTTTGCGCAAATCCAGCAGGCCTGGGATATGGGAGCGGTCGCCGTGGGGGCCACGATCTACTTCGGGTCGGAGAACGCGCGGCGCCAGATTGTCGAGGTGAGTGAGGCTTTCCAGATGGCGCACGAGATGGGCATGGGCACGATCCTGTGGTGCTATCTGCGGAATAATGCCTTCAAGGTCGAGGGGAAGGACTATCACGCCAGCGCTGACCTGACGGGACAGGCCAACCACCTGGGCGTCACCATCGAGGCCGATATCGTCAAGCAAAAGCAGCCCACGAGCAATGGCGGCTACAAAGCCGTGCGGATGGGATCGTCGGGTTACGGCAAGTTGGATGAGCGCATCTACACCGATCTGACCAGCGACCATCCTATCGATCTGTGTCGTTATCAGGTAGCCAACAGCTACATGGGGCGGATCGGTCTGATCAACTCCGGCGGCGTCTCGGGCAAGAACGACCTGGTTCAAGCAGTGAAGACGGCGGTCATCAACAAACGGGCCGGCGGCATGGGATTGATCAGCGGGCGTAAAGCGTTCCAGAAACCCATGGCCGAAGGCGTGCGGATTCTCAACGCAATTCAAGACGTCTATCTCTGCGACGACGTGACGATTGCATAGGTCAGGGAACCGGTTCCCACTGTAGCTGCCAGGAGTGTGCGCCAGATGTTACCGAATCTGCACTTTCTGAAAGATCGACTGGAAAAGGTCATCGCTTGCAAGCAACAGCAGGGCTACCAGACATCTGAAGTGCTGGCGGAGCTGGAACGGACGTCGCAAGGCTACGACGCCCTGGCAGATCTCGCCCGGAAAATCGCCAATCTCCCACTCCGCGCGGATTGGCCCTACCAGGAGCCCAACGAACTGGAAAAGATCTGGGCGGCGTGCGCCGCCGACCGGCCTACGGAGCCTCTCCGCCGCGTCGATCCGGCAGCGATGGCCGGTCGCGTGCAAGCAGCTTTCGAAGGGGCCGTATGTGGTTGTATACTCGGCAAGCCGCTCGAGGTGGATCCTACATTGGAAGAGATCCGCGCCGCAGCCGAGCATTGTCACGAATGGCCGCTCCGCGACTACATCAGTGAGGAGTTGCTGGCAGCGCTGGGGCGACGGCATCCCAGCGCTGCCGAGACGACGCGGGGAAACATTCACTACGTTGCGCCCGACGACGACATCAATTACGCGATCCTGGGGATGCTGGTACTGGAGCAGCATGGGACGGCATTTACGCAGCGCGATCTGCTGCAGCTGTGGTTGGAGAACCTGCCGCCCGGCTGGACCTTTGGCCCTGAACGCATCTTCCTGATCAAAGCCGCGCTTGCCTCTCTCGATGAATCCCAAGAGATTACACCCGACTTGCTGACCTTGTGGGTATCCGAGTGGAATCCGGGCAACGAGCTATGTGGGGCCGCAATTCGTGTGGATGCCTACGGGTACGCTGCACCGGGGAACCCGGCGCTGGCAGCCGAGTTGGCCTGGCGCGACGCCAGTATGACGCACCGCCGAACCGGCATCTACGCGGCCATGTTCGTCGCTGCGGCCATTGCCACGGCTTTCGTCGCCGGCGACCCGTTGGAAATCTTTACGACGGCGCTGAAGTATGTGCCGCAGCGCAGCCGGTTTTATGAGATTGTCGCCGATTGTCTCGACATCGTGGCGCACGCTCCGGATTGGCTCGCCGGTTACGCGCAGATCCACGCGAAATACGGTGCGTATGGTCATTGCCAGCTCTACCAGGAATGTGGACTGCTCATCAATTCGGCGCGTTTCGCAACGGACGTTGCGGATGCCTTCTGCAAGCAGGTTGCGCAAGGCTGCGACACCGATTGCTTCGGCGAGATCAGCGGTTCGATCATGGGCGCCTATTTCGGCCCTGGGTACCTTGACGAGTGCTGGTTAATCCCATATAATGACGACCTGCGAACGTCCCTGGCGACGTTTTACGATCGTTCCCTTGCCTCCGTGGCGCAGCGGATGGCGAAGTTACCTGTGAGGGTATGAACTATGTCGACAGATTTGCACAGCCAATCATCTATGGCGACGGGCGCCCGACAGACGATGGCTTCATGGGCTAGAGTCCTCGAGTCCTATGCTGACGTGCCCGAAATCTACCAGGACACCCTTAAGTCGCTGTTGGAAGGCCGCCGCACATTCCCGTATGTCGTGCTTACCCCTTCGTTCACCGGACTTGACGAAAGAACTACCGAAAAGTTAGTGTGTGAGGTGGATGACGTCGTATACATTCTGGAGCGCGCCGGCGATGAGGTGGTTGTGGAAGGCTACCCGGTGGATACGATTCGTGACGTTGAAGTGGGGAACATCCTGCTCTATTCGTGGATCACGCTCGACGGGGTGACGACTGGTGGGAAGACAAGCGCTTCGACCATTGAGTTCAATACAGCCACCGCCGATCGTTTTGCACCCTTTGTCGACAAGCTCCGGCGCGCCCCCCGGAAAACCGTTCGCGCGGCGTCACACACAGAACAGGCCAAATTCGACGCGTTGGCTTCGGCAAGCTACAAGTTCATGAACTATGCCCGGAGTAGTTTGATGAGTGGGGAACAGGTCATCAGTATGGCCTGGCAACCCGAAATCCGCGTAAGCGTTGCGCCTTTTCTCCATTTACCCTTCTATCGCATGATCACGACGGCGCATCTTACCGTTTTGACCAATAAAGAGCTCATCCTCATTCGGGAGGATGAGCGTAGCAGCAGGACGAAAAAGGGGATGCGCTATGGCGGCGTCTGGCAGTATATTCCGTTGCGCAGCGTCGCTGGTATTGCCCTGGAGCAGCACACCGAGGAGCTGCTGGCGTTGACCATAGCGCTCCTGCCGGGCGGGCGTGTGGACAGGTTATTTGCAGTTTCCAGACGCTCTGAGGTCGAGCAGCTTCGGGATGATATGAAGCGTGTGATCGGGCAGGCGATTTTGTGAACTCTGTGCAGAGAAAGAGGTAGTTACACCGAGATGCACAGAGATGACAAGGCGATGCCCAGACAAGGCGCGCTCTGTGGCGACTACCCGCTTCTTGCCGCGACGTTATACTTGGCCCGCCAGCGCTTCGGGTAGCCGGAATCCACCTTCCTGATCTGGGTATAGGGCAACGATGCCCGTCACCGCATCCAGATTTAGCGGACCGTAGATGTGCGGGTAGGCTTCCCCGGCCCCGTAAAGATCCTCATAGCGGATTTCGGCGCGCACCTGCGCTGTCTCGATGCAGAGGATCGCCAATCCGATCTGCCCGTGGTAATACCGGTTCGCGACGCCCATGATCTGGGCCGCCGTCGAACAGTGAATGAAGCCCTCCGAAGCGAGGGTATCCCCTTCGTAGCTGCCTGCATCCTGGGCAGCGCGCCATTGGTCTACGGTCGTGATATGGTAAATGTGGCTCATGGAGTTTCCTTTTATTGGGGAATTTCGAGATAGTCCGGCGGCAGCTGTGCGCACAGATAGATCTCATCGGTGGGGTGGTAGAACGCGATGCCGTTGGCGTGCGCCTGCTCTGCGTCAATCGTCAGGATGACCGGCGTGGTGGTGTGCCGGATGGCGATACTGTGAGCGGTCGCCGGTGTGGCGGCCAGGTGGACGTAGCGCCGTTCCATGGGGCGCAATCCTTCCCGCCGGATGGCGTCGAGATGTTCAGGTGCGGTTCCGTGGTAGAGGAGGGCGGGCGGCGTGACCGGCGTGTAATCCGGTCGAAAGGCCGTGTGCCCGTAGAGGGCGCGAATCTGGCCGCCGGCAATCTCGAATCGCCGGCGTCCCGGCGCCTCGACGACTGCCTCGACATCGGCGCGAGAGGCCCAGCGGAAATTGGGCAGCCCGTGGAGGATATGTATGATTTCGGCCAGGCTGGCGTATCCCTCCGCATCGAGCTGGATTGGGAAACGGGCCGGCCGGTGGCGCAACAGCAGCGACAGGAACTTACTGAGCTTACGCTGGCGCGTGGTCAACGCATGGTTTTCCTGCATCTTGACATCCCTTCACTCTTGTCTACAATTGAATAAAGTGGATAAATTGGATAATAGGTGACAACGGTGCTTACTAAAACTATTGGATCAACCCAGGCACAGAACAACTTTGGACGTGTTTTGGATGATGTGACCCACAATCGGACGCGCTACATTGTCGAACGTCGCGGCTCACCTCAAGTGATTATACTTAGCCTCGAGGATTTTGTCTATGTACTCAATCACAGGGAGGAGCGCGAGGCGTTAAGGGCGCTGATGCGTGAGGTGCGTCCGCGATACGAAGTGGGGACAGTCTTGGAGACAAACGTCAATTCTCCAGGTGAATGAGATGGTTTTGATGCAGCAACTCCCGCTTTTCGGAGACGATGCGCGGGTCGATGGTACTTCCAACAATGGAAGTGGATTTCAAGATCCGGCGTTTGCGACTAACAAGACGCTGCCGATCCATCGCTGGGTGCCGTGGGTCGCCGGATTTTCTCGCGATTTCGTGGCGGATGTTTTGCAGCGTTATTTGCCGCAAACGGGTCTGGTATTGGATCCTTTCGCCGGCGTCGGTACTACGCTGGTAGAAGCCTTGTTGCACGGGCATCAAGCCGTCGGATTTGAGATCAATCCCTACGCAGCTCTGGCTTCCCAAGTAAAATCAACCGCTTACAGTCTGGAACCCGCTTGTGTTCGAGAGACACTGGCCAAATTGCAGCGTTTTCATGTTGGGAAAATGGCTTCGTCAGAACAACCCCGCAGTGTGATGCCAACCGGTTTCAAAACTCGTGCTGCTTTCTACAGTCCCAAAGTGTTGCGAAAGGTACTTTTCTTACAGGATTTCATCGAGACGTTGGATGATGAAGCGCTCCGCGCACTGTTCCAGTTGGCCTTTGCTGCCACCATGGTGCAGTATTCCAACTACTCTTATGAACCCAGTCTGGGACGGCGGGTTAGCGCCGGTAAGGCGGAGATCGAAGACTACCCGGTATGTGAGACGGTGGTCGCTAAACTACAGGTAATGGCCTTGGATATCGAATGGTTTCGGAGCCAGCAGGGTGTGTCGAAGGTCAAAGCGCAGGTTATCAATGATACATTCTTCAATTGCCAACGTTATCTTGGGCCAGAAACCGTGGATATCCTGATCACATCCCCTCCCTATTTGAATAATTACCATTACAATCGCAATACGCGCCCGCAACTCTATTGGCTAGGTTTTGTCGAGCGACCCAAAGATCTGCACCCTTTGGAGCATCAGAATTTCGGGAAGTACTGGCAGACGGTGCGCGGCGAGGATCCCTTACAACTCGATTTCTCGCTGCCCGGATCGGATTTGGAAAGCCAACTCGAGATTCTGCGTGCTCGCCATCCCGAAAAGGGCATCTATGGTGGGGCCGGTTGGGCAAACTACGCAGTTTCGTATTTCAACGACTGCTATCGCTTTGCGCAGGTTGTTACGCGTGTGCTTAAACCTGGCGGTACAGCGTTGGTCGTTGTTGGCAATAGCATCTTGCAGGGGCTGCTCATTCCGACCGATCACTATCTGGGGCAAATCGCGGAATTGGCAGGGCTGAAGCTGGTGGGTATTGAGATTCCCCGCGCGACGCGGGTAGGGAACAGCATTATTCAGTCGGACGTGCGTGTGCGGAAGGCCAAGGACTCACACCAGCTATATGAGGCGATTGTAGAGTTACGCAAGATCTAGAGCGCTGAGTGCGGATCTTACTTTCTCCACGATGATATCTTCTTGGGGAGCATTCCCGGTTAGTTTGCGAACCCAGGGACGGCCGGTATGGAGCACGTCCCATTCGGAGGGCGCCTGCTCGTATCTACCGGAACCGGGGTCGTGATTCCCGAAGCCATCCACGACCGTATTCCACAAGGGTCGATAACGCCGGATAAGTTCAGCCTCAACGGGAATGATCAGGTCTGCTTCCATATTTTCCAGGATCATGAACCGGCACCGGAAATCATCAAGACTGAGACCATTTCCCTGGCGGATGCTTCGTGCATGTTCTCGTAGCCTGCTGTATAGTTCCGTGGTTTGGGATGCGATAGTCCGGCCAGTTCGCCATCCTTTGGTCACAGCTTTTCCAACGTAAATGGGATGATGTACTCCCACACGGTTCGCCTGGGATAGTGGGGTGTATAAGAGATGCGACCCGGTGTAGTAGAGTCCGTATACGCCGCATCCAATGAACCTGTCTTGAATGGGTAAGGCATGATCTGGCGTAGCATCAAAGAAGTGAATCGCCTGCCCTACTACGCTTTGGAATTCTGGTGATCGGAAAATGTGTCGTGTATAATCAAGGCTCATCGTCGTTGCTCCTGGAATTGCTATGTTGACTCAGGCGCCACAGGTTTGCTCGAATTTGCTTCCGCTCTCTGTTATCCAGGGACGCCAGAAATCGTTCGATGGTGACGCGGCGACTGTCTCCTAATTGGGGGCACTCCAGGTGCGGCGGGAATTCCCAACCCTTAGCGCGCGCGTACCGCGAGATGGCTTTCTCCGTCGCGAGGATCAGCGGGCGGATGATGGTCAGCTTCCCAGCGAAGAAGGGCCGGCGCGGCGCCAGGGATTCGACCTTTCCTTTGTAGAGCACGCTCAGCAGTGTGGTGACTGCCGCATCGTCGGCGTGATGTCCCAACGCCACTTTGTTACAGCCCGCACGATCCGCCGCCAGGAAGAGCGCCTGGCGCCGGCGCCACGCGCAGCGAAAGCACGTCAGGGGCAGGGCTTCACCTTCGGTCACCTCGAGCGGTGTGATCTCGTAGCGAATGTCAAGCGCGCGGAACCAGGGTTCCAGGGTGGGGCGCAGGTCGGGCATCCCCACGTCCGCGCCATCGATATGAATGGCGACAACGTCGTAGCGACCCGGAATATCGATGCCCCGGACCAATAGATCGAGCAGGGTGCGGCTGTCCTTGCCGCCTGAGACCCCGACGGCGATCCGGTCGCCATCTTCGATCAGCGCGAACGTGTGAACTGCCCGGTTGACGGCCTTGCGCAGGTAGCGCGCGCTTACGCCCGGATCGTTCATGGGGAAGTCCGGCCGTTCCTCAGGCGCCCAGCCGTTTCCCGTATTGTTGCTCGTAGTAGCTGCGGTACAGGTCGCCGCTCTTGATGGGACGCCACCACCATTCGTTCTCGGCGTACCACCGTGTGGTTTTCTCTACCGCTTCGGCGCAGGTGTGGCGGCTCTCCCATCCCAGGGCGCGCAGCTTGCTGATGTCGAGAGCGTAGCGGCGATCGTGGCCCGGACGATCTTCCACATGCTTGATGAGGCTTGCGGGTTTGCCGAGGGTCGCCAGCACTATCTTCGTCATCTCCAGGTTGGTCATCTCAGCGCCGGTGCCCACGTTGTAGATCTCGCCCAATTCGCCCTTGTGCAGCACTACGTCAATGCCTTCACAGTGATCTGTGACGTACTGGTAGTCGCGCATTTGTTGGCCATCGCCATAGACGGGGAGCGGCTTATCCTCCATGGCGTTGGTGGCGAAGAGCGGCACGACTTTTTCGGGATACTGGTAAGGGCCGATGTTGTTCGACCCGCGCGTGATGGTGACCGGCATACCCCACGAGGCGAAATAGGCCAACACCATCAAATCGCCGCTGGTTTTGCTCGCGGAGTACGGGCTGCGCGGTTCCAGGTGGTCGTTCTCCCGGGAGCGTCCTGCCAACACCTGCCCGTAGACCTCGTCCGTGCTGATCTGGTGATAGCGCTCCAGGGAGAATTTCTTGGCGGCTTCCAACAGCACAAAGGTGCCGTATACGTCGGTTTGGATGAAGGAACCGGGTTCCATCAACGAGCGATCGACGTGCGTCTCGGCGGCGAAGTTGACGACGGTATCGATATCATACTGCCGGATCGTGGTTTCGACCTGCTCTGCATTACAGATATCGCCTTTGACGAAAGCGTACCGTTCGCCGAACGCCTCCGCCACATCCTGCAAGTTTTCCAGGCGGCCCGCGTAGGTGAGTTTGTCGTAGACAA
>JAFGNR010000220.1 GCA_016926915.1 Anaerolineae bacterium
ATGGTCTCGCCCGATGTGACCATCAAACACCTGTTGGCGCACACCTCCGGCATTCCGGACTACTACGACGAAGAGGAAGTGGACGATTTCGAAGACTTCTTCCTCGACATCCCCTGGTACAGGCTCAAGCATCCCACCGACTACCTACCGCTTTTCCCGGACAAACCGGTGAAGTTCCCACCCGGTGAAGGCTTCTCCTACTGCAACGGCGGCTTCATCTTGTTGGGCGCCATCGTCGAAGCCGTGACCGGAAAACCGTTCCAGGCTTTCGTGCAGGAGCGTGTGTTCGATGCCCTGGGGATGGAGGAGTCAGGCTTCTTTCCCATGAACGCCTTGCCCGAGCGGACGGCGTTCGGCTACGTGAAGAAACCGGAAGGCTGGATCACCAACATCTACCATCTGCCCATCATCGGCGCCTCTGATGGCGGCGCGTTCACTACAGCAGCCGACATGCAACGCTTCTGGCGCGGATTGTGGGCGGAAAATGTGCTGTCGCCTGATCTGCGCGGCCTTTTCTGGAAACCCAACCGGCGCGCGGAAGACGAAGGGCCGGACGTCTATTACGGTCACGGTTTCTGGGTGAAGGCGCCCATGGCGCGAACACCGTTTCCTTTCCTGGAGGGCGCCGATGCTGGCGTTTCTTTCCAGTCGCTCTTCATACCAGAAAGCGATACCGTCATCACGCTGCTCTCCAACACCCTCGAGGGCATCTGGCCGCTCGCCGGCATCATCCACGCGCATATCGCCGGCAACTTGCCAGCGCACAGCCAGGCAGACACGACGACCGAGACAACATGACGATCCCACGACCAGACTGAAGCTGGCGGACACTCCTATGCCCGAATATCCTGATATCGTCGTCTATATCGAACGGCTTCGCCATTTTGTGCAAGGACAGACCGTACAGGCCATCCGCATCGGCCATCCCTTCGTAATGCGGACTGCCGATCCGCCTATCGCCGCCCTTGCAGGCCGCCAGGTGCACGACATTCATCGTCTGGGCAAGCGAATCGTCTTTGCTTTCGACGGAGCCTTCTTCCTGGTATTGCACCTGATGATCAACGGGCGACTTCACTGGGAGAAACCCGGCAAAACCATTCCCGCCAAACGGGGGCTGGCAGCGTTGGATTTCGAGCACGGTACGCTGCTGCTGACCGAATCCTCATCCCAGAAACGCGCCTCGCTGCACCTGGTGCAGGGAGAAGACGCCCTCGTCCCTTTCGATCGCGGCGGGTTGGAAGTGATGGATGCCTCGCTTGACGCATTTCGGGATGCCCTCAAGGCCGAAAATCACACGCTGAAGCGAACCCTCACGGATCCTCGTATCCTCAGCGGCATCGGCAACGCCTATTCCGACGAGATTCTACACCGCGCGCGACTGTCCCCGTTCTTGCAAACCCAACACCTTTCCGACGCGCAAATCGCAGACCTGTACGACGCCGTCCAGGCAACCTTGACGGAATGGACAGCCCGGCTACGCGACGAGGCCGGCGACGATTTCCCAAAGAAAGTGACGGCGTTCCACGAAAAGATGGCAGTACACGGGCGGTATGGGCAGCCCTGCCCCAGCTGCGGGGCCACGGTTCAGCGCATCCGCTACGCCGCCAACGAGACCAACTACTGCCCGGCATGCCAGACCGAAGGCCGCTTGCTGGCGGATCGCGCCCTATCGCGGCTTCTGAAAGAAGATTGGCCGCGCACCGTGGAAGAACTCGAACAACGCCTGGGCAAGAACTGAGGCGCATCACGGAGGGACGCTGATGAAACCCTGCGGGCACGCTCAATACCGGCAATGCCGGCGGCAAGCGCACTCATGAAAGCCCGGACTGGAACTAATCGAATAAAGGAGAACTACAATGGATGTTGTCATCGAGCGCGTAACAGAGGAAGATCGCTCAGTATTGGAGCAGCTTATGGAACTCTACGCGTATGATTTCAGCGAGTTCGACGGTGCGGATGTGAACACACATGGGTTATACGGATACCGGTATCTGGGTCACTATTGGACCGAACCAGACCGTCACCCTTTCTTCGTGCGCGTGGCTGGGAAGCTTGCAGGATTCGTGCTGGTGAGTGGGTTCTGTTATCTGCAGAAAGGCGCGGACATCAGATCGATTAGCGAGTTCTTCATTCTGCGCAAGTACCGCCGCCAGGGGATTGGGCGCCAGGTCGCATTCCAGATTTTCGACATGCTGCCCGGAAAATGGGAGGTAGTGCAGATGGGGACCAATGCACCGTCGAAACTCTTCTGGGAAGAGGTCGTGGCCGCTTATGCCGGCGGCCGATACGAGAAGCACGGCGTGACCACGGAGGAATGGGACGGACAGGCGCTGTTGTTCGATAATGCACCGAGCGATCAATCGCGCGTTCAAAATAGAGACAGTGCATGACGCGTTTCCCCGCCGCCGGAAGCTCTCATGAACTGGAAAAGAGCAGACACTTCGGAAGATACCTGTTGATCACCGCCGGGGTTGTCCTTTTCCTGGAAGTCCTCAACTACCTCAGCTATGCGATCCTCAAGCGCAGGGTGCTGCACATGCAGCGCTGGGGATTGAATGTCTGCTGCGGCAAGACCGATGGCGGCGGTATCAACGCCGACATCGTCCAGCACGCGGACCTGCCGCGATTCGTCAAGGTCGACGTCAACCACCTGCCCTTCAAGAATCGGGCCTTCGACTCGGTCCTGAGCTCGCACACCATCGAGCACGTAGAGCAACCACAGGTCTTCTTCGATGAATTGCAACGCGTAGGAACGCACGTCACGTTGGTCGTGCCGCCGCTCTGGGATTTGTCTGCCGCTGCCAATTTGCTGGAGCACCGGTGGGTCTTCCTGACCTTCAAGACGGTGCACACCACGTTGCCCAGATACGTTCCGTTGCCTCTCGCACGCTTCGTCCAATCACTAATCGGGCAGCGCGTCCACGCCTGAGACGTTCGCTTGAGGGAACCGCCCAGGCAAGCATCCGATTAGACGAGCGAGGCGATCGTCTCGGCCGTATAGGGACCGCCGTGCGCGCTATAGAGCAAATGCGGTTTGCGCGCCAGCAGCACTGCCAGGCTCTCACGATTCTGCTCGAGGTCCCAGGCCACATAAGGCGGTCCCGGGAGATCTCGCAGACGCGGGAGACGGCGGCAAACCATGTCGCCTACCAACGCGTCGCCGCCTTCGAGCCAGACGGCGACCGAACCGGGGGTATGGCCCGGCGTTGGAATCACCTCGGCAGCCACGCCGTACTCATCCAGGCGCCAGCCATCTTCGAAAACCAGATCAGGGGTCAGTTGCGGCGCCTTGCCGGCAGCTTCTACCGGCAAGCGGTTGAGGAACGTCATCAAGCGGCCCACGGGCTTCAGGGTTTCCGGCGCATTTACCCCGCTCCGCAGGGCGGCCGCATCGCCCTGATGCACCGCGACCGGCGCTTCGAGCCGCACCCGCAGGGCGCGGGCGCTCCCAAAGTGATCGCTGTGCCCGTGGGTGATGAGAATGAGCTTGACGTCATCCGCCTCGATGCCATGCTTCCTGAGACCCCGGATGATGATGTCTGAGGCGCCCGGCGTGCCGGTATCCACCAACACCACACCGTTCTTCCCCTTTACGGCATAGACGGTGACAAACCCACGAATGCGGATGGGAATAAGTGTTTGCTGCATACAACCTCCAAATACCCGATGTTGCCATCAAGTATGCCGTGAATTCCAAATGAAGGCAAACGCACAACGGCCCTTTGGCAATTCATGCCACAGGGCCGTCGCATCAAAACGGAACCGGCAGTGCTACCCGCGCTTGCGCGGGATGATGATCCACAGCGCCAGGTAGGGAATCAGCCCCGGCAGTCCACCGGGAATGAAGAGAATAACAAACAACAGGCGGAACCAAAACACGCTCAATCCCGTGAACTCCGCCAAACCCCCGCATACACCGGCAACAATGCCGTTTTGTCGTCGTAACTTGTGTTCACCAGCCATTGACAGGCGCCTCCTTATTCTATCGTTCACTTTCATTCATTATTACGCAGCGAGTGGCAAAAAGTTTCAGGGATACACACTCTTCTATCCCGGTGAGGGCGGATAACCTCACGATACAGGCATACTTCAAAAATGCACATTCTCTGCG
>JAFGNR010000221.1 GCA_016926915.1 Anaerolineae bacterium
ATCAGTCCGGTCAGCAGTATAACTGCGAGTGGACTGGAAGTCAAAACCGCGTAGTAGCACATTTGTTGACGTTCTGGTATACTGTGTAGTAGAACTGTGCCAGAGAGTGTTGTGGGGTGTACATTCCTTCTCTTTGACCCAGTTCTCACTTTTTGCAGGTTGACCTGCTGCAAGTTGAAATACACGCCGGAAACGTGGGTAACTGTTGCCGTCTGACTGGATCAAGGGGGATGATTTCATGGTTGAACAATATCTTTTTATCCTCTGGCAATGGATTAGTACAGCCTTTGTGAAGATGCTTGTGGTATGGTGTGCGATTACGCTCCTGGCATTCCTTGGGACGCGGGTAGTAAAGATGCGCGTCAAGGCAATAACTTTCGCGTCCCCAAAACGCGAGGGTGTACTCAGCCTCCTTATGATGCTGGGAATACTTGCGCTGTTGTTCGTCTTGCAACTGCTACAAGTTCCAGGGGAGGCTTCGTTTTTGACCAGAGGGTTGTTATTGACGGGGACTTCACTGCTGATGTGTTTGCCCATTGGTATCAGCTTGAAGCTACGGCGGCAAACACCGGAGACGGTCGGGCTTTCGCGCGAGAACCTGCCGGCAGCGCTGGCGCTAGGGACGGTATTGGCGTTGGCGACCCTCGCCCTTTTCGCCGCAATAACGCTGCTGAACAAAGGCGCCCTTGCTTCTAAAAGTCTGGCGACGCCACAGCGCTTGCTGTATTTGATCACGACGTTCACGATTTCCGCCCTGGCCCATGAGTTCATCTATCGTGGGTATCTCCAAACCCGGCTCAGCGCGTGGGGTGGGAAGCTCAAGGGGCTGTTGGCATCTGCGTTGATCTATGCCTTATGGCACTGGCCCAAGTTTCTACAGGCAGAATTCAATGGGATCACGATGCTGGTGCAATTCATTGCGCTCTTTGCGTTCGGGCTGGCGTTGGGGATCATTTACAATCGGACGAAGAGCATCCTGCCTGCAACGTTGTTCCACGCAAGCAACGATCTGGCACAAACCTTGTGGTCCCTGGTGTGATGCGTCCATCTTGAACACAATTACCGGTTTCGCTCAAGTAACAACTCTGGAGGTAGCTCATGGAAAAACCTGTCGGTCCTATCGAACTCGTGGTGGCGGCGTTCCCTGGAGAGGAGCAGGCGGAAGATGTTCTGAAGATGTTGCGCGCTTATGAAAAGGAAGGCGTGCTTTTGTTGGTCAATGCGGCCGTGATGGTCAAAAAGGTTAACGGCAAGGTCTCGATGAAGGAGACCCAGGATGTGAGCGGCAAACAGGGGGCCTTGTTTGGCGCTATTTCGGGTGCGCTCATTGGCCTGATCGGCGGGCCGGCCGACGCCATTGTTGGCGCGATCGCCGGGGCCGCCACGGGCGGCGTGGCTGCACACGCTATCGATATGGGATTCGACGACGCCATGCTCGAGGAGCTGCAGCGCAATTTGAAGCCCGGAAGCTCTGCAATCCTGGCTTTGGTGCAGCATCAATGGGTCGACCGGCTGTTGGCCGAGCTCGATAATTTGGGCGCGGCGCTGTTCCGGCAGGCGCTCAAGGCAGAACTCGTCGCCCAGCTGGCAGCCCAGGAAGATGCTCCAGAAGCAGATTCCCAGGAGTCAGACTGACATTGTCCACGGATCCCACGTCGAAGGCCAGGGCGCTGGCAGGTTCGCAGCGTCCCCAGATGCCGGCAGATGCGTTGCGCCGCAGTATCGATGATCTGGAAACGCGCGTCGGTAACCTCGATCATGCCACGGGCGAAGAGGCGCTGGAGATCCCGCCGCTTCTCGATGCCGCGACGGCGCTGTTGCAATCGCTACAGCAGCACGGCGTCGATCTCGTGGGCGAAGCCACGCGCCTCGAGTCCGTCCAGAATCAGCTGCGACGCAAGGCAGCGCTGTTTCTCAAGGTCGCCGGCGGCGCCCCCACGGCAGCAGCGGCGCGCGCCGCGACTGCGCCGGGGGATCATGCCTGGTGGTGGTATCTTGACCATCTCGTAGCGGAGCGACGGCGCGCCCGGTTGCGTACCTGGGCCGTGGGTCTGGCGATTGCTGCGGGCGTGGTTCTGATTCTCTGGGTACTCTACCGGTGGTTTTTGGCGCCTGACCCTGTGACACAAGCCCGGCTGGATCATCTCTACGCCGCCGAGGAACTGGCTTTCGACGGCGTCTATGACGAAGCTTTACAAGAGGTCGATGCGGGTTTGGAGGTCGCGCCAGGCGACGGCGATCTGCTGACCCTCAAAGGGGCCTTGCTCCACCTTATGGGAGAGACCGCAACCTCGGAAGCCGTTTTCAGGGAAGCGCAGGCTGCTTTCGGAGACCGGGAAACGTTCCTTACAGCACGGGCGCAAGTCTGGTTGCGTTTTGGCGATGGATGGGGGGCGCTGTCCGATGCGGAGGAGATCTTGACGCTCGATCCTGATTCGGCGGTGGGGGTCTTCTATACCGGCGCTGCCTACGAACAGTTGGAGTTCTTCGAAGAGGCCGTCACGGCCTATGAAAAGGCCAGCGAATTAGCGTTACAAGCCGGCCAAAACGAACTCTATGCGACCATCCGCACCCAACTGGCGTATCTGGTCATGCGGATGCCTTGAGCGGGACGAGAGCAGGGGGATACCGATGCATCCTCCTGCTCATTTCATTGCTCGTTTGGATACAGGTCGATCGTGCGTTGGCCACCTATGGTGGTCAGTACGGCGGCTCGACCTCGCACCGCGTCAGGATTGAGGGTGACGCCGTTTGCCTGTGTTACTTGCTCCGCCAGCGTCTGTAATGGGAATGCCAGGCCCAGGAGCGTCCGCGTAGGATCTACGCAGACCTTGATGATATCCGGGCCAGCCTGCCAGGTCCCGGCTGTCGTCTGCCATATCAGCAGATAGGGTTCGAATGCTCCGGCGCCGGGATCGTACGAAACGCCAATGATGGCATCATCTCCGAGTCCAACATCGATGCGCCGGGTACCGGGCGGCCGTCCCGTGGCGGGATCGCCATCCAGGTCCAGCGCAAACGTCCAGTCGGAGAATGCTCCCGGCTGTTCGGGAATCGCAGCGTAGAGCGCCATCCACAGCAGGGCTTCACCTTCGCCGGCGCACGCACCGAGATCCAGGGGGATGGCGGCGCCCGGTTGCAGGTCAATAGCGAGGTCCTGTGCAATGCCTGCGCGGCGCAGATCGAAGCCCCCAGGTGCATCGGCGACCGGGGCGCCGGTGTCATAGGTGGCGACATCTCCTTGCGCCTCGTCTGCGGGCAAGGGAATGGCTGTGGCGGTTGGCGTAGCGGTTGGCGGCGCCGGGGTCGGTGTGACGGTTGGCGGCGGCTGCGTGGTAGGCGTAGGGGCTGCCGTGGTCGCGACCGGGATGGTGGCCGTGGGGGGCTGCGGCGTCTCTGATGAGGGCAATTTCACGAGCCCTGAACTCAAGAGCGCTACGGCGGCAATTCCCAGTACGACGACGACGGCGCCTGCCCAAATCCACCAGGGCAGTGCGCGTAGCGCAAGTGCAGACCGGGTGGTTTCCGGATGGCGCTGTTTTACCTTGACGCCCCGTGGCATGCGCGTGATGAAGAAAACTGCCGCGCCCATGCCCACGATTGCAACCGGGAGTCCCCATACCCACCAGGGAATTGTCCCCGGTTCTGCGGCGGTCTTGCTGCTGGATGCGGTGGGGATGACCGGTAGGGTCGGCGTCGGCTGAATGGTTGGCGTCGGCGTGGGTCTCGCGGCGGCGTCAGGCCACAGGCTCACGACGGTAAAGATTACCAGGACGACGAGCAACACTGCCAATAGCCACCCGGCCCACGTCATCACATCGGTGAGTGACGTGCGCGGCGGCTCCGGCGGGTCCAGCTCTTCCAGCCGAACGACTTCACGGTAGGGAGCGAGATCCGTAGCCGGGCGCGCGCCCTCGCGTTCGAAAACCACGTTGGCCCAATGTGCCAGGATGGCGTTGAGCTGGTTGCGTGTCTCGGCCTCTTTGATGTAGGCGCCGGCTTCACGCACCCGCGCTACCAGCGCCTGTACCCGGTCGAGGTCGACCTCCTCGGCTTGTTGCAGGGCTTCGTGTTCGGTTATCAGGGCATTGATTGTCGTCATGATCTCCCCCTCCACACGCCTGGATGCGTGTTTTGGTGCTGTGACTCCATTCTATCACACAAGAGCGTGAGGAGAAAGCGGCGAGTTGTGGAAAGTAAAGACGC
>JAFGNR010000222.1 GCA_016926915.1 Anaerolineae bacterium
ATCCGCGACACCGAGACCGGAACCGTGCTGTTCATGGGACAGATGTTGGATCCTACAGAGTAATTCAACGACGATTGGCCCTCGTGCTGCTCATGCCGCCCCGCACTCACGTAAGGTTTGCGGGGCGGCTGTAGCGATTGCATGCGTTGCGGATAAGCGCGCAGAGGGTTTTCTTAGAGTGGAGGTTTTTCTGCGCTCTCGACGGTCTCTGATGAGGGCTTCTCATAGAACGATTCGGCATACGCCGTATCGAGCATGGCGATGACATTTTCGGGCGGCGTGTCACCCATGACATTGTGCACCTGGGCAAAGACAAACCCGCCCCCCGGCTTGAAGGCATGAACGAGTGCGCGAACGTTCTCGGCCACCTGCGCCGGCGTGCCGCGACCGAGCACATTTTGCGTATCGCAGCCTCCGCCCCAGAATACAATCTGGTCGCCGAACTCAGCTTTGAGCTCAAAGGGGTCCATATTATCGGCAGAGATTTGTACCGGATTGATCACGTCAACGCCACAGTCGATCAACATAGGAAGCAAGGATTTGATCGAGCCGCAGTTATGCATGAAGACCTTGATGTCGCTATTCTGGTGAACGAAGTCACAGAACCGCTTGATATAGGGCGCCGAGAATCGCTCGATGACCGCAGGACGGCACAAGGGACGATCCTGTCCTCCCATATCATCAACGATAGTGATAAGCTGAATGTACTGCCCAAATCTGTCGATGATTTTCCCTAAGCGGTGCAAGTCGGCTCGCGAGATAGCTTCGTGTTCAGCAAGGACATCTTCCGGTTCCTGGAGCATCCGGATGCAATGATCGATGCCGCCAAAAAAAGCATTGAATCCGCCGCCGTAACTGTATCCCATGAAATTGGTCGCATAATCGGTCTCTTTGTAGATTCTCTCGGCCTCCCTGGCGTATAAATCCAGGGCGGCGTCCTCATCCAAGTCATACCACTCGGAGATCCAGTCGCCATCGAAGAAAAAGCCGCCCGCAGGCATGCGCATTCTCTCGTCGCCCTGATGGACAAGCCATTCACCTCTCTCGTTCTGGATCGGGTTCAGTTCCTCTGGAACGAGAAACTCATAAGGACCGCGCGGATTCCAACGAGCTGAATTAGGCCAGCGGGATTCAAGCATGATACAGTCGATGTGAAAACGTTGGCGCAGGTCTTCCTCAACGTATGCCGTGGCCTGAACGACATCCGGCATCCAGATACCGGCAGTAGAGAGTCCCAGGTACTCCCGCAGATTCCAATAGGCAAATGCAGAAATGCTGGTAGAAGTGTGCGAACCGAGATCAATGGGGAAACGATCAACCGGTTGGCGGTTGAGGGTGCGCACGACGCGTTCGCGAGAAGTCAAAGTCTCCTGATACACAGAATTCTCCTAAACTATGTGATTTATGACATCAAATGCAGGGATGCACCTGCGTGCACAGAGTCCCACGCAAAGCGCAGCTATTGGTCTGGTCGTTCCGGCAACATTTATGCCGGCGTGTCCGAGCGGCGAAAACTGAAGAAGAACTTGGAACGCTCGCCCGGGGTGATAGACCAGGAATACTCGATCGGGGTTTCATCCTCGGCATACGAGACAACCTCGCTGTACATAGCCGGACTGCCCGGTTGTGAATGCAACCAGAGGGCCTCTTTTTCATCCAGAATAATCGGTTCGAGGGTTTGATCCATCACAGTGACTTTGGTGTTGTACTGCACTTCCAACGTCTCATAAAGCGAATCGTTAGTCCAGGTCCCGGTATTTTCCAGACCCGGGAAACGCTCCGCCGGTAAGACAGCGGTTTCCAGCAGAATTGGCTCATTATCCGCCAGACGCAGGCGAGTGATTTCGACAACGGGCGTTTCTGGCTTGATGTTCAATCTGGCAGCAGCCTCCTCGCTGGCCGGAACGATCTCGACGTTGAGCAGCTGGCTTCCCGGTACCCGACCAATCGCCAGCATCTGTTGGGTGAAGCTGAGTTTGCTGGGGGCGATTTGAGCGCTTTTAGGATTCGCCACAAATGTCCCCACCCCATGACGGCGGCGCACCCAGCCTTCACGACTCAGGTCATCAAGGGCGCGGCGCACCGTCAAGCGGCTGGTTCCATAGTAGTCGCTCAATTCCCACTCAGAGGGCAGCGCATCGCCGGGCTTGAGTCGCTGCTGGCTGATCAAGTCACGGACGTTTTGAGCAATCAGACTATAGAGCGGTGCACTGGAATAATGATCAATGGTAAACCATTCTCTTTTCATTAGAACCTCTCGCTTTATTGAACTGCGGTCACTTTCGATGCAAACCGGAACACCCCGGCTTCACGTCCGCTGCGGTCAGCCAACGCAATTGACAGCATCTGAGGAGGCAGCATTTCCAGGATGGGCAAAGCCGGCAAGGGAACCTCTGGCAACGTTAGCGCGCCAGTCGTCCGCCCGCCAGACCGGATGAGACAGGCCATCCCGCCAAATCCTAGAATATCCTGCACCAGACGGCCATTGATCGCGTGGAGAGCGGGTGCACCGGCAAACACCAAGACGTGCACGCTTGGCGAGGTCAACTCAATAGGGCCGTGCCGATACGCGGCAACGCTCATTGCTTGGGCAGGAAAGCGCGCTGCTTCCTTGAGAATCAAACCACCGGTTTGCGCTGCGGCCAACGAATCCCCCCGTCCAAGCAAGAAGAGTTGGTCGGCAGTCGCCATCTCCTGGAAAAAGAAAGCCACGTGTTCGGTCCAGGCATCCAGATAGTCCTGCACAGCTTGAGGAGCCGCGAGCAAATCCGGCAGAAGCGGAGACCTGCCGACCAGATCATCCCCCACGGCAGCGAGCGCGGCCAACGTATTGAGATACGTCTTGCACGAGACCGTATTCTCGATCCCGGCGTGGATCAAAATGACGGCATGGCTATGGAGCGCCAGCGGGCTGGTTTCACCGTTGGTGATAGCGATGACAGGGACATGACGTTCGGCGCGTTCCAGTAACTGGATGATTTCCGCGCTCTGACCGGACTGCGAGATGACCACGAACAAACTCTCAGAAACAACCAACTCCGGAAGATTGTGAATGAGTTCGGAGGTTTCCAGCAAATGCACGTCATAGCCCTGACGCAACAGGCGATACTGTAAGGGAATGGCGGCGAAAAATGAGGCCCCCATACCGGTCAAGATAATGCGCCGGTAACGACCGGATTCCAGTCGGATACGGAATGTTTCCAGCGTAGGCCGCTCGTTCAGTGCGATGAGACAGCGTTCCAGTGCGGCCGGCTGTTCCAGGATATCCAAGATATATGGGGAGATTTCTGTTTTCATATTCACAGCGACCTTTCCTGTTGCATAAAGAAGACGGATGCAGCGCCCACCAACCCGGCGCTGACGCCTAACTGCCCCAACACCAATTCGGTCGTGTGCGCCGGGACGAGATGACAACGCGCCTGCGTTTCCTGTTGCACCGCAGACCAGAAGACGTCCCGGCTCTGTAGTAATCCGCCGGTTAGGGCGATACGTTGCGGCGCAAAGAGCGTAATCAGATTCGCCAGCGCCGCGCCCATAGCGGCGCAAAACCGTCGCACCACGTCTACATAAGGGCGCCGGCCTTGCCGCGCCCGTGCAAAGATCTGCGCTGCCCCGAGCGGCGCCGGCTGTGGGTACGCCTCTTGCACCCAATCCGCCAACCCCTGACCGCCGCAATACGTTTCCCAACAGCCGCGACCGCCGCAGGAGCAGACCCGCCCATCAGCGTGAATGATCATGTGGCCGATTTCCGGATGCACGCCGCCCACCCCGCGATACAGCAGCCCATCGCGCAGTATGCCGCCGCCAATACCCGTCCCCAAAGTCACCAGGATGAACGAAGGACAACTTCGGCCTGCGCCAAAGCGGGCCTCGGCCAACAGCGCCGCGTCGGCGTCGTTTTCGAGAAAGACCGGCGCACCCAGACGCGCGGTAAGGTATTCGGTCAGCGCAAAACCCTCCCAGCCCGGTAGGAACGGAACCTGCCCCACAACACCGCGTGAATCGACCGGCCCTGTACAGCCAACGCCAATACCCGACAGCTGCACCCCCAACCGGGTTTGCAGTTCCTCGAGATACTCCACCACCGTCTTCAATTGGCGCTCCACACCACGCTCCGGCGCAGTGGGAAAAGCGGCTTCGGCGAGCACCTCCCCGGTAGCAGTCACGACGCCGCACGCAATTTTCGTGCCGCCGATATCTACCGCGCCGGCGCAGAGCACATCACCGGGAGGATTCTGAATAGATGGCTTCATACATCGCTCCGGAAAATGGTTCGAGCGTACAGGTCCACCCATGAGGCTCGCGCGCAACGTCCAGATTCCCCTGTGCAGTCAACAAGTTCAGGCGCTCCAACGAAGCAGACACCACGGCCTGAACGGTCCGAGATTGGGCAGTGTGATTGACCAGAATCACCACATCGCGCCCCGATCCCCGCAAGACGCCGGAGGACACAGCGGGATCATCGACCCGGCAAGCAGGTTCCACACCGGCCAGAGCGCCCAACGCCCGGTAGAGATCGACCTCAGGTCGCACATTCTCGAAGGCCCCATAGGTCTTGCCAAGCAACAGTTCCAACGGATAAGTCGAGATAACACAGCGCCCCTTGCCGTAGGGATGCAAGAAGATAGCGGCCTGCCCATCCTGATCCACGGCCAAAACCTGGGCTGAGACATTCTGCACGAGCACCCCGGTCGCATCCACACCGGGGAAAGCCGGCAGGTGCAAAGTTTGCCCGCTGGAGATATTGCCAAAGGCTTCGGTAAACGTAAGGATGACGTCTTCTTGCCAGCGCGCCCGGTCCACCAGCGTCAGACCGCACAAATCGCGGGCGAGTTCGCGCGGGATGGCAGCGTTGGCATTGAGCGAGGCATACAGCGTACCGCCGGAAGCGACGTAGTCGCGCGCCTGATACCAGAAGGTCGTGTACAGGTGATACGAGAAATAGACGCCACTCGAACCGGTCAAGGGATAAGGAGCCAGGATCAATTTGAGGGTCTGCCAGTCATCATTCTCGCGGGGAAATGATACTGGAAAACCGGCCTGCCGGCTGAGGATGTAGGTCGAGAGCCAGGCCTGCACCAGCTGTTCCTGAGCGGCAGAATCCGTGGCGTGATGCAGAACGTCGTCGCGCGGGACGTATTGGTAAAGCGCATCGGGCGGGAAACCATATTCATTGAAATCGAGACCCTGCGCCCACTCATGCGGCGCCAGGATACCCACCTGGGGCAGTTCCGGCGCTAGGTCCGAAAGATCAAGGCGGCGCAGCGTCGCCCCCATCCGCTGCAGCTCCTCCCCTTGCGGGCGCGGTGTGCCATCCGAGGCGGTGGCGCCGAACTGGGTTTCATGTGGATTGCGCTTATAGGGTGCGCGCCGGTATTGCGTGACGGGATCGGCATCGGTGAAAGTCCACGCCACCAGGCCCATATTCCCGGCAGCCAGCGCGCTATGCATGAAAACGTTATAGTAGCGCGCTTGCACATCTAGCCCACATTGGGCCGAGGTACTGCCGAACTCTTGCATCAGGACCGGTTTACCGATGCTGCCCGCCAGGGCGGTCTCAAAGGCAGGCGAGTAGGAACCGCGTGTCGAGAGGATCGGCTCTGGATAGTAGCTCTGGTTGTAAAGCGGGTAGGGGTGGACGCTGAGAAAATCGACCCAGGGCGCGATCACATCGGCGCGAAATGGCCCTCGGCTGAGTTCCATGTTGGACGCGCCGACCATGACCAGGTGCTCCGGATCATAGCGGCGCAGGCTGTCGGTGAGGAGCTGTGTCCACACGGCAGCCATAGCATCGCTGGTCTGGCCGGGTTTCATCACCACCCAGTAAGGCGGCTCGTCGGTCAGGTCCCAAGCCAGGATGGCACTCTCGCCGCGATAGCGGCGGGCAAACTGCTCGACGTGGCGCGCCTGCCAGAAGAGCATGTCGGCGTCAGCGTGAGGATGGCGACCCTGTCGCCAGGGGATTTCCCACCAGGCGTCGCCGACTTCACCGCCGGCAAAAAGCGCCGGGTTGAGGTAAATCTCGTAGCGATGCGCCAGTTCAATAAGAAAATCGAACTGCTCGAAAGCACGCGGGTTGTATTGACCCGGACGCGGCTCCACCCATTGCCAGACCAGGTCGAAACGCACCAGGTTGATGTGCATGGCCTGCATGCGGGCAAAGTCCTGTTCGACAGCTTCAGGATCCCACTCGAAAGGCCATTGCATGGCAGCGCGGGCGGGCACCCAGTTGACGCCAGTGGGGATAAAAGGTCCGCCAGCGTTGCAGAAATATGGGCCGGATAGTTTTACCAATGTGAGCATATGTCATCACCTATTCATACTGAATTTCACCAGGGACACGGAGAGAACTCAAGTCTCCGCGCCCTCCGTGTCTGATCCGGAAATGATTTTCAAGTCTTGCTGTGTCCCAGCAGACTGGGTAACCCAGGTGGACTCCCCATCTCGCTTCGAGAAGTTGAGTGAGGATGTCAGCTTTGTGTTTCGCTTCAGGGATGTAATCAGACATGGAAGCCTACTTGCTCATGCACCGTTTCATACATAGCCAACAAGTTCTCTATAGGCGTCAAAGCTTGCACATTGTGAATCGGGTTGAACACAAAGCCGCCGTTTTGGCCAAAGATCCGAATCCGCTCCCGCACTTGCCGGCGGACATCATCGGGGGAGCCAAACGGTAACGTGTGCTGGGTATCTACGCCGCCGCCCCAAAAAGTGAAGCGTTCGCCGTACAAGCTTTTCAGCGTTTTGGGGGCCATATTGTACGCGGACGTCTGCACAGGATTGAGAATGTCGAATCCACTGTCAATGAAATCTGGGAGCATGGACATGATCGATCCGCAGGAATGGACGAACACCTTCCAGGTGGTATTTCTGTGGATCCAATCCGTGATCCGTTGATAGTGAGGCATGTAGAGCTTGCGGAAGCTCCTGGGAGAGATCAAGGGCCCATTTTGGGCGCCAAAATCGGTTCCGCTGATCCAGACGACGGTGGGCCGATTTTCGACAGCCTCGTATACTTTGGTCAGGTTGGCTAACGCGATCTCGCACTGACGCTCGAAAACTTGATACACATAACCAAAGCGGGTGAGGGTGCTGGCATACCATTCCTCTATGTCCCGAATGCCGCGAGGATCTTTTAGCATCGGGCCAGGCACCAAAGCAATATCGCCAAAGCCGGCGCCTGGGAAGACCAACATGATGGCTTTGTCTGTGTTATCATACCAATATTTCGCTTCCCGGTAGAGATGTTGAATGTCATCATCGGATAATGGTCCAAACTCTTGGAGATTGTCTTCAACGTTCAGCCGTTCATTATCCAGAGCGCGCTGGCGGGGCAAGGAGTCAAAGAAAAAACCGCCACGCGGCATTTTGGCGCAAGGGGGAAAAGATTTATCCCCTTGGGCATACATCAACAAATCCCCGTTTGGTTCCAGGTCAGTGTTGAAGGCTTCAGGCACCAGCACCGGGGTCCCCCCAAAAGTGACCCAGGGCTTCCACCCCGTGTTTCCGAATCCAAAGATCGTGCCGGTGGTTCCCAGACTGACGACGTCCACGCCCAATTGCTCGATCAGGTCGAGTTTGATTTCCCCTAGCATCTGATAGGGTTCGATCACTTTGACCGGTGCGCCGGGCGCATCCAGCCCCAGGGCTTGACGAAGCAGATAGACTGTATCTACGTGCATGCCGGTTTGCCCGCAGCCACCCAGATCGAGGGGAATGCGGTCAGTTTCTTGATGATTAAGCGCCAGGGTGATTCGTTCCCTTGATTGCACCGGATTACCTCGTGAGTTACTTTTCCTTTGCCCGTTTAAGATCCACGGCCTCTGGTCGCACTTTGTAGAAATCGTCCAGAGGGTAGCAGCCGGAAACCAACCCCTGGCGCGGAGCCGTAGTACAGTCACTGAAGGTACGGCAGATACGCTTGCGAGCCAGCGGTTTCCCCGCCAAGACATCGGCGGGGAGTTCCGGATAGGCCAACATCATACGCCCCAACCCGACAAAATCAGCCATACCGGCGCCGATGACGCGCTGCGCCACATTGGGAAGCCATTCCTGCAAATAGGTGTAGGCCGACCCCACTACCGTTAGCGCCGGGAACTGCGCTTTCAGGGCCGCCGTCACCGCAATCTGGCGCGCCACCCCCACCAATGGATCTTCGGGAGGCGCGTACCCATCCGATGGCGGGAACAGTGCCGGGCGTTGGATATGTGGGCTGTAATACGGACTGCCGGCCGTCACACAAATCAATTCGATCCCCAATGTTTGAGCCAGACTGAGAAACCGGCGGGGTTCATCCAACTGAATTTCGAGGGGCTGTTTCGGGTTGCAGCCAAAGGCATACGGATATTCGGCGCCATCACCAGACCAGAGCGATGCACCAACCTCCCCCGGACCGGGTGCGCGGAAGGGAGGAAAATCAAAGGCGCTCAGACGCACGCCGATGCCCAGGCCAGGGCAGTCGCGACGGATGCCGGCCACAATTTCACGCAGGAAACGGGTGCGATTTTCGAAACTTCCCCCATAACGACCGGGACGGGTACGAGCGCTCAGAAGCTCGTGGCCAAGATAGCCATGACAATGCTTGACATCCACAAAGTCGAAGCCGGCAGCCTGCGCCCGTTGGGCCGCACAGACGAAATCGCCGGCCAAGTCGTCCAATTCGGCATCGGTCAGTACCGGTAAATCCGAAGGGATATCGAAGAGCGGGTCCAGCAAGGGATGGTGATAAATGAGTTTCGGCTCCAGCCGCCGTTTGTCGTTGGGGCGGCTGAAGCGCCCAGAGTGAGTCAATTGCAAGCCGATCAGCATATCAGAGGTGTCCGCAAAGGACCCGGCGTGGGCATCCAACAAGGATAGGCGAAGCGCCGCGATATCCGGCAGCGTTGCGTCATTCAGCAGTAGTTGGTTGGGATTGGCGCGCCCGTCGTGGCAGACGGCGACCGCCTCGCCGCCCCAGATAAGCTTGGCCCCGCTGGCGCCGAAATTGCGCCAGCGCCGGTAGGTCAGTTCGGTCGGACGACCATCAGGATCCCCATCCCAACCTTCCATCGGCAGGACACAGAAGCGGTTGCCGATGCGCGTACCGTTTTGCAGTGTATGAGACTGCGCCAGCGCCCCATCGGGCCGGACCATCTCATCGAACGGCAAATCGAGGCCCAGCGAGCAGGTATAGGCGGCAAATTGCGCAGCCGTACGCAGTTGGGCAACGCGGGCATAGCCTATCATTTGGCCCTCGCCTCTTGAATCCAGCGCAAGGTAGCGGCGACGGCTTCCGTGATAGCGGCGAAGTTTCCGTCCGCCACCCAATCCTTGCGGATGAGTTTGCTGCCGATACCGACGGCGCACGCGCCCGCATCGATCCATTCGGCAATACCCTGTTCGGTCGGCGCGACGCCGCCGGTGGGCAGCAGGTTCGACCAGGGCATGGGGGCGCGCACCGACTTGATAAATGCCGGGCCGCCGGCTGCACCGGCGGGGAAAACTTTGCAGATTTCCACGCCCAGCTCCTCAGCCTGCGAAATCTCACTGACGGTGGCGCAGCCGGGCAGGTAAGCTACCTTACGCCGGTTGCACAGGCGGGCTACATCGGGATTGAGCAAAGGTCCCACAACGAACTGCGCCCCTAACTGTACATAGAGAGCCGCAGTACCCGGCTCGACGATCGAACCGACGCCCAGGATGAGGCGCCGGTCTTCCGCGAACCGGCGCGCGATCTGCTCGAAGACGGCATGCGCCCGTACGCCCCGGTTGGTAAACTCGACGCAGCGCGCGCCCCCCGCCAGGCAGGCCGCCACGATGCGGCACGCGATGTCTGCGTCGGGATGGTAGAAAAGCGGCGCCAGGCCGGTTTCAAGCAATGTGTTCAAGACGGTCATGCGAGACACTTGAGCCATGTCATCCTCTCCTTAACGACTGACGCGCCCAGACCGGTCGCCCTCAGCCAATTTCTCCACCTCTTCCGCAGTCACCAGGTTGAAATCACCAAAGATGGTATGTTTCAAGGCCGAAGCCGCCACCGCGAAATTCAAAGCGCGCTGTGGGTCGGCAGAGAATTGCGTCAATCCATAGATGAGTCCGGCAGCAAAGCTGTCGCCGCCCCCCACGCGGTCTACAATGGGCAACATGTCATAGGCAGGTGCGGTGAACAGCTCACCCGCTTTCCAGAGGACGGCGCTCCAGGTGTTGTGACTGGCAGAACGGGAGCCGCGCAGGGTAATCGCGATCGCGCCAGTTTTCAGGTTGGGGAAGCGCGTGGCCAGCGCTGCGCACACCTCCCGGTACTGGCAGGCTTCCAACCGTCCGGACGTCACATCCGCACCGGGCGCGTGGATACCGAATATTCGGGCAGCATCCTCTTCGTTGCCGATAACCACGTCACATAGATCAACCAGTTCAGACATCACCTGACCCGCCGGTTGACCCCACTTCCACAATTTGGCGCGGTAATTCAAGTCACAGGAAATGGTCAATCCGGCGCTCTTGCTGCGATAGGCCGCCTGTAGTCCTTCCAAACAGGTCTTCGCGGCGCTTTCCGAAACCGCCGGGGTAATGCCCGTCCAATGAAACCAATCCACACCCTGAAAGATCGCGTCCCAGTTCACCATGCCGGGCCGGATTTGCGAGAAGGCCGAACCGGCCCGGTCGTAAATTACGTAGCTGCCGCGCTGCGCCGCGCCATGCTCGAGGAAATAGATACCCAGCCGGTCGCCGCCGCGCAGGATAGCGCGGGTGTCCACGCCATATCGGCGTAAGGATTGAATACAAGCTTCCCCAATCGGATGGTCGGGAACGCGCGAAACGAAAGCCGCATCCAGTCCCAGCATTGCCAGCGAGACGGCCACATTCGCCTCACCACCGCCGTACAGAGCATCAAAACTGCGCGCCTGGGCGAAGCGTAGCTGTCCGGGCGGAGAGAGTCGCAACATGATTTCACCGAACGTCACCACACGCACACGCGCTCTCATCTCTTCCATCCTCTATCTTTTATCCTCCAAGCCTCTTCTCTCCATTCACAGTCGCGACACGTGAAAACCGCCATCCACGTAGAACACATCGCCGGTGGAATAGGGGAACGCCCCGGCGGCAATTGCGGCGACCGCCTGCCCCACATCCTCCGGGCGGCCCCAACGCGCAATGGGCAGCAGGCCGCCGGCAATCATCCGGTCGTATGTTTCGTGCACGCTGGCAGTCATATCGGTTTCGATGATACCGGGACGGATTTCATAAACGGCGATACCGAACTCGGCCAGACGCGCCGCCCAAAGCGCGGTCGCCATTGCCAACCCGGCTTTGCTCAGACAATATTCGGCCCGGTTGGGGCTGGCAGTCCCGGCGCTGATTGAGGTGATGGTAATGATTTTAGGCGCGGCAATCTTCTGCTGTTCGAGCAGCGCCAGCATCACCCGCGCCGCCCGCTGGGTCAAGAAGAAGGTCCCACGCAGATTGGTACCCAGCACTTCATCGTAGCTCTCCGGCGAAACATGAAGCATATCGGCGCGGACACGAGGCGCGATACCGGCGTTATTCACCAACACATCGAGCCGGCCGGCATGTTCCAAGACGGCTGTGAGCAAGGGAGCATGATCATCCAGATTCCCAATATCGGCGCGAACAAGGAAGCCCTGCCCGCTGGCCGCGTGGACATCGTCCAGCGCGGCCTGGGCGGCGGCGTGGTTGGTGCGGTAGTTGATAGCGACCATCCATCCTCGTTCGGCCAGGGCCAGGGCAATGCCGCGCCCAATACCACGCCCGGCGCCGGTGACCAGGGCAACTGGAGCGCCGGAAATGGTGTTCACGCGTTCACCTCCGCCAATAACTTCAGCGCCCGATTGAGCGCTACAACGAAAAAGTAGTCGCCCCACATCACGCTTTCATCAACCCCCAGGCCCCTGAGACGATGATAAACGCCATGCTTCAGAATCCCTTCCCAGCCGGGCGTTTCGGACGCCAGATAGGCAGGGCCGGTGAGCGTCTGGAGAATCGTGAACGCCATCTGGCGGTAGACTTGGGCACGCAGCGCATCCCCTACGAGTGCAACCACCACGGAGAGATCGAGCAACCCACAGGCCGCAATCGCTGCCGCCGAACTGTCCAGCAGCACCGGACGGCGCGGGTCATCGTAGTCGTTGGGCGGCACACCATCGTCAGGCGTGTGACGCAGGTAGAAATCAGCGCAATGGCAGGCCGTCTCCAGATACGTGGACTCACCCGTCATCTGGTAAGCCGCGCCAAAGCCATATAGCGCCCAAGCCAAACCCCGAGCCCAGGCCGAATCGCCGCGCCAGCCTTGATGGGTGGTCTGACGTAGGAACTCACCGGTTTCGAGATCGAAAATCCCTTCGTGGGCAGTGCTCCCATCTCCGCGCACCAGAGTGCGGCGGGTGGTCCGGCAATGGGCATGCGCTTTGCGCAGCAAGTCATCATCACCTGTCTGCTGGGCCGCATAGAAGACAATCCCCACGTTCATCATGATGTCGATGAACAATGAGGCAGCGCCGACGAAAGAACACAAATACTGTCCCTGCTCCTTGAAGCGCAAGCCCAGCGTCTGTCCGGCAGTGATGACGGTCCGGTTGGCGGCAGCGTCGCCAGTCAGATCATACCAACGTTTGTAGGTAGACCAAAACAGAAATCCCAGGTCATGCACGTCGCGATCGACCTGGCGCGGCGCAATCAGGCGCGAGTAATGCTCGGCCTGGGTGCGCCAGGTAGTGGCGCCGGTACGGGCGTAGAAGATCCACATCATGCCCCCCAAGAACCCCTCGCACCAGTTCGTCCACGTCTCACCGGCGTGTTTCCAGCGTCCCTGGATGGTATACATCGGAAAGAAATCCGGGTAATTTTGGGTGAGCGTATATACCTGCTGTTGGGCGAAATCAAAGGCCCGTTGCAGGCGAGGCGCCAGAGTGGGGGATGGAGCGGTCAGTTTCATGATCGCAGGAACTCCCGAATGGTATTCAATAACACGTCCTCGCTGCGCGGGGCAAAGGGCGCAGGATGCCCGTACCAGACGTTGCCCAGTTCGGATTCATAGCCGCCCTCTAAGATCTGTTGGTGGGTGGAAAGGTAGGCAATCTGCCCACTGGCATACCCGACAGGGACAATCACCTGGTCGGGAAACATGGCCTTGATCCACAAGCCGTATTCAACGCTGGCTTCCGCTCCGACACCGAGCAAGGTGACGCCGGCGGCCAATTGCCAGGTCGTGAGACGTACAGGCACAAAGGGACGCAAGTGAGTATCAGGGTCAGCCAGCAAGTGGCGTGCAAAGACACCCCAATCAGGCTCCCACGACGGTCGCTGACTATGGTCGGCGTCGGCCATACGTCGGAAGTGTTCGAGGGGCGGAATCTCGCCCAGGGGCAGCGTGGCCTCGGCGGCGCGGCAGACCAGGGCAGGTTCGAGATCGGTGGGAGAGGGCGTCCCCAGCACACGCAGCACCTCCTCCCCCAGATCCCGTCCGAGTCGCAGGACGTCCTCATACGTCCCGTAGAATTCTCCGCGCGCGTCGACCACGAACGGATTGATCTCGGCAGCGTAGCCGGGGAGATAGACTGCAAGAGCGTCGGGCAGAGCATTTTCGATAAACCGCCGCGCCGCGCCGGGATATTCGGCTGTAATCATGTGGTTGTCGCTCCCCAGCACGTCGGCGTGGCAGGCATAATTGAACAAAATGACACGGCGGGGGCCAGTGGTGTCATATAGTTGCACAACAAGCACCTGCTCGTCGCGCGGCGCAGCGAGGTTGGGCAACATTTCGATCTCGCCCTGGGCATTGGGTTTACGACGGTTGACGCCAAAGGTCGCGCGCCCCTGTGTCACGGTCAGTCGATAGTCGCCCTCCAAACGCTCAAGCGCCAGCGCTGCGTCCGCCAGGATGCGGACTTGAAGAAAGGAAAGGTACTCCTGATCCAGCGTATCCAGGTCCATGAAGCTGTACGGGATCGTCGGGCCGCTGTGAGTGTGAGAAGCCACCAGCAAGATGTTCTCGGGTGGAATCGCGAAGCGTGTCTGGATGATGCGGCTAACGTCGGCAAAGAAAGCATCGCCAAAGCCGATAAGATCAGCAGCGATGAGCAGAGCGCGGGTTTCCCCCTGTGCGAGCGCAATAGTCTGCAGGAGCAGATCATCATAGATGCCGGTACTTACGCCCACCCGTTCGGCGTAACCCGATAGTTGGATACCAACGGGCGGCGTAATCTGGGACACAACGGTTCCGATTTTCATGCAGAGGCTCCCTGTAGTTCGGTGAGTGCAGCCTGGGTGGTGAGAACACGCCCCAGTTTGCGAGCCACGATATCAAGAACGGCTTTCTGAATATCGGGCCAAAGGGTAGCGGCAGCGTCCGAAAGCAGGGTGACACGATATTCGCGGGTCGTCGCGCTGAACAGTGTAGCCAGCACACAGAGGTCGGTCATGACGCCGGTTAACATGAGGTAACGAATGTCGTGCGCCCGCAGGAACTGGTCAAGAGGCGTGCCGTAGAATTTATCCAGCGAGTAGCCCTGGATGACGGGCTCGTGAGCGAGCGGCGCCAGTTCGGGAATGATGGCAGCGCTTTCGGGGCCAGTTGCAGCGCGCTGGCAACTCCCGGAAGGTTGGCCGAAGCCAGTGGACTGTCCAGGAAGCGGCGGGCGGTGTTCCACGCCAAAGGGATCGACCCGCAAGGTAGGAATATCTGGACTGGCGACAAAGGCGGTGAAAATAACCGGCAAACGCCGCTGCCGGAAGAACGCCAGGAGCGCCTGTACGTTGGGGACAATATCCCAGGCCGGTGGGACTGCCAGCGAAGCGTCGGCGTGCAAGAAAGCCACCTGCATATCGATCACCAACAACGCCGTGCGGTCCGGATCGAAGCGGTGCGTGGCCTCGACGCGGGCAGCTTTCTGAAGCAGCCAATCGGGCAGTGTCATCGATTCACCTCGAAACAATGATTCAAAAAAGCGATCTGTTCCACGCGATAGGCCGCACCGCCGGATTGGTGCTGGTGCCAGGCGAAAACGCGCATGGATTTGGGGCCTCGGTAATGATGATACGCTGCAAAGACAGTGGAGGGGGGGCAAGTGGTGTCCATCAGCCCGGCCGCAAACATAGCAGGGGCAGCAGTGCGACGTGCAAAGGCAACGCCGTCGAAATAAGCCAGCGTGTCAAAAGCTTGCTGTTCGCGGTCAGGATGGAGGCGTAGCCATACACCCAGTTCGGCGTAAGGCGGATCGTCCGTCAAGACGGCAGCGCGGGGAACGTCGCACAGAAAAGGCATTTCGGCCAATAGCGCAACAACCCGGTCATCCAGACCGGCTACAGCCAACGCCACGCCCGCTCCCTGACTGAACCCGCCGACGGCCACACGCGCCGGATCGATGCCCGGGTGCACGCGTGCGGCAATCACTGCACGGACGGCATCGGTGATGAGGCGGCGGTAGTAATGCGTCTGTGGAGCATGCAGGCCGAGGGTCAGAAAACCGGGCGTGTGCGGCGCGTGACCCTGGGCGGCAAGGTCAGGCGTATCGCCGGAAAGCCACTCGCCGCCCTGTCCGCGTGTATCCATAATAAACGCAGCAAAACCGGCGGCGGGCCAGTGCAGCCAGTCGAGCGGGTGCCCGCGACCGCCGCCATAGGCGACGAACTCCACGACGCAGGGCCGGGGACGGTCGCCATGTCGCGGCAGAATCAACCAGGCCTTGACCGGTTGACCATCAAATCCGGCAAAGGTCACGTCGAACACCTGGAAAACCGTGAGAGGTAAGTCGAGCGGTTCGAAACACGGCGCCCAGGCAGCCTGTTCGGCCTGCGCCAGGGTATCATGCCAGAACACGTCGAAATCCACCGGCTCGGGTAAATCCGGCTTGTAGGTCTGTAATTCGGGTAGCGATAGGTCAAAATGCGCCATGGGTCATCCTACGTCATATGATCGAACTGCCACAGGTCCACCACCCCCTTGAGGGGGCGCCCCTGGAGAAAGGCCACGACGTTTTCGAGCGCGTAAAGGCCGCAGTCTACACGGCGATCAGCAGTCGGCCCGGCGATATGCGGCGTGAGAAAGACATTTGGCATGCCGCGCAAGGGCGAATCGGGCGGCAACGGCTCACCGGAATAGACGTCTAGCGCCAGGGCGACAGGGCGCTCGCGCGCCAGGCGCACCAGCGCGACCTCATCCACCACCGCGCCGCGCCCGCTGTTGACAAAGATGCCGCCATCGGGCAAACGGTTGAGGACCTCCCAGGTGACGCTGCCGCGCGTTTCAGAAATGAGCGGGGCGAGTTCGACAATGATTTCATTATCGGCAAACAACGATTCCAGGGTCGCAGCGCATAACACACCGGCGGCGGCGAATTTTTCCGGCGGGTCGTGCGGGGCGTAGGCGGAAATCCAACAGCCGAATGGTTCGAGCAGCCTGACCAACGCCTGGGCGACGTGGCCAAAGCCATGGATCCCCACCCGGCGACCAAACAGGCTGCGCGGCCCGGTACAGGTCTGCGGATCCCAAGGCCGATCATCCCATGCGCCGTGGACATGCATGGAAATCTGGTGATACGCAGCCTGGCGTAGAGCCGCCAGGATTTGTAGCAGACAGTGTTCGGCGACCGGGCGTCCGATCGCGCCCCCCCAATTGGTGACCAGGATGCCCTGTTCAAGGATTTTGCGCGAAATCATCCAGCGCACCGAGCCGCCGCTGGAAGCAATATAGCGCAGGTGGGGAGCGCGGGCCGGCAGATCGTCGGGCAGATCGAAGACATTCCAACCGGTAATCAAAACCGGTGAGCGGGTTTCCTCAAGCGCGGGCAGAAGCGCCGCGAGGCCTTGGTTGGAATCCACAAAGCGCGTCTCAAACGGCCAAGCAGCGCGCTTGGCCAGCGCTGGCGTGATGAACTCTGCCAGGTCGCAGGGTTCCATAAATACAGGGATGAGTGGTTTCACAGTCGCGGTCATGGGGTCTCTCCAGGCAATGATAAGGGAATCTCAAGCCAACGCCGGAAGATTTGCACATCGCAGGCCGTCTGGTCGAGAGCCGCAGACGCGCCCAACATATCGAAACAGTTTTCGTCGCGGTATTCGCCGAAGAAGACCACCGGTCCGGTGAACCGCATACGCCGGAGCAAGAGGAGAATTTCAAGCCACGGCGTATTACCGGCCCCCAGAGCGCAGAACTCGGCCGACTGCAACCGCTGCCCACCGCAATGCCGGTGGTTCCCCGGCACCCAGCGGAAGTCTTTGACGCCCAGGGCGGCAATACGTTCGGCAACCAGATCGAGGGCCATCAACCACCCCAGCCCTCCACCCTCAATGGCCGCGTGAGCCGGATCATAATAGATGCCGAGATAAGCAGGATCGATGTCCTGAAGAACAAAGTCGAGGTCGGCCAGGTTGGCGCCCAATTGCTCGCAAGAATGATTCTGAATCAAACCGGTCAGTTCCAAATCGGCGTTGAGGTCGGCGAGGTCGCGCAAACGGGCGCGGGCCTCTGCACGCAAGGCGCGCAGACTGCCGAAATCGCGGTAGATCCAACTGCCGGTCTGGTAATAGCGAATGCCTAGCGCTCGGGCGGTGAGCAAGACGCGCTGCGCCAGTGGCTGCCCGGCATCGCAGATGTCCGTGGTGATTTTGACAATAGACACACCTGCTTCAGCCAGGGTTTGGGCAGCATGGGGCAGATCAGTTTCCACGCGTTCGGGCCGGATGTTGCCGTCGGCGCGCACGCTCAGGTCAACAGCGGTAAGCCCCATGGCGCGCACCCGGGCGGCGAATTCCGTCAGGGGAATGTCCTGGAAAAATTCGCCAAAGACCATCCAGTGGCCGAAGGAAACAAAGGATTCAGGCATAGTAATGAAGCGCTTTCTCGATAGCCTCGGCCACCGCTTCGATCTCGGCGCCGGTATAGAGCGGGTTCACATCGATGTGGACAGCGCGGCTCAGCAAGTCGAGGGTATGGGGACAAGCCTCGGGCGAGTAATCCACAGGACGGGGCGCCGCAGCCCAGGGCAGGTTAGCCGGGTTCCAAGCGCGTTGCGCCACGATGGGTATCCAGTGAGTGTAAACGTGATAGTCCACTTCGTTGGGATCGTAGAGCGTGTAGGCTTCGACGTGCTCCGCACTGATGGCCCGGGAGAGTCGTCTGGCCTGATCGGGGCCAGTAGCAAAGAGAATGAAGGCAACAGCGGCTTCTCCCTCGGGATCGGGGATCTCTTGCAGATACAGCCCCTTTTGCTCGGCCAGAGACCGGAGGGCAGTACGGAGAATTGCTTTGCGCGCGCGCATGGTTTCGAGCAGCGGGTCGAGCTTATCGAGCTGTGCCAGCGCAACGGCTGCAAGCAGTTCGGGCATGCGGAAGTTGATGCCCCACAGCACATCCTGAGCAGGAATTTCGTTGCGCAGCCCACCAATGACGTCGTGATACATAAGGGCCCGTTGCCACAGCTGTTCGTCATCGGTGACAAGCATGCCGCCCTCGCCAGAGGTAATGATCTTGTTGAATTGCAGGCTGTAGCAACCGGCGTCGCCCAGCGTCCCCAGTCGCTGTCCGCGATAGGTAGCGCCATCGGCCTGGGCCGTATCCTCGATCACCTTGAGGTCATGAGCACGTGCGAAAGCCATGATTTCAGCCATACGGCAGGGAACGCCGCGCATGTGAACGGGGATGATGGCCCGGGTGTAGTCGCTGAGGCGATTCGGTAAGTCGTCAGGATCGAGGGTCAGGCTGGCGTCCACCTCTGCGACGACGGGAATAGCGCCGGCAGCGAGTACGGCAGCCGCCGTGGCAATCCAGGTGTAAGCAGGGATGATGACCTCGTCGCCGGGGCCGATGCCCAGGGCTTGCACGGCGCAGATCAAAGCAGCTGTGCCGCTGGTCACCGCCAGAGCGCGCCGGGCGCCCATCTTCTGCGCAAAACGCTGCTCCAATTCGTCGACTTTGGAGGGTCCTGGAGTAGGCCCATAGTAACGGAATAGCCGTTTTTGGCGAAGGGTGTCGATGACGGCGCGTTCTTCGCGCGCGTCAATGAGATTACCGCCAGGGTACATCGGCGGGCAGGGTGCGGGCATCGCTGGGGCGCCGCCCTCAAGGGCTGGTTTAAGGATATCACTACGTCTAGATTCCATGAGGTCTCCGATCTGTCACTGACTTCACGTTAATTTCAGTCCGATGAGTGAGGGATATGTCGCTATCATCACCATAATAGAGAAAAGCCCGATTTTTGCCAATGTCACTACCGTCCACCAACGGTGTAAACCCCGTCCGAAACGTCTTTTGACACAGAGTCACGCTGAAAAACCACGGAGATGCGCAAAGCGCGATCCGCGTGACGCAATCGCCGGCGCAGTTATCGCGGCCCGACCAGAGACAGGAGTTCATGGACGGCGTCCTTTCGTGGTCAATGTGACCGCGCGACCCAAGCGCGCCGATTCGTCGAGCGCACTCATGGCTTCGAGAACGTGCAGGGCTAGCTCACCCGAGGCGCGATGAACCGCATGGCGCCCGGCGCCAGGCCGTTGATCATGTCGCAGGTACGCCGCCATATCCAGCAGGCCCGCGCCGCGCCCGACGGCAGCCTCCGCAGTCAAGGGAATCGCAGTCACATCACCTTTGGCAGC
>JAFGNR010000223.1 GCA_016926915.1 Anaerolineae bacterium
CGACTCGCTCAGGGCAGGCTCCTGCGACTCGCTCAGGGCAGGCTCCTGCTCCGCATCCTCCGTCGAGGTGGCCTGCACACCATCATTGCCGGCCATCACTGTAATGCTCCCGGCCTTGATGGCGACGTAATCCTTACCCTGGATGCCGTCATGGACGGCAACGACGGTGAGAACGCCGCCGGTAATCTTGAGCGCGTCGTCGCTGGCAATGCCATTGTTGTAATTAGCCTGAACGGTCAGCGCCCCCTCGCCGTTGATGGTAAGATCGTCGTTGCTGAACAGCGCGGCGTTGGGCTCCTCCGTTTCGGGATCCGCAAAGACGTAGGAAGCTCCATCGATCAAGGTATTGACGCTCCCGGCAGCCAAGGTGACGACAGCCTTCTCCGCGTTGGCCACGTAAAGCGGCGCGCCGGTGGTACAGGCGACATCCACGCCGTTGAGAATCAGCGTCACCACGCCCACATCCTCCGTATCCACAATGATCTGCCCATCGTCCAGCGTGCCGCTGAGATGGTAAGCGCCCGCGGACGTAATGGTCACGGCGCTCCCTTCGACCCCGACGCCATCCCCAGAAACCGTGACCGTATCGCCGGACAATGTGATCATGACGGCATCGCCGGGGTCCGAAGCAATCTCCAGATCCTCGGCGTCGTACGTCACCGCAATCGCGACCGCGGTCGCTGGCGCGCTTGGTTCATCCGCAGCCGCCGCAACCGAATCATCCCCAGAGTTATTGCCGGGTTGGAAGATCACCATAGGATCCGCAGCGCCGGTCTCGCCGGTACAGGCGACGAGAGACGCCGCCAGGACCAAAACCAAAAGCAGAAC
Organism: Anaerolineae bacterium; assembly: GCA_016926915.1. Classification (GTDB taxonomy): domain Bacteria; phylum Chloroflexota; class Anaerolineae; order B4-G1; family SLSP01; genus JAFGNR01. Next base: position 829 of record JAFGNR010000223.1, read on the forward strand.
CATTATACGTTTCATGATATGTAAACTCCTCGCTTGATGTTTACAGAATAGCGAGGAGTTGTTAAGAAACCATAAAGAGGACCTACAGATTTGATTCAGATGGCGCCGGTCGCCGCCGCGAGCCGCGCCATGGCGTCCTCCTTGATCGTTTCCGCCTCCGCAAGCGGCAAATGCGCTTCGGCAAAGGTCAACGTAAAAGTCAACTGCCCGCCCACCGTGAGTACACCCAGCACGACTTCGTCGGGCCGGGCCAGCACCGCCGGGCCATGGAGCGCCTCCACGGTTAGGGCGCCGTAGTGCAACGGGAACTCCAGCCGCCCCAGGTTGGTAATGGAGAGGTCGTAATCGACGCGCTCGAAAGAGCGCGCAACATCCGCCGGTGTGAGGACGGCGGCAAGCTCATCGAGCACCACCACCTGGTCTGCCAACGCCCCTAAGAGGGGCCGGTCGCCCGCGCGCCGGATGAATTCCTTTTTGACGTCGCGGGCCACATCCCAGAAGTCGCGCTCCGGCGCGAAGTTGGCCTTGAATGTCACCATGCCGATGTAGAAGCCAAAAGCCTTCCCCACCGGTTCGCGCAACCGGTCCCGCACGCTGACCGGACTCTGGACCTTCCGTTTCCAACCGCCGCCGCGCACTGCGCCGAACGCGCGCAGAAAAGCCGTGACCAGCGCCGCGTGAACCGTCGTCCCCTCGGCCCGGCAGCGCGTTACCAGCGCGGTGGTCTGTTCCGGCGACAGGGTCCAGGGTTGCACGCGCCACACCCGCCCGGCAGCGCCAGAATCGACCAGGGGCGCCGCTTGACGTCCTCGCACCACAAACGTCCTGAACAGCGCCGCCTTCAGCTGCGCACCCAAGACGACGCCCCGTTTCCCGGCAAAATCAGGGAGCAGGTCGCGCAATGGCGGCGCCGGAGGCGCCGAATCGATTCCGGCGCCGGGGTCACCCAGGAAGGTTAGGAAATCCCGCACCAGGGAGACCGCCGCCAGACCATCGGCGAAGGCGTGGTGAAAGACAAAGATCAGGTCAGAGACCGTATCGCCGCGCATCCAGACCACACGGATGGGCGGCGATTGCGACAAATCAAAGGGTTGACTCGCATTCGAGATCAACGCCGCCTCCCACGCATTGGCGTGTGTGCGCGGCATGGTCGCCAGCGGATAGGCCAGGCTGTCGTCGCAAGCCATACGAGGCGCGCCGTCCCCGGCGCCGGTCACCCGCGCGCTGGTATCCGGATAGCATTGCCGCACCTGATCGAGGGCCTGCCGAATCCGGTCCGGCGTCAGGGCGCCCCGAACCCGGACCGCCAGTGCAAAGTTATAGGGATGAATCTGCGATACCAAATAGGTTGCCAGCGCAAACCCGCGCAACGCGTGATCTGTCATATCCACATCCATTCCCCATTCGCTCATTCGCCATTCCCCATTCCCCACAATCTCGGAATCAACACCGGTGTGCGTGCTTTGTACGCCTCGTAGTCTTCCTGACCGCCCCACTTCTGGTCGGCCTTTTTCTCCAGCATAGGCACCCCACTGATGCGCGTGAGCAGCAGGGTAACAAACACCGGGGAGATCAACGTGATCCACTGCCAGCCGCGCAGGACAGGGATGGCGATAATCGCCACGCCGATCCAGAGCACGATTTCTCCGAAGTAGTTGGGGTGCCGGGAACGCGCCCAGAGACCGGTGCGGATGAACTGCCCCTTGTTCTCCGGCTGCGCCCGGAAGCGACTCTTCTGCAGATCGGCGACCACCTCGAAGCCGAATCCGAATGCCCAGACCAGGAACCCCGCCAGGGCGACCCACCCCAACGGCTGCCGCGTGGCAGTGGTGATAGCCGCCAGCGCCGCCGCCAGTGTGAAGGTCACCCACAAGCCTTGCAGGTTCCAGACATTGAAAAAACGCGGGAAAGAGGGCTTGAGGGCGTCGAAGCGATCATCCTTCCCGGCCTTATGGATGCGACGAAAAAGGAAGGTACCCAGCCGGGCAGCCCAGATCGCTACCAGGGCCAGCAACAGCAGCGACCGGCCATCGATCTGGGGACTGAGGAGCACGGCGAGCGTCGTCACAGAGATATAGGTGAAACTGCCGGTGATATCGAAGAATTTCTCGGTTTGCAGGAGGTAGGCCGGAATGAAGGCTAACCACTGAATCAAGAACGCCAGGCCCACCGCCAGGCCAAAGAGCGGCATCCCCAAGGCCGAGGCGCTGCCCTGGCTTCCGGCCAGCGCCACGCCCAGACCCACCAGGATGACCACAGGGATAGCAATCAGTACGTTACGATCTGACGTCTTCATGAAAGACTCCTTTGAAACTCAACAGGATTTACGGGATTGACAGGATACCATATCCTAAAGCGGCAGCCCACACCCCCATTTTGACCCCATGAGAGCATTTTGGCAAGCAGCATCAAAAAGGTGGGATGCACTTGCAAGTGCATCCCACCTCTAGCCTCTATCCTACGCCCCTATCTCTTCTTTTTCCTCCCCAAAAGCACACCGGCGGTCGCTA
>JAFGNR010000224.1 GCA_016926915.1 Anaerolineae bacterium
CAAGCAGCAAGCTCGATACGGCCTGATGTCGTGTTGATGGATATCAATCTCCCGGGGATAGACGGCATTACCGCGACCGGCAAGTTGCTTGAAGTGTCTCCGGCGACACAGGTGGTCATGCTTTCTGTGCAGGGAGAGTCGGATTATATGCGCCGCGCCATGATGGCCGGAGCGCGCGATTACCTGACCAAGCCTCCCAGCGCCGACGAGCTGCTGGACGCGATCCATCGCATGGCCAAGTTGCGGGTACGCATTACAACGGATAGCTTGTCGCCGGTTGCCGGTGCGTCGTCATCAGGAGGCGCCGGGTCCTCAGCGTCTCGCGAGGGTAAGGTTATTACGGTATTCAGTCCCAAGGGCGGCACCGGCTGCACGACGATCGCCGTCAACACGAGTATCGCTTTGCAGAATCTCCTGGGTGCGGAAGCCAAAGTGGGTCTGGTGGACCTGAGTCTGCAATTCGGTGATGTCGCTATCTTTCTGAAGCTCCAACCCACGAGAACTGTGGCTGATTTAGCCCCTCGGGCCCACGAACTCGATATTGAACTACTTAACACGGTGATGATACCTCATCCCTCTGGACTCAAGGTGCTGGCGGCCCCGGCTTCTCCGGAAGAAGCGGAAACCCTGCGGGGGGAAATCGCTCCAGAAACAGGGCGAAATCGCAGGGTAGAGGCCATCATCAGTTTTATGCGGCATGAGTTCGATTATCTGTTTATTGATACGGCACACTGCGTCGATGACGTTACCCTGGCCCTGTTGGATTTGAGTCATCTCATTCTGGTGCCCACACGGCCGATTATTCCCGAGATTCGGGGAGTGCGATCGTTCCTGGCTTTGCTCCAGAAGATGGAATACAGTATGGATAAAGTCGGGTTGATCATCAATGGGGTTGATAACAAGCGCATGGGAATTCAGCCCGAGGCGATCGAACGTGCCATGATGCCGGCTTTGATTCACGTTCCACTTGACGAGCGTGTCGTCTTGCGCGCGGCGAATTACGGCGTTCCCTGTGTGATACAGGAATCTCGCGCGCAAGTGAGTCAGACCTTTCAACGGCTTGCCCAGTTGATCGAGAAACGATTCGCAGTCGAAGAACAGAATAATGAAGAATCACCTGCAAAGCGAGCCGGTTTGGGGCATCTCTTGTGATCATGGCATGCGGGTAGTGTAGGAGGCGCACTGTGTCCTTATTGAGACGGATCGAGCGGAAACAACCTGGCCAGACTGGAACGAGCCAGGGTTCTGATCAATTGCCACAACCTCCTGCCTCGGGGAGCGTGCAGCAACGCCGGGCGGTTTCGCCTGCCCGAGATGCTTACATCGATTTGAAGACACGTGTCCAGAATCGTCTGGTCGCGGAATTGGACCCAAGCATGGACATCTCCCGGACCGACGAGGTCCGGCAAACGATTCGGCAGATGTATGAAGCCATTCTGCAGGAAGAGAGCATCGTGCTCAGCCGGGTCGAGCGCGAGCGGCTTTTCGAGCAGATCGTGGCGGAGATTCTCGGTTTGGGACCTTTGGAACCTTTGTTGGCGGATGAAACAATCACCGAAATCATGGTGAACGGTCCCAAAAGTGTCTACGTGGAACGTCGTGGCAAAATCGAGAAGGCCGGTATCGTTTTTGAGTCTTCTGATCACTTGATGCGCATCATCGAGCGTATTGTAGCGCCGTTGGGGCGTCGTATCGATGAAAGCAGTCCTCGCGTCGATGCCCGTTTGAAAGACGGTTCACGCGTCAACGCGATCATTCCCCCGATTTCTCTGGTGGGGCCGGTATTGACGATTCGGAAATTCTTCAAGAAGCCTTTGACTATCGAGGATCTGATTCGGTTTGGCTCGGTGACTGAGGAGATTGTAGAGTTCATGCGTGCTTCCGTAATCGCCAGGCTCAATATCATCATCTCGGGGGGCACGGGCACCGGGAAGACGACGTTCCTTAATGTTCTGTCGAGTTTCATTCCCGGTGATGAACGTATTTTGACCATCGAGAACGCCGCGGAACTTCAGCTGCGGCAGGAACACGTCGTCACCCTGGAATCTCGTCCCCCCAATATTGAAGGAAAAGGTGAAATCACCATTCGCGACCTGGTCGTGAATGCCCTGCGAATGCGTCCGGATCGTATTATCGTCGGAGAGTGCCGCAAAGGCGAGGCTCTGGACATGTTGCAGGCTATGAATACCGGGCATGAGGGTAGTATGACGACTATTCATGCCAATAACAGTCGCGAAGGGTTGTCGCGTCTGGAGACCATGGTCCTGATGTCGGGCATGGAACTGCCCCATCGCGCTATTCGTGAGCAGATTGCCGCTGCCATCGATTTGATTATCCAGTTGGAACGTATGCGGGATGGATCTCGTCGCGTGGTTGCAGTCACCGAGATTCAGGGGATGGAAGGCGACGTCATTACCACGGCCGATATCTTCAAGTTTGAGCAGGTAGGCTATGAAGATGGGAAGGTGATTGGTCGCCTACGACCGACGGGGATTCGCCCCAAGTTCATCGATCGCATCGAACAGGCAGGTATTCACCTGCCGCCGGCAATCTTTGGCGTCGGCGATCGTTTGCGAGGGTACTAGACCCTCTCAGCGGGTTCAGTGGCCAGCGGCTAGCTGACCGTAGGACCTTCAGAAAGCAAAGGATAGACTTCCGATGGGATGGGTATTTGGTGTTCTGGGTGCGGGCGGCTTGTTGCTTCTGATCCTGGCTCTCGTCCGCCGTCCAGCAGGCGAAGATCTCGTCAAAGAACGTGTCGGCGGGCGAGAACCAAAGGCCAGTCGCCGGGAAAAGAGAAAAGAAGCCAGCGACTCTTCGGTAATTGGCGCGGCGGTCGATCGCGCTGTCAGAGGGCGTGGCTTTGCAAATACGATTTCTACCCAGTTGGCCCGGGCCGATTTGAAGGTCACCGTTGGCGAATACCTGGTTTTGAGCATCACCATCGCCCTGTCGGCCGCCTTGATCTTCTACATTGTCAAGCGACCGGTACTGATTCCTGTTGGATTGGTCGTTGGGTTCTTTGCCCCGCGCTGGTATGTGTCGTATCTTCAGGGGCGGCGGCTCAAAACCTTCAACACTCAGCTAGGGGATGCCATCAACTTGATGGTCAACTCTTTGCGCGCTGGTTACAGTTCACTTCAGGCTATGGACGTCATTTCGAAGGAGATGCCGGACCCCATTGCTACCGAATTTGGGCGTGTGGTTCTGGAGATGCAGCTGGGGGTTTCATTTGATACGGCGATGCAGAATTTGCTACGGCGGATGCCAAGTCCTGACCTGGATTTGATGATCACAGCTATGGGGGTACAGCGTGAAGTAGGTGGTAACCTCGCTGAGGTCCTGGATGCGATTAGCTTCACGATCCGCGAGCGTGTGCGGATCAAAGGGGAAATTCAGGTTTTGACTTCGCAAGGACGGTATACCGGCTATTTGATTACCTTATTGCCTTTTGCACTCGGAGCGTTTATCTACTTTTACAATCCTGGCTTCATTCAACCACTTTTCGAAGACCCCTGTGGGTGGATTATGTTGGGCATTTCGGCAGTTCTGATTGTAGTCGGTTACGTCGTCATCCAGAAAATCGTGGATATTGAAGTCTGAAAGGGAAACGAGCATGTTAGGAATCGTTGCGCTGGTGGTTTTGGTGGGCGGCGCTGTCGCGTTTCTGATGCTTCGAGGGGTGGGTTCCACACAGAGTTTGGATGAGCGGCTGGAAGAGATGGCGGCTATGGGGGAGCCAATTTCCCTCGAGAAATTGGAGCTTTCGCAGCCTTTCACCGAACGTGTGGTCAAACCCATGGTGAAGGCCCTGGGGCAGCTGGCGCAACGTATGACGCCCAAGCACTCGATGGAGCAGGCGGAACAGAAGTTGCGGCTTGCCGGTGTCTTGCATAAGATGAAACCGGCGCAGTTCTTCGGCATTCGCATGGGAACTTCTGCCGCGGGCGCGGTACTGGGCTTTGTCTTGGCTAGCCTGGCAAGCGATGTCCCTGCATTTCAACGCTTGTTGATCATTATAGGCGGTTTTGTCTTTGGGTTCATCATTCCCCAACTCATGCTTACGTCGCGGATTCGGAAACGTCAGGAAGATGTACTCAAATCGTTGCCTGATGCTCTGGACCTCTTGACTATTTGTGTGGAGGCCGGGTTAGGGTTCGATGCTTCCATGTCCAAGGTGGCCGAAAAATGGGAGAATGAGCTGAGCCTGGCCTTTGCCCGTACAGTCCAGGAGATGCAGGTGGGCAAACTGCGTCGTGAGGCGCTTCGTGATATGGCGAATAGCCTTGACGTAGCTGATGTCACGTCATTTGTTGCTGCCATTGTGCAGGCAGATCAGTTGGGCGTGAGTATGGCTAAGGTGATGCGTATCCAATCGGAGCAGATGCGCATCAAGCGTCGCCAACGGGCTGAAGAGAAGGCGCGTCAGGCGCCTGTCAAGATCATGATCCCATTGGTTTTCTTCATCTTCCCAACGATTCTTATCGTGTTGTTGGGTCCGGCTGCTTTGCAGATGAAAGATTCCGGCATTTTCGGCATTTAGTCGTTCTCTCGCGAAGTTCGTCTGGTTTGAAGAGAACTACCTGGTGGAGGACGTCGTCGCCGCACCCCAAACAAGCCGCACACATATTCTGGTTCGTGCTCTGGGCTATGCATACCGCTGGGGTCTGGATCTTCTATTCCCCCCCAGCTGTGTGGTATGCGAACGTGTTGGCGTCTGGCTTTGTGACGAATGTGCTTCTCAAATCCAACCTTTGCAGACCCGCGTTTGCACTCGCTGTGGTCGTCCCTGGAATGGAGGCTCCATCTGTCGTGAGTGTGAGACGAATCCCCCTCTTGTGCAGCGCAGTAGAGCCGTATTTCTTTACAAGGAGCCTATTCGCGGCGCCATTCATGCGCTGAAGTATCGCGGCGGGCGCCAAGTGGCGGCTGCCTTGGGTCAGACGATGGCTGCGTCGTGGCTGGGATATGCTATGGAGGCCGACTTGCTGGCGCCTGTGCCCTTGTATCCTGGACGAGAGGCCAGACGCGGTTACAATCAGGCCACATTGTTGGCGCGAGAGCTTGGGAAGCATCTCGGGATACCTATGGCGCCTCACGTTTTGTACCGGGTACGTAACACGTTATCACAGACCAAGCTGAGTCGCGAACAACGCCGTACGAACGTGGTCAATGCATTTGTATGCGCCGAAGGGCTGGATTTGACAGGCTGTCGTGTGGTTTTGATTGATGATGTGATGACGACTGGAGCGACGTTGCAGGCTTGCGCCGGCGTCTTGTTGAATGTGGGAGCCGAAGCGGTGAATGCCTTCACGCTGGCGCGAGCACCCTAGAGTTTTACATCCTAACTGTGATTGGAGGACCTATGGACGTGCAAATCTACAATCGAAATCTGGAGCTGACCGATCGATTACGTGAGTATGTCGAGAAGAAGATCGAGAAATTCTCGCGTTACTTACCGACGATCGACAGTGTGCGCATCGACTTGAGCGCGACGAATGTCCGGGATGCTTCCCGTCGTATGGTTGCGCAGATCACCATTCATATCCAACGCAACATTCTGCGCGCCGAGGAGCGGGCCGGAGATATCTTTACAGCGTTCGATGCGGTCATGGACAAGATGGAGCGCCAGATCAAGCGTTATAAACAGCGCAAACTCGATCGCCGTTCGGACGTCCCTGAGATGCCGCTGGGGCTGGAAGAGGAATCGCCGTCAGAATTGGAGCAGGGAGGAAGAATCGTTCGCGTCAAGCGTTTTGAGGTGAATTCGATCACGCCCGAAGAAGCCGTCGACCAGATGGAGTTGCTCGGCCACTTCTTTTACGTGTTCCTGGACGGTACGGATGGGCAGCTCAGTGTCGTCTATAAGCGTGAAAATGGGGATTACGGTTTGATCAAGCCGATTTACTAGGGCTGTGGATCAATCGGAATGCCCCCCTAATCGCACGCGGCGCACCGTCAGGTGCGCCGCGTGTTTTGTGATCAGGATAGGTCTGTATCCGGCGCGGGGCCGGTTGAGTCCGGAGGTGGTTCCGGTTCCTCAACCGCGTCATAGAGGGCTGCTTCAAGCACCTGTTCCATATTTTCTGCCAGGACCAGATTGAGAGTGCGTAAGACGTTTTTCGGGATCTCTTGCAGGTCCCGATCGTTCCGTTTTGGCAGAATCACAGTACGCACACCGGCCCGGTGGGCAGCGAGCAGTTTTTCTTTCAACCCCCCGACCGGAAGCACTCTGCCGCGCAGGGTGATTTCTCCGGTCATGGTGACATCATGGCGCACCGGGACTTCGGCGAAGGCCGAAATCAAGGCGATCGCAATGGTAATGCCGCCGGAAGGCCCATCCTTGGGAATGGCGCCTTCTGGTAGGTGGATGTGAATGTCGGTTTTTTCGAAGGTTTCGGAATCGATTTCCCACTCATCGGCATGCGAACGCAAATATGTATAGGCAGCCTGCGCCGACTCTTGCATCACGTCGCCCATTTGCCCGGTGAGGGTCAAACTGCCTTTTCCGGGCACCAGGGATACCTCGACCGGCAACAGGTCGCCCCCGTTGGGGGTCCATGCCATCCCCATTGCCAGCCCGATTTGCGCCTGTTGTTCGAGACGCTCGTGCTGGTAGCGTGGGGCTCCCAGGTACCGCTCTACGGTCTGCAACGAGATCGTATTCAGCGGTCGTTTGTCCTCTGCCAACCGGCGCGCTGCTTTGCGACACAGGCTGCCGATTTCGCGCTCCAGATTGCGGACGCCCGCCTCGTAGGTATAGCCTCGAATCAATTGGTGCAACGTTTTGTCCGGGAAGTGTGGGGGATTGGAGATGATTCCATTGAGATCCACTTGCCTGGGAATGAGGAAACGCCGGGCGATTTCCATCTTTTCCAAATCGGTATAGCCCGGGAACTCGATGACTTCCATACGATCTTCGAGAGCCGGCGGAATCGTATCCAGGATGTTGGCGGTAGTGATGAATAATGCCTGGGACAGGTCGTAAGGGATTTCCAGATAGTGATCGGAGAAAGCGTGGTTCTGTTCCGGATCCAGGACTTCGAGCAACGCAGAAGAGGGATCGCCCCGGAAGTCCTGCCCCAATTTGTCGATTTCGTCCAGCATGAAGACGGGATTGATGGTGCCGGCGCGGCGCATCGTCTGAATGATGCGCCCCGGAAGTGCACCGATGTAGGTGCGCCGGTGTCCGCGAATCTCTGCCTCATCGCGTACCCCACCGAGGGAGACCCGAACGAACTCCCGGCCCAGGGCTTCGGCAATCGAGCGCCCCAGGGAAGTCTTTCCGGTGCCGGGCGGGCCTACGAAACAGAGGATGGTGCTACGGCTTTTGTCCGGGGCGAGTTTGCGAACGGCAATGTATTCCAGAATCCGCTCTTTGGCCTTGGGTAGTCCGTAGTGACGTGATTCCAGAACCTCGGCGGCGTGCTTCAGGTCAAGGTTATCGGTTGTCGTCTTGGTCCAGGGGAGGGTCAGCAACCAATCCAGGTAGGTACGGATGATGCCGACTTCCGGCGCCATCGAAGGCATGCCTGACAGCCGGGTGAGTTCTTCCTCGGCCCGCTCGCGGACGTGGTCCGGAAACTCGACCTCGTCCAACTGCTCGCGCATCCGCACGATGTCCTGGGTGAAGACGTCCGTCTCGCCCAATTCCCGTTGGATGGCGCGCAGCTGCTCACGCAAGAAGTATTCACGCTGGGAGCGATCGACCTCTTGTTGTACCCGCGTCTGGATCTGATCTTCGAGTTCCAGAACGTCCAGTTCCTGGGCGAGATGCTCACTGATCTTCTGTAAACGTTCGACGGCATCCAGCGTCTCCAAGATCTCCTGCCGCTGATCCAGGTGCAGATCGAGCATCTGGGCGATGAGATCGGCCAAAGGCCCCGGCTCGTCAAGGTTCATGGCATAGATGTAGGCTTCTTCGGGCAAGGTGTGGCTCAGCTGAACAACCTTTTCGAACATTGCCAATACAGCCCGCATGAGTGCTTCGACCAGGGGGGTAATCTCCGAGGTCTCCTCCACCGGTTCGACCAGGGCCACCAGATAGGGCTCTTCCTGGGTGACTTCCACGATGCGCATCCGTTCGATCCCTTGCACAATGGCACTGGTGCTGCCATCAGGCAGACGGATCGAACGTGCTATCGACACCTCGGTGCCGAGACGGTAAAGTTCTTTTTCGCCGGGATATTCGATGTCCTCTGTGAAAACGGATTGGGCGACTGCCACGACCGGCCAATCCTCTTTCAAGGCGCTTTCGATAGCGATCAGGGATGGGGGGCGACCGACGTAAATCGGCGTCACCATCTGGGGATAGACGACGAGATCGTGGAGCGGAAGGATGATCGCCTCGAAGGGGCCTTCCGGATGTTCCCGGTAGAGATCTTCTTCGTCGAAAAGGTCTTCAGGTAATAAGGGAATTCTGTCCCAATCCATATTTATCCTCAAAAAATCAGTGGTTCACTACAGAATCACAACCGGGAATAGGGTTACCAGGGTTCGTCATCCCAATCTCCCTGGGGAATCTCCAGGTGGTAGTCTTCGCTCCAGGCCTGGCGTACATCGGCGACCAGGAATACTGAACCGGTTACCAGGACCCCCATGCCCGGTCGCATTTGCCGGCACGCCTGTTCGAGGGCTCGTCGGGGATTCACGGCAATTTCGGCGCCCGTGCCCAGTTCTGCGCAGTAGTCGGCCAGGACGTAGGGCGCGGCTGCCCGTGGATGGTAAGAGCGCGTCACGATGATATGCTCACTGATTGTTCGTAGCGCCTCGAGCATCCCCGGAATGTCTTTGTCGTTGGAGGCGCCGTAAATGAGCATCCAACGAGTCTCCGGGAACCATTCTTGCAGTGATGCGGCGAGCACCTGGGCGGAGTAGGGGTTGTGCGCGCTGTCTACGATGACCAGTGGGTCGCTTTGCAGAACTTCCATGCGTCCAGGCCATCGCGTCTGCGCCAGACCCCGAGTCACGTTTTCCCGGGTTATCCAGGTATGGCCCCGGGCGGCCAGTACATCCAATGTCGCGATGGCGGCGGCGGCATTCTCACGCTGGAAATGGCCCAGAAGGGGCAATGTATACGCCCCGGCAAGCGGGGAGGGCACCGTCACGCGCGTGACCGTGAAGGTTTGACCGGTCAGTGAGCGGTTGACCAGGGACCATGCCCATTCGTGACCGGTCAGTGTGAGGTCGGATTGGCGCTCCTGGGCAATGCGGACGAGCACGGCTTCCGCTTCAGGGGGTTGCGGTGCGGAGATCACCGGTACGCCAGGTTTGATGATGCCCGCTTTCTCGAAAGCGATTTCCGCGAGCGTGTCGCCCAGCAGGTAAGTATGGTCCAGACTTAGAGAAGTGATGATGCTGGCAAGGGGCGTTATCACATTGGTAGCGTCCAGCCGTCCTCCCAAACCTACTTCGATAACCGCCAGATCTACCTGCTGTCGCGCAAAGTAGAGAAAGGCCATGGCTGTGGTGACTTCGAAAATGGTAATGCCGGGCGTTGTCTGGATAAAGGGGCGGATCTCTGACAACAAATCGGCCATTTCCGCGCGTTCAATGGGCGCGCCGTTTACTTGCATCCGCTCGCGATACGTATGCAAGTGGGGGGAGGTGTAAAGCCCGACGGTTTTCCCTGCTGCTTGCGCCACCGCTGCCAACATCGCCGACACCGACCCTTTGCCTTTGGTCCCGGCAATGTGAAGCTTTGCATAGTGTTCCTGTGGTTCCCCGAGCTGGGTCAGGAAATCTACGACGCGTTCCAAACGGAATTCCGCGGGCGAATACCGTTCGATACGCCGCTTCTCGTAGTCCACCAGGCTATAGAGGTACCGCAAGGCGTCGTGATAGTTCATTTTTTCTCGTTACCTGCATAAACAACGGAGCCGGTCGTCCGGCTCCGCAGCTTGTTATCAGGCTGGATTGTACTCCGATTTAGCCGGATGGCAAGGTGTTTCTTGCTACGTGTTTCAGGTGTGATGGTGAAACGTTATTGCCGGACTTTCACGCCAGACGGAGACCGGGATCGATATCCAGATCCCAACCTGCCCGAATGCCTGCCTGATAACGGAAGGTCCCGGCTGCGGCGATCATGGCGCCGTTGTCCGTGCACAGGTTGAGAGGGAGGGTGTAGACGGGCACGTTGACGCGGGCGCGCACGGCGGTGCGGAGAGCCTGGTTTGCCGATACGCCGCCGGAAAGCAGCACGCCGGTGGCTTCCAGTTCACGCGCGGCCCGGGCGGTCTTGACGGCCAGAACTTCGATGACCGCTGCCTGAAAAGAGGCCGCCATATCGGTAGTGAGACGCAGGGGGCGTGGCCCGTGGTACCGGTGTAGGGTGCGCATGACGTCGGTTTTTAATCCGCTGAAACTGAAATCGAAGGTGCCGGGCAGCCAGGCGCGAGGGAAATTGAAGGCCCGGGGATTCCCCTGCTGCGCTGTTTTTTCAATGACCGGCCCACCGGGATAACCGAGATCCAGCATCCGGGCAACTTTGTCGAATGCTTCGCCCGCTGCATCGTCAAGGGTTCCCCCGATGAATTCGTATTTTCCGAAATTGTGCATCAGGATCAGTTCCGTATGCCCGCCCGATACGATGAGCGCCAGCACCGGGAACTGCAAATTGCCGAGGGCGGCGCCCTCTACGTCGGTTTTGAGCCAGTGCGCGTAGAGGTGACCTTCCAGGTGATTGACCGGGATGAGGGGTAAGCCCCGTCCCAGGGAAGCGCCTTTTGCAAAGTTCAGCCCAACCAGCAGAGACCCGGGTAATCCAGGGCCATAGGTAACGGCGATAGCATCCAGATCGAGCCAGCCGATGTGGGCTTGTTGTAGCGCTTTTTCGACGACCGGCACGATGGCCTCGACATGCGCGCGGGAGGCCAGTTCCGGGAAAACACCGCCATACTGGGCATGGAGATCAACTTGGGAAGCAATCACGTTGGAAAGCACGGTGTTGCCGTCTTCGACGACGGCTGCCGCCGTCTCGTCGCAGGACGTCTCGATACCTAGAACTCGAACACTCATTTCTGTTCCTCTCGTTGCCCCGGCTTGCCTTTTCCGACCGGGATGACCAGGGTATAGGGATAGTCTGTCAGGTTGTGCGGTATGCCGTCGTCGTCGAGCCAGATAACATCCTCCAGGCGGCATCCCATGCCCTCATCCGGATAGTAGAGGCCCGGTTCAATGGTGAAAACGTGTCCTGGGGCGAGTGTATCTGATCCTCGAAACCAGGGGGATTCATGGACGTTGAGCCCGATTCCATGGCCTAACCCGTGGGTGTACCCTGTATCTGTAGTGGGTGCGTCTTCGATCGTGGGATGTCCCAGGGCGTGGAAATAGGCGCAGGCCATCGTCTGGTAGCCCGCGGTTTTTTCACCGGCGGCGATATGGCCCAGAACTTCCTCGATGCATCCTTGGGTGTGTTCATAGAGCCGCGCTATGTTGTCCGGCGCGTAGCCGAGACAGAATGTGCGGGTCATATCGAAGAAGTAGCCGCCGCCGGCTTCGCAGGGGAAGATGTCGAACACAATGCTTTCTCCAAGACGCAGGGGAGCGGAGTCGCCGCCCTTGCTGTGGGGAATACCGGCATCGCGACCGGTTGCAAAGATGAATCCTTCCGGGTCTTCCAGCCCGTGTGCGGCAATCTGCCGTCGGATGAACGCGTGGACATCCCCG